>NZ_JAZAQP010000049.1:0-49375 GCF_036231725.1 Pseudomonas sp. JH-2 | reverse complement strand
GGCAGCGCCATGGGCTCGTAGTGGCGGGCGCCGGGCACCGTACCCACCGGCAACCCCATCAGTACCGTGGCCGCGGGTGGCTGCGCCAGGTCGCGGGCGGTGCGGGCGAACACGTAGGCGCCGAAGGAAAAGCCCACCAGCGCCAGCGGCAGGTCCGGGTAGCGTTCGCGCAGGTAAGCGGCCACCACCTGGCTGTCCTGCGCCTCGCCGATGCCCTCGGCGTACTCGCCCTCGGTGCCGTCCACCCCGCGGAAGCTCGGCCGCACCGCCAGCCAGCCGGCCTTGCTCAGGCGCCGCGCCAGGGTCAGCGGCACCAGGTGCCGCGGGCTGCCGCCGAGCAGCGGTTGCGGGTGGCTGATCATCGCCACGCCGCGGGCCGGACCTGTGGGGGCGTCGATCAGCAGCTGGATCTTCCCGGCCGGGCCATCGATCAGCAACGGGTTGCGGTCGTCTTCGGGCATCGCGGTGTTCTCGTTCACAAAGCGGGTGGCCAGGGTACTGCAGGTGGGCGCGGGGACACGAGTGGATGACGGCCGCCGCCGGCCCCAGCCGCCTCCCGGGCGAACTGATACACTGCTCAACTGCCCCCGGCCCGGTGCCCGGCGGCCCACCCCGGACGCCGGGGCAGCGAACAAGAAGTGAACGAGGACAGTATGAAAGCCGATTTCGCGACCACCCACCTGCAAGCGGCGGTGACAGCATGATCGAGGTAACCGAGATTTCCATTGCCGAGCTGCGCGACGCGCTCGAATCCGGCCGCACCACCGCGGTCGAGCTGGTCGAGGCCTATCTCGCGCGGATCGACGCCTACGATGGCGCCGACACCCCCACCGCCCTGAACGCGGTCGTGGTACGCAACCCCGATGCGCTGGCGGAGGCCGAAGCATCCGACGCCCGCCGCGCCCGTGGCGAGACACTGGGCCCGCTGGATGGCATCCCCTACACCGCCAAAGACAGCTACCTGGTGAAAGGCCTGACCGCGGCCTCCGGCAGCCCCGCCTTCAAGGACCTGGTGGCCTACCGCGACGCCTTCACCATCGAGCGCCTGCGCGCCGCCGGCGCCATCTGCCTGGGCAAGACCAACATGCCGCCCATGGCCAACGGTGGCATGCAGCGCGGCGTCTACGGCCGCGCCGAAAGCCCCTACAACGCCGCCTACCTCACCGCGCCCTTCGCCTCCGGCTCGTCCAACGGCGCGGGCACGGCCACCGCGGCCAGCTTCTCCGCCTTCGGCCTGGCCGAGGAGACCTGGTCCAGCGGCCGCGGCCCGGCCTCGAACAACGGCCTGTGCGCCTACACCCCCTCGCGCGGGGTGATCTCGGTGCGCGGCAACTGGCCGCTGACGCCGACCATGGACGTGGTGGTGCCCTACGCCCGGACCATGGCCGACCTGCTGGAAGTGCTGGACGTGGTGGTGGCCGAGGATGCCGACAAGCGCGGCGACCTTTGGCGACTGCAGCCCTGGGTGCCGATCCCCGGCGTCGCCTCGGTACGCCCGGCGTCCTACCTGGAACTGGCCGCCAAGGCCGACGCCCTGGCCGGCAAGCGCCTCGGCGTGCCATGCATGTTCATCAACAAGGATGACGCGGCCGGCACCAGCGAGCACCCCGGCATCGGCGGCCCCACCGGGCAACGCATCGATACCCGGCCCTCGGTGATCGCCCTCTGGGAGCAAGCCCGCAAGGCCCTGGAGGCGGCCGGCGCCGAAGTGGTCGAGGTGGACTTCCCGCTGGTCTCCAACTGCGAGGGCGACCGCCCCGGCGCGCCGACCGTGTTCAACCGCGGCCTGGTGTCCGAGCAGTTCCTCCACGACGAGCTCTGGGAGCTCAGCGGCTGGGCCTTCGACGACTTCCTGCGGGCCAACGGCGATCCCGGGCTGAACCGCCTGGCCGACGTGCGGGGCGAGCTGATCTTCCCCCACGACCCCGGCACCCTGCCCAACCGCGAGGGCGACCTCGCCGCCGGCATGGACGAGTACGTGCGCATGGCCCAGCGCGGCATCAGGCCCTGGGACCAGATCGCCAGCCTGCCCGACGGCCTGCGCGGCCTGGAGAAGACGCGCAAGCTCGACCTGGAAGACTGGATGGACCAGCTCGGCCTCGACGCCGTGCTCTTCCCCACCGTGGCCGACGTGGGCCCGGCGGACGCCGACGTCAACCCGGCATCCGCCGACATCGCCTGGAGCAACGGCGTGTGGGTGGCCAACGGCAACCTCGCCATCCGCCACCTGGGCGTGCCCACGGTGACGGTGCCCATGGGCGTGATGGCGGACATCGGCATGCCGGTGGGCCTGACCTTCGCCGGCCGCGCCTACGACGACTCGGCCCTGCTGCGCTACGCCGCGGCCTTCGAGTCGACCGGCAAGCGCCGCATGATCCCGCCGCGCACCCCGCCGCTGGCGCAAGGCTGACGGGGCACGGGCAGGGCCGGCGCGCAGACGTCGGCTCTGCCTGATACGGGACGGCATCGAAACAAGGATGACGAACGGACGATGAACGGCAAAAAGACGCTCGCCCTGGCCACGCTTTGCGCACTTCCGGCGCTACCGGGGCCCCACCGCCGTCGATATCGTGCAGAGCCCCGACGATCAACTCGCCGAGGCAGTCAGGCGCGCCGCGCTGAGAGCTCATGTGTCCGGCGTATCGGCCCCGCTGAAAGACACGCCCATCAAGTTCCGCACCGAGTATCGCTTCGAGCTCGCCAGGCCACGCGCGACCTTGCTCTGAGCAGCCGCCCTGCCCCACGCCAAGCTCCTACGACGTTCCCCTTCAGCAGGAAATGAAAGCCCGGTCGCAGGGAACATCACGCCTCTGACACGCCTATCAGGCTCGCGCGTAGGGCGAATAACCGTTCGCGGTTATCCGCCGCCATCCGGAACACCGATGCCCGACGATTCGCGCTGCCGGGGCCAATCGCGGACGGAGTTCGCTCCTACGGATGCGGGAGATACCGTGCCTCACAGTGATCTGTAGGAGCGGGCCCTGCCCGCGAATCGCGCGCGGGGCGCGCTCCTACAGGGCTCCTCCCATCGCCATGGCCGCATGGGTTTCGCCAAGGCTCAGCCCATCCCATGAAGAGCGCTGCCAGCCAGTGACGTAGGAGCGGACTCCGTCCGCGATTATCCGTCGCCGGAAACGCCCCTCTCAGCGGCTGCTCGGCGATAGTTTGTAAATGCTAATTATTTTTATTTACAACATATTTACCCTTACATACCATTTTGCCGACGGAGAAATCCCTCTCCGATTTCCTACGTAAACAAGAATCGCAGCCGGCCCCTGCCACGGCCTCATGCGGCTTTCATCCGACCAGGACTCTGCAAAATGAGACAAGTAGTATCCAGCGCCCTGCTGCTAGGCCTCTCCACCCTCCCCCTGGCTATCCAGGCCGCGGCCAAGGATGACCGCGTGGACCTCGGCGCCACCGAGGTGCTCGGCACCCAGGACGCCGCCGCGGCCGCCACCACCGAAGGCAGTGGTTCCTACACCACCAAGGCCATGCGCACCTCGACCAAGATCCCCATGTCGATCCGCGAGACGCCGCAGTCGGTCAGCGTGGTGACGCGCCAGCGCATGGACGACCAGGGCATGAACGACCTCAACGACGCGGTGAAGGGCGTTACCGGCCTGACCGTGCAGCAGTACGGCCCGGCGCGGGTGAGCTATGCCTCGCGCGGCTTCGACGTCGACAACATCATGTACGACGGCCTGCCCACCAGCATCTCCACCTACACCCAGGACGTGATCTCCGCGGCGGACCTTGCGATGTTCGACCGCGTCGAAGTGGTGCGCGGCGCCACCGGCCTGATGCAGGGCGCCGGCAACCCGGCGGCGGCCATCAACATGGTGCGCAAGCGCCCGACCCAGGACTTCCACATGAGCCTGGAAGGCAGCGCCGGCACCTGGGACCGCTACCGCAGCGAGGCCGACGTCTCCGGCCCGCTGAACAGCGAAGGCACCCTCCGCGGCCGCGCCGTGATGGCCTACCAGACCAAGGACAGCTTCCAGGACTACGTCAGCAGCGAGCGCGGCGTGCTCTACGGCATCACCGAGGCCGACCTGAGCCCGGACACCACCCTGGCCATCGGCGCCTCCTACCAGGACGACAACCGCAACGACAACTGGGTGGGCCTGCCCGCTCCGCTGGGCGGCCGCCACCTGGACCTCAAGCGCTCCGACTACTACGGCGCCGACTGGTCCTACTGGGATACCAAGACCACCCACCTGTTCAGCGACCTGACGCACCGCTTCGACAACGGCTGGCAGATGAAGCTGGCGGCCGACAAGCTATGGGCGCGCATCAACATGCTCGGCCTGTACAACAGCTGCTACTACACCTACGACTGCCCGACCATGACCCAGGGCGCCGGCAAGTACGACTACACCGACGACCACGAAAGCTACGACGCCTTCGCCAACGGCCCCTTCCAGTTGCTGGGCCGCGAGCACGAGCTGGTGGTGGGCGCCAGCTACCGCCAGGAACGCTTCGACGGCCACGGCGGCTGGGGCGACCTGTTCAAGAAGGACGGCACGCCCCTGGGCGCGATGGACCCGACCCAGTGGGACCCGACCTCGACCCTCAAGCCGAACATCGACATGAACCTGTGGGGCATGAAGCTCGACCAGGAGCAGAAAGGCACCTACGTCACCACCCGCCTGAACATCGCCGACCCGCTGAAGGTGATCCTCGGCGGCCGCCTGGACTGGTACGAGGCCGACGCCCACGGCGACACCGACGTGTTCAAGGTCACCCGCAAGGTCACCCGCTACGCCGGGGTGATCTACGACCTCAACGAAACCTACTCGGTCTACGCCAGCTACACCGACATCTTCAAACCGCAGGACACGCTGGACGCCAGCGGCAACGTGCTCACCCCCATCACCGGCAAGAACTACGAGATCGGCCTGAAGGGCGAGCACTTCGGCGGTGCGCTGAACTCGCAGATCGCGCTGTTCCAGGTGGACCAGGAAAACCGCGCCACCGACGACACCAGCAGCCCCAACCCGTGCCCGGCCAACCCCAGCTCCTTCGACTACTGCCAGCGCGCTTCCGGCAAGGTGCGCAGCCAGGGCGTGGACCTGGAGCTGAGTGGCGCGCTGACCGACAACTGGCAGGCGATGGCGGGCTACACCTACGTCGACGCCAAGTACAAGCACGACGCCGACGAATCCAACGTCGGCAAGCCCTTCGACCCGAGCAAGCCGCGCCACCTGTTCAAGCTGGCCACCACCTACAACCTGCCGGGCGACCTGCACAAGTGGCGCGTGGGCGGCAACCTGACCACCCAGAGCAAGACCGAGGACAACGAGACCGGCTTCCAGCAGGGCGGCTACACCGTGGTCGACGCCATGCTCGGCTACAGGGTCAGCGAGAACATCGACACCCGCGTCAACTTCAACAACATCTTCGACAAGTACTATTACAGCGGCATCAGCTTCGGCAACCTGAACTACGGCGAGCCGCGCAACCTGATGTTCAGCGTCAAGTACTCCATGTAACGCCAGGAGCAAATGTCTTGCAGGCTGCTCTTCGTAGGCGCGAGCTTGCTCGCGCCTACGAGAGGCCGTGCTCGCTCGTACCCTGATCCGCGGTCAGCGATACACGCCGGCCTGCCGGCCGGATCGCGGATAAGATCCGCTCCTACGGTTTGGCCCCTTGCACCGTGCCTCCCTGTAGGAGCGGGCCCTGCCCGCGATTCGCGCGCAGGGCGCGCTCCTACATGGGAATGGCGGCGTAGGAGCGGATCTTATCCGCGAATCACGCCGATACCTCCGGCTATCGCAGACAAACTCCGCTCCCCGGCATCACCGCCGCTCCCGTTCACGGCCGCCGCCCTGCCCCGCGGCGAGCTATCGGCTCGCCGTCCAGGCGCGGCTTGTAGAACAGGAAGTGCTCGGTGCGCGCCGTCCTCAGGTAGGTTCTCGCCCAGGACGGCCTGACATGGCGGTCGTGGAAGTACAGCGCGCCATCGGTACGGTCGCGCAGTTGGCGGTTGAGCGCCTGGCGGGCGATGTCGCGGGCCAGGTCGTAGCGTTTTTCCTCCACCACCTGGTCGGGACGCCCGTCGCACCACCAGGAGAACTGGCAGCTCTTGCTCTCCGAGCCCTGCTTGACCACGGCGCAGACGGTGTCCGGGAAGTCCTTGCTGGCCACCCGGTTCATCACCACGTTGGCCACCGCTTCCATGTCCCCGCGCGAGGCGCCCTTGGCCTCCCAGTAGACGGAGCGAGCCAGGCAGGTGATGGCGTCGTCCAGCGGCGCTTCCCCGGCCGGGTCCACGGCGCGGGCCTCACTGCGGGTGATGGGCTTGACCTGGGCGGCCGTCCCGGTCGCCCCCTGCTCGGCCGCCTGTTCCTCGAGCACCTCGGCCTTGTTCTCCGCCACCGCAGCCTTCTGAGCGGCCGGCCCGGCGAATGCCGGGGCGCCGAACAGCAAGGCGACGATGCACGCTACCCTGACTGTCCAGCGCATATCGACCTCACTCGCCGGCACCTGGCGCGCCGCGACGATTCGCGGCAGCCGGCCGGCTACACAGGGTCTGTAGACCGCCCCGTGCCCCGATCATTCCCATTGATTTCGCCACAGCCCGCGGCTGGCGCGGCCTGTAACGCAACGGCGGGGGCTCGCGAAGGCTCTGGGGCGACGGTAGGCAGGTTCCTCAACCCAGGAAGGCGCACACCTGCGCCAACACCTCGTCGGCCTTCTGCCGATGCGGAACGTGGCCGCAGTCCGCCAGCAGCTTCATGCTGGCTGGCCCGGCGGCGTGGGCGACGAAGCGCTCGGGGTGGCGGGCCGAGCCGAACTCGTCCTGCTCGCCGTGCAGGCACAGCAGCGGGCATTGCAGGCGCGCCAGCTGGGCATCCAGGTTCCAGTCGGCGAAGGCCGGCGACAGCCAGGTATCCACCCAGGCCCGCAGCACCCAGTGGGCCTTGTCGCCATGGTATTTCGCCAGGCGATCCAGTTCGCCCGGCCGGGCGAAGTCACGCTCGGCGGCACGGATACCTTCCAGGGTGCGATCCTCGACGAAGGCCTGGGCCGACTCCAGCACCAGCGCCTCGCAGGCCGGGCCGAAGGCCGCCGCGCAGCCCACCGCCATGCCGCCACCGACGCTGTGGCCGAAGGCGACGAAACGCTCCAGGCCCAGTTGCTCGCGCAGCGCGGCGAAGCCCTGCTGCGCCTCGTCCTCGACGAACCACCGCGACAGCAGCGCCGGATGGGCATCGGACTGGCCGAAGCCCAGGCGGTCATAGGCGATCACCTCGCGCCCGCTGGCCCGGGCCAGTTGCCCGGGGAACTCCCGCCACAGCGCCACACAGCCCAGGGAATCGTGGAACAGCACGATGGGCGCCGCCACGGTGATCCCGGCCGGCGTCCAGCGCCGGGCGAAGAGCCGGCCGTGCGGGGTATCGATCCAGTGTTCGCGGGTGCTGACCGCTGTCATGGCGCTGGCTTCCTCTTTTCGTCCGAACCCGGCCGCCGCTCGGGAGCGGCGGCATGCTGAAGGGACACGCTTTTAGGCCGTCGGCGGGAAGAATGCAACCCGGGAGCGCCTTCGATCCAGAGCGGCTGGCTGTTCCCGCTTCCGATAGCCACGTCACCACCCTGGTGCATTTCGCCATCCCCGGCACCGCACCAGCGATGTAGACGCCGCCCATGCCGGCCATCCCTTCGTCGCAGGAGAGGCTTTACAGGAATACTGTATGTGCATACAGTATTTTCCACAGTACCCGTCAGCCACTTCCCAGACACCAGGGGGACACCATGCACGCCGACACCTACCAGCAACTCGCTGCCCGTGTTAACGCCCAGATCGCCGCCCATGACGCCCGCCAGCGCCCCGGCCTGACCCTGCAGCGCGTCCCCGGCGACGACGCCAAGGCCTGGGAACGGGTGCTGACGGAACTGCGCGGCACGGACAACCTCACCGTACTGCCGCTGCGCGACGGCGCGGTGCGACTCGCCTGGCACAGCTGGCTGGACTGAGCCGGGTACTGCGGCAGACCAGGTCGGTTATCGCCGGGCAGCTCTCCTGCGGCAGCCTTTTACGGGCCGCGCCGCCGCAGCCATTCGTCCACCACCTCGCCCATGGTCGCCGGGGCGCCGCTGCGTATCCAGGCCATGAAGGCGCGATCGAAACGGAAGCCCTCGCCGCACTGCTCGCGCAGGAAGCGGCGGACGTTCTGGGTGTTGCGGTAGCCCGGGCCGACCGGGGTCTGCCGGGTGATCGGCTGGCTGTGCCAATCGAAGCTCATGAGGCCACTCCCTGGTTGCGGCATGAAGGGAACCAGCCTGCCATGATGCGGCGTGGCCAGCCAGGCTCCGTACCGCGTCAGGGGCAAGATGGCATGAGAAAGGCCCCGCTTGTGGCAGGGCCCCGATGAAGGCGAAGAGCATCGCCCGGCGGTCGTGGCACCGGGCGATGACATGCCGGCCTGGCATGGTTTCCAGCGTCGAACCTGGTGGGTTGCGCCGCCCCGCCGGCCTCCTGCCGGCGGTCTTCCTGTTCATCGGTGCGATCCACCGATGTCCATGAAACGAAGCGGATCGCTAGAACCTGTAGCCGAAGCCAACTGTCAGCATGTGCAGTTCCCCACCGGCTTCCACGCCCTCGCTCGCGCCTGTTCCCCTGGTGATGTGGCGGAAGTTGTACATGTAGGCACCACGCACCTTCGGCGAACGCACACTGGGCGAGGCAGACCTCGATGCCATCCTGCACACCGACCGGCCCCCACTGGAAAATCCCCCGGCGCGCATCCGCGAAGCGGACACCCGTATCGCCGCGCACATAGCCGAGCTGATCGACGACGGCGCCACCTTGCAGATCGGCATCGGCGCCATCCCCGACGCGGTGCTCGGCGCCCTGCGCGCCCATCGCGACCTGGGTGTGCATTCGGGCAGCCTGGGCGACAGCGTCGCGCAACTGATGCAGGCCGGCGTGATCACCAACGCCTGCAAGAGCCGCGACCGGCATGCCAGCGTAGGCGGGGTGCTATTGGGCAGCCGGGTGATCCACGACTACGCCCACGACAACCCGGCCATCCAGTTGCGCTCTACCGCCTATACCCACGACGCGGACGTGCTCGCCAGCCTGGACCGCTTCGTGGCGATCAACTCCGCCGTGGAGGTCGACCTCACCGGCCAGATCAACTCGGAAGTCGCCGCCGGCAGCTACGTCGGCGCCGTGGGCGGCGCCTTGGACTTCCTGCGCGGCGCTGCTCGCGCCAAAGGCGGCCTGCCCATCATCGCCCTGCCCTCCACCGCAGGCAGCGGCAGCCGCATCGTCGCCCGACTCAACGGCCCCGCCACCATCCCGCGCAGTGACGCCGGGTTGATCGTCACCGAATTCGGCGTCGCCGACTTACGTGGCAAGACTATTCGGGAAAGAGTGGCATGCATGCTGGAAATCGCCCACCCGCGACACCGTGCGGCGCTGGAGGCACAGCTCTAAGCTCGCGCTGGGCATGACGCTCGACTTCCGCTTTTAACGACCCAGCAATCCGCCATGAAGAAATCGAAGCTTCGAAGGAATGTCCGCTGAGGCTCGGAAACGATCCTTGACGCCGGCCCCACCCAGGCAACTGCCCTCCTCGGAACTTGCCATGCACGGCCAGCACCGGCTTGCGCGGTTCACCGTGGAGGTTGCCGTTGGCGGAAGTGCCGACGGTTTGGTGGCAGCCCTTGTCGAACCGGTTGTCGAGGTTCGGCGTCGTCGACCGGTGCTCATGGCGTCCACCACGGAAAAATGGGATTGCCCCGCAATCTATCCATCGCCTCTCGAATGCCTGGCGGCCCAGGCAAGTACAGCCGATAGCCGCCGTTGTGCCCCTCCGCTATCGGCCCGGGCTAGCGAGTGCTCTGCGCGTTATGGAAGATCTTGAAGAGGTCCGACTGCGACTTGATCTTGAGCTTGGCGTAGACGTGCCGCCGGTGGACCTTCACGGTCTCGGCGGAAATGTCGAGCTTCGCCGCCGCCTCCTTGTTGGAGCAGCCGCTGAGGACGAGCCGGATGACGTCCAGTTCCCGGGCGGTCAGGGGCGTGCCCAGGCGCGCCATCATCTGCTCCAGGTTGCCCTGCCAGCGTTCGCTTGGCCGTGAGGGCGGCTCGTTGACGCCGGCCTCGAAGAACAGGCGCTGGCGCATCAGCGCGCAGACCCAGGGGCGTATCAGCTCGAGCAGCGCGATCTGCTGCGGCTCGAAGCGCGAGCGGCTGCCCAGCGACAGGCACAGGCTGCGCTCCCCATCGAGGGCAACGTTGTACTGCACCTCGTCCTCGACCACGTTGTGGGTGAAGTACAGCCGGTAGTATTCCGTGTCGCGGAAGCATTCCGGGGCCACCTCGCAGAGGCGGAACAGGCCGCTTGCCGGCTTCTCGCGGTTGGCGACGTAGAAGGGGTCGAGCAGGTACAGGCCCTGCACGTAGTCGTGGAACAGCGGGTCGGGACCGCCGCCCTCGTAGGGGCTTTCGGCGAATATCCGCGGGCGGTCGTCGCTGAACAGCAGCGCCACCCAGCTGCCCAGCGCCATGTGGTCGCCCAGCACCTGGGCCATGGCGCGCCAGAAATCGGGCTGGTCGAGGCGTTCGGCCAGTTGCCCGAAGGCCCGGTGCCAGCCCACGTCCAGGAGCGTCAGGTTCATGCGGGTACCCCCGGGGTTAATCAATCGGCGGAATAGGAAATTCGGTGGCGGTTCGCATACTTGCAGCGGCCCCTCGGAAAAGTCCCCGACTTTCCCACTGTGGCCCCGGTTCATCAACAAGGTCCGAACAATGAAGCTTGAACTCGTGCAACAAGCCGCCCGCGACGGCGACACCCCGTACAACCTCCACCGCATCCTGCAGGCCATCGCCGGCTGCTCGCCGGACACGGACATCGTGGTGTTCCCCGAGGCGCAGATCACCGGCTTCCTCAACGCGCAGAACATCGCCGGCAACGCCGAACCGCTGGATGGCCCGAGCCTGCAGGCGGTACAGCGTGCCGCACGGGAGCGCGGCGTGGCAGTGGTCGTCGGGTTGATCGAGAACGACGGCGGCAAGTTCTACAACACCACGGTATTCGTCGCCCCCGAGGGCCTGCTGCTGAGCTACCGCAAGACCCATCTGTGGGTCTCCGAGCCGGGCCTGGTGCTGCCTGGCGACCGCTTCGCCACGCTGCAATGGCGCGGCGTGCGCATCGGCCTGCTGATCTGCTACGACAGCGAGTTCCCCGAAAGCGCCCGCGCCCTGGCCGAGCTGGGCGCCGAGCTGATCCTGGTCAGCGACGGCAACATGGAGCCCTTCGGCCACGTGCACCGCACCTCGATCGCCGCCCGCGCCCAGGAGAACCAGGTGTTCGCCGTGGTGGTGAACCGCGTGGGCGAAGGCGAGGACGCCATCACCTTCGCCGGCTGCAGCGCGGTGGTCGACCCCTTCGGCCATACCCTGTTCGAGGCCGGCAACCGCGAGTGCCGGCACTTCGTCGAGCTGGACTTCAGCCAGGTCGCCAGCGCCCGCGGACTCTACGACTACCACGCGGAAAAGCGCTTCCGCCTGCCCGGGGAACGCATCGAGCACGCCGATGGGCGTCATGAACTGCTGATTCCCTGACCTCACCAGCACCTTTCGCTACCTGCCAACAAAAGCACACCGCCGGCCGTCTCCCCTGGGACAGGCCGGCCAGGAGCCCCCATGAAACACCTGCGTCTTTTCTCGCTCGGCCTGGCCTCCCTGCTCGCGCTGGGCAATGCCCATGCCGAGCCGCCGACCGTGCACCTGTACAACTGGTCCGACTTCCTCGCCCCGGAAACCGCCAAGGAGTTCCAGGCCGCCACCGGCACCACGCTGGTCCAGGACGTCTTCGACGATGCCGAGGTGATGGAAAGCAAGCTGATGGCCGGCCGCAGCGGCTACGACGTGGTCATCATCCCGGACGACCTGATCCCCAACTTCGCCAAGGCCGGCGTGCTGCAGGAGCTGGACCGCTCGCAACTGGGCAACTGGCCGCACCTGGACGCCGAAGTGCTGCGCAAGCTGCAGGTGAACGATCCGGGCAACCGTTACGCGGTACCGTACATGTGGGGCACCACCGGCATCGGCTACAACCTGGACAAGGTCGCGCAACGGCTGGGGCCCGATGCCCCGGTGGACTCCTGGGACCTGATCTTCAGGAAGGAAAACATCAGCAAGCTGAGCGAGTGCGGCGTGGCCATGCTCGACGCGCCGGTGGAGATCATCCCCATCGCCCTGCACTACCTGGGGCTGCCGCCCAACAGCAAGAACCCCGACGACTACAAGAAGGCCGAGGCGCTGCTGCGCGACATCCGCCCCTATGTCCGCTACTTCGACTCCTCGAAATTCCCCTCCGACCTGGCCAACGGCAACATCTGCGCCGTGGTCGGCTGGGGAGGTTCGGTCTACGGCGCCAAGCAGACCGCCGAGCGCGCCCACAACGGCATCAGGATCGCCTACAGCATCCCCCGCCAGGGCGCGCCGGTGTGGGTGAACAACATGGTGCTGCTGAAGGACGCGCCTCACCCGCAACAGGGCTACGCCTTCATGGACTACATCCTGCGCCCGGAGATCACCGCCAGGAACTCCAACTACGTGGGCTACCCCAACGGCAACAAGGACGCCACCGCCCTGATCGACGCCCAGCTGCGCGACAACCCGGCGCTGTACCCGTCCAAGGAAGTCATGAGCACCCTGTACCCGCTGGAAACCCTGCCCCTGCGGCTCGAGCGCGTGCGTACCCGCATGTGGACCAGGATCAAGACAGGTACCTGACGGGCTGGGTCCAGGCCATGGAGGATGTGCGAGGAGTGTCTTGCGCATCCTTTTTGGGTCGATTGGCGTCGCAGGGCACTTTACTGCTGAACAATTGTTCAGTTATAAGATCGCAACCTTCCGGCTCTGCGCGGCACCACCCTGTGGGGTCGATTTCCTTTGCCCGGCTCGGCTTGCCCGCCCCGTGTCGTGAATGAACTGGAGTGCTCCCATGCAAAGCCCATTGTTCAAGACCCGTATCACTGAAATGCTCGGCATTCGCCATCCCATCCTTTGCGGAGGCATGGGGCCTGGTCTCTCCGACGCGACCTATGTCGCGGCTGTAGTCAACGCCGGCGGAATGGGATTCATCGTTGCCGCCGGCTTCCCTGATCCGGAAGAATTTCGTGAGCAGCTTCGGAAGTGCCGCCAGCTGACTTGCGGAAAGCGGTTCGGCGTGAACCTCTACATTTCAGGGCAAGCCAAGGCGGCTGATCGCCTGCAGGAGCAAGTGAAGATTCTCGCGGAAGAGGATGCCCTCTGCGTCGAGACTTCTGGCGCAAGTCCCGAAGGTATTCTTCCAGCCCTGCGGGATGCGGGTATCAAGGTGCTGCACAAGGTTCCCGCGGTCCGTTACGCGCGTTCGGCTGAACGGCTTGGCGTGGATGCAGTGATCGTCGTCGGCAATGACTGTGGAGGCCATCCGGGTACTTATGGCATCAGCAGCATGGTCCAGGCGCCCCATGCCTCAAAAGAGATATCCATTCCGCTGGTGATTGGCGGAGGAATGGGAACCGGCCGCCAGTTGGCTGCCACGCTCATGATGGGGGCGGACGCCGTCCTGATGGGTTCGAGGATGCTGGTCTCCGAGGAACTGTGGATCCACCGCCAATACAAGGATCTGCTGGTTGAAAGCGATGGTACCGATAGCGTCATTGTAAAGACCGGGCTGCGACAGCATCACAGGGTGCTGAACAACGAAAGCGCAAAAGCAGTTGCAGCCCTGGATGCGACGGGGACCAGCGACTTCGAACGCTACCGCCCGCATGTCATGGGGGCGCTGACCACCCAGGCATACCTGACCGGCGACAGTAGCCTTGGCATGCTCGACTATGGCCCGTCAGTGGTATTTGCCGATGCCGTACAGCCGGTGGAAGCCATCTTCGATGAAGTTCTCGACGATGCACGGCAGGCGATGCTTCGCTTTGAAGGGCTCCGCTGCCAGGCCTGAACGTCCGCTGCAGGTCGAAAACCAACGTCGACAATCGATTCGCCCTCCCCTTCGTTGAGCGCCCACGCAGGTACGGCGAGAACGCCGGATACCCGCGGGCGTTACATATGTGCACGGCATTTCTGCCGTTGCATCGAAGGCCGAGATCTATGCCCCAGGGCTAATCAACCGCCGCAGCCATGTCCACATTGGCAGCCGTCTTTCTTGCGCAGAATTTCGTAGAGTTCGTCCTTGAGCTGCAGCTTCTGCTTCTTCAGCGACTCGATGGTGTCGTGGGTTGCGGGAGTGATGCCAGCTTCCATGTTCTTGATCTCCTGGTCGAGATCGTTGTGGCTATGGAAGAGCTTTGCAAAATGCGGATCCTCGGTCTTGAGGCGGGAAATCTTTTCGCGGAATTCGGGAAACATGAGGGTTCTCCAGGAGAGTGAAAAAGCACTTTGCAGGATCCGGGCTGGGCCAGTGTTGAGGTAGATCACTGAAGGCAGCGCAAAGAAAGGGCGTGTCCGCTCCTGGCCGGTGTCTGCCGGATCCCACCGACTGACTCGAGCCGAAAACCAACGGCAACAATCGATCCGCCCTCCCCTTCGTTGAGCGCCCACGCAGATACGGCGAGAACGCCGGCTGCCCGCGGGCGTTACAATGGCGCCAACGCCGATTTCCCGATCGGGCATGCCCGGAGCCAGCTTCAGATGTTCACCCTTGCAAACCTCGACACATCGCCACCCGAATCCCTGAAGAGCCAGGTTCTGCAGATGGTGGTGGACTACTTCAGCGACATCAGCCCGGTGCCGCTGACGCCCAGCAATCCGCTCTATCAGCTGTACCAGTACGTGATCGGCTACGAGGTACACCTGTACCTGCAGGCCATGAACGGCACCCCGGAGAGCCCCGCGCGGCTGATCCTGGCCCTGGATGACGACGATCCCTCCCAGGTGCTGGGTTTTGCCCTGTACCTGCCGAGCCTGGATGACGCCGAGGCCTGCACGCTGGCCTACCTGGCCGTCAAGGCCAGCCACCGCCGCCGCGGCATTGCCCGGGCCATGTTGCGGCAGATGGTCGAGCACCGGCCCCACGCCGAGCTGGCCTGCGTAGCGGGCAAGGTGCCGGTCTTCGAGTCGCTGGGCTTCCAGGTACTGGCGGCGCAGGGGCCGCAGGTGCTGCTGAACACCCGCGACCACCGCTCGGACGGCATGGTGGCGGTACAGGACCTGGCCCCGATCTACCAATCCAGGGAAGTGCGGCAGATCCACGCCTACCTGCTGCAGCAACGCGGCAAGAAGGCCATGAGCGACGCCGAGAACAAACGCGACCGCCTGCTCGACCAGTTGGCCTACCAGGCTCAGGCATTGGTGAAAGAGCGTTTCCCTACGCTTCACTGAGGGTCGATTTTTCCTGCCTTGAATGTCCGTTTCCGGCCAATAGCCGCCTCTCACCGGAGGCAGCTTCCTACCCAAAGTAGTAGTTCGACGTGGTTTTTCTTCATTGCGGGATATCTGCGGATGTGTCTGCATAAAAAACGATGTGGCTCCCAGTGAATCCCCCTCCGCAACAATGTGGTAAGGCATTTAGAGGCGGCTAGGAAAATGGCTCGGGGGATGCGGCGATGCTAGCTTGGATGGGATGAAATGCTTACTCACGGTGCCTCTGCAGGGAGACTGGCTATGTTTGAAGAAACAATTCGCGCACTGAAAAAGCTTGGCGACGAAAAATCTACCGTCGCCATCTCCGCAGACGATGACAACTACTTCGATCGCGAATGTCCCGCCCCAGAATGCTTAGCTCAGTTCAAGGTTCTGATGGCAGATTGGAAGGACAAGGTGAGGGACGAGGAGGTCTTTTGTCCGTTCTGCGGCCACACCGCTGATGCTCAGAAGTGGTGGACGCAGGAACAGCTGAACCACGCGCGGGACGTCGCTCTGGCAAAGGTTCAAGCGGCTTTAGGCGGTGCACTTCGCCTTGACGCGCAGAGATTCAATCGGAGGCAGCCCAAGGGTGGATTCATCTCGATGAGCATGAAGGTGGACAGCAGACCTCAGCATGTCCCGATCCCCTATGCCGCGGCAGCGCCCATGCGTCTCAAGATCACCTGTGGTGAATGCGGATGTCGGTATGCCGTTGTCGGTGCGGCGTATTTCTGTCCGTCTTGCGGGGCAAACGCTGCGGAACTTGTCTTCGATCTCACGGCCCAGGGCATCCGGCAGTCGCTTGAAGCCGTTGATGCCATCAGAGCTGCCATTGCAGATGCAGACACTGCTGAGAACACGTGTCGTCTAATCGTTGAGAGCGCTTTGCAGAACGCGGTGACGGCATTCCAGAGGATTGCAGAAGCGCTTCACGCGCGCGTAGAGCCGACAATCAAGATCCGGCGCAACGCATTTCAGAACCTTGCCGAGGGTTCAGCTCTTTGGGCTGCCGCGCTAGGGCGCGGTTACGATAAGCATCTTACGGCCGTCGAGATGGAACAACTGACAACGGCCTTCCAACAGCGTCACCTGCTCGCTCACACACAGGGCGTCGTCGATGATGATTACATCCGGAAAACCGGTGACACACGGTATAAGTCTGGGCAGCGGTTGGTGATCAAGCGCGAGGCTGTGGCTGAAGCACTTACTCTGGTCGAGCAATTGACGCATGGCATCCGCGAGGACGCCAAGGATAAACGGTGAGCTCATCCACAGCTGGTTTTGGCCGGACTCGGACTTTACCACTGCATACCAGTTAGCGATGTTTGCAGCCACTGAATGGCGTTTGGCAAGCGAGCTAGTCCCTCTTTAGCGAGCCCGGTTACCATTGCTTCCAAACCTTTTGCCGGCAAGCCCTTCACCTCTGCGATCAACTGGCTCTTAACGCTGTCTTCCATTTCCGAAGCTTCGATCTGCTTGGCAAGTAGGTCGCGGACACTGTCAGCGTGCAGCCGAACAGTCAGGGTGCCCAAAATTGCTGTGAGGCCGCCGTCATCCTCCAAGAAATCCAATCCGTTGGCTGTCAGTGCAAGTTTCGTCGGCAAGAAGTCGCCACGACCTGTGGAGGTCATCCGTAAATCACCGGCCACCAAACCGTGCTCGATCAGATAAGCAGCGTTTGCCATCAGATGCTGAGGATCAGCGTGTAGATGGTCCATACGGTTAGTGAAAAATGGCGCCGGGTAGTGTTCGCGCAACTCTTCCAGCAGCTTACGCTGTAGATCACGATCAAGTTTCATAGAGCGTCCATGCAGTGGTTATGGGTTACTGAATCCTAACTTGGACAAGCGAGCATGTGCAGAATCAGCTTACGGTTCTCAAGCAGGTCGGCCAGCGGCACCAGGAAGAACAGCCCGATACCGGCGACTTCTTTACAGGATCATGCGGTGGGTTCGTCAGGCGGGAATTGATCAAGCAGCGCGGTCAGCTCGTCTACCATACGCTGATGACCTGCTGGGTTCAGATCCATATTCGTGAGGATGCAAGGTTGCGACATTGCCATTCGCTGTTCCCCCGTTTCATCCCACACCTCTATTCGACCATTGCAGTACATGCACCAGAGAAATGCGTGGACTGCCAGTTCCTCCAGAATTGAGGCGCGGCTGTTGCGATCCTGGCGGAAACCTACATCCCGCAATGGATCGAACAGTAAGCGCTCGTTAACGAAATCGAGCGTCATTCGAACTAGGACGTTCTGGCTCTCACTTTCGAGATCAATAACCAGCTTCCCTTCGAGTAGCCCGCCCCCGGACATTTTCATTTTCCCCAACGGAAAGAATTTGCCTTGCTTACGGGCAAGGACGAAGTAGTGCTCCGGACCTTCGTACTTCTCACCTGGCGCCAACGCTCCACGTCGAAGTGCTTCCAGCTCGACATCGTTGAAGAGTTCCCTGAAGCCTGCAAGCTCATAGAGGTGGTCTCTCTGGTAAGCGTCAGGTCGGGTAATTTCAAGACGTTCCTCCATGGCAATCTCAGCCAGATGGCGCATGAGAGGAAGGTCCTGGATGATTCGTTGATGGTCGGAGGGATCGTCAGGATCAACAATGTCATCCCGCTCAGCGTGAGCGATCGCGTGACGACCTTGGTTGGCTACATAGGTTGAAATGTCCTCGCCTGCTCGTATCAATTCGTTTCTTCGTTCGATGGCCTCCCTGTCGGTTAGCCGCGGTAGCGCCGCGGCGATCCAGGGCCCGCGTTCCTTCCCATTGGGCAATGATCGACTAAAGGCCTTGTAGAACCCCAGAAACGAGTAAAAGGGGTTATCTATGGACAGGCCCTCCCGATAATAAGCCAGCGCTTTGCGAGCCTCGTCGCTGGCAGGTGCGCAAAGGTTGTCAGCTGGAAGGTAGTCCGTAATTGCATTGTTTCGTGACATACCTAATCGGAAAGGAGAACTCCCACCGGCCCACATGACCAGCTCTACTTTTTGACCTTCACGCCAAGCTATGGCGGTTGCGAGCCGCATGATTACTGCCCTGCACTGGTGGTCAGTCAGGTCTAGACCATCGGTACGAAGCGCGATAGCGGGTAGAGCGTCCCCGCGTTCACCGCGCTCTGCAGGCTGGAGCAAGAACCGTATGCCCTCGAAGGAGAGAACTTGTGCCCGCTTGGGCCAAAAGGCTCTGGTTTCCACGCCTGCCGTTATCCAGTGTCCGCGCTGCTGCTGAAGCTTTTCAGCTTCTTCGAAAGGGTCTTGTGTCGCCAGCATGGGCATAGCCTCAGGATGAGTTTGTGCTGTACAGGATAAATCTACGCCCAGCCCGCGAGGCAGCTGCCGAGTGGAGTGAGGCATGGACTAAAGATGGCCGAACTCGGTGTTTCTGAATATGCCCTGATTTCGTAGATGCTCAATGACCGCCTCTGGCCGAAAGCTACCGCTCACCTGCTAGAGGCTTTGCATCACTCGGCATCGGGGGGAACCCCGAGCAACCCCAGAACTGCTGCCCCGCTTTCGGGCCAGACTTCACCGTGCGAATCACCAGCGCGCTACCACATTTCGGGCATTGCTGCTCGGCGGTCGGGTCGCTGCGGCGTTTGAGGTTCTGCACATGCTCTCGGTGAGTTGTGAACGAGGGTGCGCGGCGGCCGGTCTGCAGAGCTTTCAGCATGGCGTCGACGTCGGCCTCGTTGAATACCGGCTGCTGGAATGACTTGATGTAGCTAATGAAGCCGATGCCCTGGGTCACGCAGGCCGGCACCTCGGTCTTGAAGGTGCTGCCGCCGACAAAGGTGATAACCGAGTGCAGGTGTTCGGGGCTAACACCCAGGGAGGCCTCCAGGGCCTTGAGGTGTTTGTAGTTCTGCCGAAGCGGGTTCTGGAATCTGTAGGTGCGCTTGTAGATCTTCTGCGTCCACTGCGCCTGCTTTTCGCTGCCGAAGATCCAGCCGCTCATGTTCTTCGTTTCCAGCACGAAGATGCCGTAGGGCGAGAGGAACACGTGATCGATCTGCGTGGTGCCGTCGGGCGTGTTCAGCGTGACGTTATGCAGGCGACGGTAGATCGACTTGTCCAGTTGCCAGTGGGCAAAGAGCCGCACCAGCAGTTCGCCAATATGCCCTTTGGCCCAAGGTGACTTGAGCAGGCCGATCAGCAGCATCAGCGGGATAAACCAGCCCAGCGTGCCCCAGACCTGAGCCATGATGGGGGTGAAGTCCATTTCCTGACCTTCGGCAATCCTGAGTTGGCCGGATATTACCTAAGGCCGGCGCAAAGGGGCGAAAGTAAATGGCACTGCTTTTGTAGACGCTCGATGTCCTCTCCTGGCCGATAGTTACCAGTGACCATAGATTCCACCAGTCAGACGGCCCATACCCGTTCGACGGGGTCTCACCGGGTTTCACCCCTACCCCAGACGCCCCTGACAGAGAAGCTTCCGCACAGCCCCCACTCGTCGTCCCCGGCCCAGAATTGGCCGCACACCAAATGCTAATCACTTTCATTTACACGCCTGATACGAAACAGTAGACTCTGCCGCCTGACACCGGAAGCCACTGTTCGTGAAGGCCTGCAGAATGGAATGGAACGGAATCAATCTGCGTTGGGCCTACACCGATCTGCTGCTGAGCCTGGGCCGCAAGACCCAATGCGTACAGCTCGCCTATGACGTGCTGCACGACGCGTTCATCCGTTTCATCCTCGCCAGCCAGCGCACCTCCATCGACCAGCCCAACGCCTATCTGCGGCGCGTCGCGCATTCCGTCCTGATCGATCATTACCGCAACGCCTCGCACTTGTATCCCATGCCGGACGGTGACCTGGAGCCCTGGATGGATACCCGCGAGGATGCCGAGTTCGCCCCTTCCGCCGAGCACCTGGCCGACCTGCAGCAGCGCCTGGAAGCCATCCAGCGCATCCTCGAGTGCCTGCCGGCGCGCTGCCGGGAGGTCTTCTGGCTGGCGCGCATCGAAGGCCACCGCCAGGTCGAGGTCGCCCGCATGCTCGGCATCGGCGTTTCCATGGTGGAGCGCCACCTGGTCCGCGCCCTGCTGAACCTGCGCGAAGCCCGCGAGCTGCTGTCCCCGTGAGCGCCAGACGCCACCAGGCGGCACGCTGGTTCACCCGCCTGCTGGACCTGCCGAACGACCACCCCGAGCGCCAGGCCTTCGCCCGCTGGCTTGCCGCCGACCCACAGAACGCCAAGGAATACCAGGCCTTCAGCGAACTCTGGGGCAACTTCTCGAGCACCCCGCAGACCCAGGCGCTCGCGAGTGCCATGGAGAACCTGAGCCGTCGACGCTTCGTGCGCAATGGCGCGCTGGGCGGCTTGCTGCTGGCGGTAGCCGCCGGTTGGCTGGTGTCGCTGCGCAGCCGCCAGGGCGAGCAGATGCTGGCGACCGGCATCGGCGAGCGGCGCCGCGTCACGCTGGAGGATGGCAGCGAACTCTTCCTCGACGCCGACACCCGCCTCCATGTGCTCTTCGGCGAGTCGACCCGCCAGGTGTTCCTGCTTCGCGGCCGCGCCATCTTCAGCGTGCAGCACGCGCCCTCGCGCCCCTTCGTGGTCGATGCCGGCGCCGCGCAGGTACGGGTGCTGGGCACGCGCTTCGTCGTCGAACGGCTGGAGCCGCAAGTGCAGGTCAGCGTGGCCGAGGGGCGCGTCGAGTTCTCCAGCGCAGGCCAGCGCATGGTGCTCGAGCGCGACCAGGTCGGCGAGCTCGATGCCCAGGGAAAGCTGCACCTGCTGCAGCGTTCGGCGGCCAGTGCCTTCAGCTTCTCCAACGGCAGCCTGGCCTTCGACCGCGCCAACCTGGGCGAGATCGCCGCCAACCTTTCGCGCTACCGGGAAACGCCCGTCAAGGCGCTGCAACCGGCCTCGCGCTCGATCACGGCGGTGGTCCAGCTCGCCGATGTGGAGAGCTTCCTCGCCTTGCTGCCCGAGCTGGCCGATGTCCGTATCGAGGAGCGCGGCGGAGCCACGCTGCTGGTGCCTCGCTGATTTTCTTCACGACCAGGTAGGGGTTTCTTCGCGCTGCTCCGTCAATGGTTATCCAAATCCCTGACGAGCTGTGTCATGAAGTACATTTCCCTCAAGGCCCTGGCGGCCTCCAGCACCCTGGCCTTCACCCTCAACGCCCTCGCCGCGCCGGTGGCGCTGGACCTGCCCCGCCAGCCGCTGGCAGCCTCGCTCAAGCAGCTGGCGAACCTCGCCGGCGTGACCCTGGCGATGGACGACCAACTGGTGGCGGCCCATTCCGCGCCCGCCCTCAAGGGCAACTATGAGTTCAGCCGCGCGCTGGACGAGCTGCTCGCAGGCTCGGGCCTGGGCGTTCGCCAGCAGGGCGGCGTGTGGCTGATCGTCCGTCGCAACGCCTCCGATGTGCTGGACCTCTCCTCCACCACCGTCAGCGGCCGGGACCTGGGCGCCACCACCGAAGGCACCCACTCCTACGCCAGCAAGGCCGTCACCATCGGCAAGGGCGAGCACCCGCTGCTCGAAACCCCGCAGTCGGTAACCGTGATCACCCGCCAGCGCCTGGATGATCAGAACATGAACAACCTGCAGGACGCTATGCGCCAGGTCACCGGCGCCACCATCAAGACCTACAACACCGGCTCCAGCCTCAACGACGTGTACATGCGCGGCTTCCTGGTGGACCAGGTGCAGGTCGATGGGGTGTCGCAGATCACCGGCCAGGGCGACATGGCCACCAGCTTCGACCTGGCCATGTACGACCGCGTCGAAGTCCTGCGCGGCCCGGGCGGCCTGTACGCCGGCTCCGGGGAGCCGGCCGGCACCATCAACCTGGTGCGCAAGCGTGCGCTGGGCACCTTTGGCCTGAGCGGGGAAGTTTCCGCCGGCTCCTGGGACCGTTATCGCACTATGGTCGACGTCACGGGCCCCCTGAACGCCGAAGGCACGATACGTGGCCGTTCGATCATGGCCTACGAGAACAACCAGTCGTTCGTCGACTACGTGCAGAACGAGCGCCCGATGTTCTACGGCCGCCTTGAAGTGGACCTGGCCCCGAGCACCACCCTGTCGCTCGGGGGCGCCTACCAGAAGAACAACTCCACCCCCGCATTCGGCCTGCCGGCCTATGCCGACGGCACCCTGCTCGACATGCCGCGCTCCACCTACATCGATGCCAGGTGGAACCGGATGAAGGAGGAAACCTGGGAGGCCTTCGGCGAACTCGACCACGCCCTGGACAACGGCGGCCAATGGAAGACCTCGCTGACCTATCGTGACGCGCGCCTGCCCCTGCGGGAGTTCAGCTGGACCACCTGGGTGATCGACCCGCAGACCCAGACCGCGGACGCGGCGCGCTACTCGTATTACGAGCGCATCAAGACGCTGGGCCTGGACAGCTTCGTCACCACGCCATTCGACTTCGCGGGCCGCACCCACGAATTCACGCTCGGTGGCGAGTACCAGCACCTGGACAAGGCCTTCACCTATGGCTCGGTGGACCTCGACGGCGATGGTTACGCCGACGAGCTGCCCATCGGCATCGATGGGCCCAACGACCTGCCGCGCCTGGACATGCCGCACACCAACTTCAACTACACCAAGAGCAGGCAATACGGCGTCTATGGCCGCACCAGGCTCAGCGTGACCGACAAGCTGGACCTGATCCTCGGCTCCCGGGTGACCTGGTACGACGCCGACGCGAAGAACGCCAATACCTTCTTCAACAACTTCGGCAGCCCGTCCACCCAGGTCAGCGCCAAGACCATCCCCTACGGTGCGGTGGTCTACAAACTGACCCCGCAGCTATCGGCCTACGCCAGCTACACCAGCGTGTTCAAGCCGCAGAGCGAGACCGATGCCACCGGCCAGAAGATGATCGACCCGCATGAAGGCAAGCAATACGAGGTGGGCCTGAAGCAGGAACTGCTCGACGGCCGCCTCAATGCCTCGATCGCGCTGTTCCGCATCTACGACGAGAACCGCGCCCAGTGGAGCGGCAGCCCGGTCAACGCCTACGAGGCCCAGGGCAAGGTGCGCAGCCAGGGCTGGGAAGCCGAGCTGACCGGCAACCTGACCGACAACTGGAGCATCGTCACCGGCTATGCCTTCACCATGACGCACCTGCTGGAAGACGACCCGAACAACGGCCTGAGCTCGGGGGACACCTACAGCACCATCACGCCGAAGCACAACTTCAACCTGTGGTCCAAGTACGAATTCCTCGACGGTGCGTTGAAGGGCTTCCATGTCGCCGGCGGCACCCGCGTGGTCAGCGAGACGCTCTACACCCGCAGCGACACCGACTTCGTGCAGCCCGGCTATGCGGTATCCACCGCCCAGCTCGGCTACAGGTTCAACGAGCACCTGAGCACGACGCTGACCGCCAACAACATTTTCGACCGCAAGTACTACGACCGCGTCGACAGCGCCTGGGGCTCGAACTTCTACGGCGAGCCGCGGAACCTGGTCCTGACCCTGCGCGGTACCTATTGACGTCGACCGCTCCCAAGCTCCGCGTGGGAACGTGACCGCCCCCGGGGAACGAGGCAAAGCGCGGGCTCGCAAGTCCCCTCCCCAACTGGGGCGGTCAGATCACCGCTGTATGACTGAGCGCTGAAGGTCGGAAGTCGTGGCTGGTAGAGGGAAGCTATCGGCCAAAAGCAGTCATCTTACGTTTAGGATATTCAGGCCAATTTAACCGCTAAGTCCGGCAACAAAATCGCAGGGAGCCTGTATGTCCGACGTAACCGAGCCAACCAGTCAGGTTCTGCTCTGCTCAAATTGCTTCACAGATGAAGGGCTGAGGATCGATGCTGCAAAGCATGGCGTTGAACAACAAGGCGAGTGTCCGAATTGCCAAAGCCTGGATGGTCAAAAGCTGACCCGAGAGCACATTCTAGGTCTGGCGTGGCGCTTCTTCGTGAGCGGAACTACTGTCCGGTGTGACTACGGCGCAGCGCCAGTGATTCAGTTCAACGAGTACCATTACGGTAGGAGCGACATCACTCCGTCAGCGTGGCTTGAGAATGACATCAAGCTTATGGAGGAGGCCGCTAAAATTGGATTTTTCCATTACGGCCCGCGACTGTGGATGGTCGGTGAAGTCGAGCCACTAAAGGCGCTACAGGATCCGGCGACACGTCCTCAGCTCATCGAACGTGTGCTGAGAGAGTATCCAGAAATAACGTTTAGCAAAGGCAGCAAGTTCTACCGTCTGCGTGTCAACCCAGACCATCCAGCAAATCCATCCGAGTACGACAGCCCGCCAGTAGCGTTCGCAGGTAGAGGGCGCTTAGATTCTCCAGGCTTCTCCGTGATGTACGGATCGCAAGACCTTGATGTCTGCATCCATGAATGCAGGGCATCAACGGAGGATGAACTGTACGTCGCAACATTAAAGAATCGGCAGGATCTGAAATTATTGGATCTGTCTTACCCTTTGGAGGAAACAGAAACCGAATTCGAAAGCCTAGACATGGCAATTCACATGCTGTTTCTTGCTCGCTCTCACTCATATGAGATCGCCCGAGACATTGCTCTTGCTGCGAAAGTGGCCGGCTTTGATGGCGTGATCTATCCGTCATTTTTCAGCCTGATTCGCACTGGCAGCCATCCTTTCGAGACGGTTTATGGCATGTCGGTTCGACGCTTCCATCAAGAGAGAGAGAAATATGTTGAGGCGACTACCATTCGTAATCTCGCCCTATTTGGTAGGCCCATGGAAAGTGGCTTGGTCAGCGTCGAGTGCATCAATCGCCTGATCCTCACCCAAGTTGGCTATCGGGGGCATTTCGGGCCAGTCGAGTATTAAGCGACTGGCGAGGTCAATCGAGCCAAATCTTATAGCCAGCAATGATCTCTTCTGGCCTGTTTAGGTCACCTGTGAGCGGCTGCAATGGCAGTTACCTCTCACCAGGGACAGCAAGCGGCCAGAGGCGGTGATTCACGATTCGTGCCGTCGCGGCTAAGCTCTGCCCAGATACATTGACTAAAAGTAAGAGAAAGGGGAGCGGAACATTGGCATTATCTTGCGATGATCGGCATGCACCTGACGGGCGATCAGCAGCCGCTGCTGGCCTGCTAATGCCAAGCCGCTTCCTCTGAGCAAATAACCACATTATCTAAACGAGTAATGACCCAGGATGAGTAGCTTCAAAGGTAAACGACTACCAGAAATCTCAGATCCCACGATGTTTGAAAAATTCGCCCTGGATCTCTGGGGAGCTCAGCACCCGGGCTCCAAGTCGACTTTGTACGGCAGGAATGGACAGGGACAAAATGGTGTAGATGTCGTGGTTCACAGCGGCGACTGCCTAATCGGTTTACAGTGCAAGGCAGTAAGAAAGCTGGATCAAATAACTATAGAAGCTGAGGTTGACCGAGCAAAAAGGTTCACGCCTTCGATCAGTGAGCTCGTGGTCCTTACCACAGCGCCTCACGATGCAAAGCTCGTGAGCTATACCGAAACGCTTACAAGGCAGCACAAGCAGTCAAATCTGTTCTCAGTTTCCTACCATGGCTGGGACGATCTGCTGCGTATCCTTGAAGATCATCAATCGGTCGCTCACAAGCATTTCCCCGAGTTCTTCAGTACGGCCGACAGAGCTATGGAACCTCCGTCTCCTGCTCTCCGCCTGCCGCTGGACAGCGAGTTGAACATCATGCTCTCTGATGAAGAACTCGCGCTATTTTGCTCAGAAGCGAGCTGGGAGTTGAAGAACGATCCTAGCGTCGTATTCGCTATTGATCACGTTGACGAACAGCGTGCCATAGTGATGATCTCAGAAATCGAGGCCATGGAGATCCTGGATGCCAAAGCACGGACAGCACGGTCTGGACTTCGGGAATATTTAACCCACCTATCCCCAAAGATACGAAGAGCGGAAGTCGCAGCCCGCCTTCTCCTTACTGACGAAGTACTTCGCTCGCCTTGGCTAGTCGGCGCCTGCTGGCTTGAAACTGCTGCCACAATGCGGCGGCTTATGCCTCAGGTCATTGCTGGAGCGATTTCGCGCCTCAACTGCCTGCCTCTCAAAATCGGTATCCCAGCTCATCCTAAACTCGTCGGTTATATTGATATCGATGCTGAAGATCGATCTGCTTTCGAGGATCAGTGCAAAACATATGACCCGCGCTACTTCATCGGTGGCGTTCACGACCTGGGATCGATCCTTGGCTTGAAGTACGCAATTCCTGCTGGCATCGCGGCACTCGTACGCTACTCAGCGGTTCATGGTGTGCCGATTGAAGAGCTTCAGCGTGACAATACGAACAATATCTATTTTTGGGAGTTGTACGCTGCATGAGTTGGCGGCGTAGCGGAATTTCTGGCAAGCACTACTGATGCTTCGTTCGTCCTTAGTTGGAGATTAGCACCATCGATGCAACGCGAAAGTTTTGGGAGATGGATGAGCTTTTGGCCGGTCTCTCCCCTCATGATCGGTAGCTATGGGTCGGTTGCAGCCACTCGCGACTGGCCGACACTGGCCAAAGACGGACGTTCGATTGCAAGAACACTCAGCATCAAGGTCGTCTAGCCAAGACGGCTCGCGTGAATTTGCTGCCTAATCCCGTTCTTCAGAGAGCCATTCAACAACCCGTTCACCCCGGCTTTCAATCGGCATACTTGAATCACCGAGCGCGCCGTCTATTTTAAGATCCTCGCCGAGGAGAAATCTTACATCTCTAAATGTCTTAAGCGTTTTTTCAATGGAAAGTGGTGGCTTTCGTGTGAACCAGCATTTACCGATCTTTATTCCGATCGTGGCTGTTTCATTGAAGCTAACCGAGGATATTGTGAATTGAGCTTCTCTCTCTTCCCAAGTTTTCTCCGCGGAGCCAGGGAAGCAATCTTCGTTTGCCGAATCAACTAAGTTTGCAACATTTATTGGGCCTGACAACCAATCTCCGGTTGTCGAAGATATAAGCCTCCCGACTTTATCGTCGTGCAAAAACATGAGTCCTGCGTTCTCGTCGGAGGCAAGTCGCGCCTCTCTTAGCTCATTCAGTTCAGTAAACGGCTTGCTCCACCAATTTACTGCTCCATTTTTGGCGTTAATCGAGTACAAGCTTTTGGCTTGTGTGACGATTTCAACAGATGGCCCTACAAATGCCATCGTCGAAAACGCGACTTCATTCGTGAAGGAATGCCCCGGCGGCTTGAAGGTAGACGACCTGATATTGGTCGAGCTGACGATATTTCCGTCTGGCAAAGAGCCTATAACGAGGTTGCCGTCACTTCCGAGAATAGCCACTTTGCTTTCATCGCTACTAAAAGCTTGTGCGATCGTATATTGGGCATGAACCAAATCTAAGTCCAGTTCAGATGGTTCATTGGTGTCAATCACAATCGCACTCTTGCCACTCAACTCTCTCTCTGTCCTAATGACTGCATAACGTCCACCTGCTGAAGTCGTTATCGGCGTGTCATATGTATTAGCAACTCCGCCAATAATAGAAGCTGATTTTTTCTTTTCATTTAATGTCGCAAAAGCCCAACTAGAAATTCCAAAATTTTGAGAATTACTTTGCCCCATTAGAAATAGATAATCTCCGCTTTCGCGATAGCTAACATAAGTCAGTGACAGTAGCAAGGATATATCTTGAGCAACGTGCTGCTCGCTTTCCGCGGTGCCTTGCGGTAATGCGTCGACGATCCGCCTCACACGCTGCTCAATAAGTTTCCTGTCCTCTCCAGTAACAAACTTATACCCGCGCTGAATCGGTTTAAATTTCGTGGAGTCGGCGCGCACCCAAAAATTTGCTTCATCAAGAAAACTTGGAAACTGGAATGCGAAAGGGTATCCATATGCTGAATATATTGAATTGGAGGAGCCAATTTTGGCGCGTCTCCTGCATTCGTTTGTTTGTTCAATGAAACCGTCATTGCGATCCCAATCAATTTTTCTTGCCTGTTCAAGTGTGAGGTAGCTAATTCTTTCTTTCGGACCATCGTTGTTTGAAAATTCAATAACTGGGATAAACAAATGGTCGCGTTTTTCATAAACCTCAGAAGATATGCTCTTCAGCTGCTCATCACTTAAACTTACAACCATGTTCCAAATGTCGTACCCCCCATATAGCAAAGTAGAGCAATCGCTGCTTAGCTGATTATCCGAGGAGCCGGGCAATATAAGCGCCGAAGCAGCGCCTGTTTTTAATTCGTATGTCACGAGTAAACTGTTGTAGCCCTCTTCTTCGTTCGGAGATTGGCCTTCTTCGAGTTGAAATGGGAAAATAAAGCGGACGACATTTGCGTTGGATCGAACAGGCAATAGAAGCGGCCCACCTGTTATCCGGCCCGACAGAGTTCGAATTTCGGAGGGCACTGGTTTTGCCCAGTCGCCACTTAGATATAGCGTATATTCGAGGTTCCTTATATCGGATTTCAGAGTCGACGCCAGATAGCCCTTGTCAGGAATTAAATCAATTTCATCATTATCTCTGCTTACCGAAATAAATCCAATGTTTTCCAGCGGCCAAATTGGGTTTTCTGGGTCTACATCCAGGCGCCTAACGGTGGTCCCTGTTGACATATATGTTTCGCTTTCGCGCCTGTCGACTCTAAATAAGCCGCTCTTTTTAAAAATATCCCTTATATCGACGAATCGAGGCAAATAGTATGACAGCAACTCTATATTATTCCCCAAGTCCCTTTCTTTGGGCGAAAAATTAATCGCCAATTCTGCAAGGCCCCGTTCTGGGAACTGCTCGTCCGAAAAGGCGCTAACAGCGAATTGAACGGCATTAATTTTTTTTGTTGTCTCCGCCGCCATCCGCGGCTCAAGGTATAAGAAGTTAATAAAAATATAGATCATCAATGAATAAGCTGCGCCTTTGCTAAAATCAGCGTTTTGTAGTAGCCAAGCTTGGAGGCCGCTTAGATCACTATTACCCTGCCGTTGGTCGACTAGCGTTGCTTCCCCTCCCTTTAGCACCGGAACCCAATACTCTTCCATGAAATATGAAGCGTTATCTCCAACAGGTTCAAAATAGTGACTATGTCCGCCCTTGAAGTATCTATTTATTAGCCTTCGGCCAGTCATTCCTCTAAATCCAAGTCTTCCCGCCATGCCAGTGAAAAGCACGCCGACTTGACTCAAAATTAGTATGTTGTCTCCGGTACCGCAGTCGTTGATTACTCTATCAATCTTCAATCTATCAATGAGTTGATTCCACGGAAAATCCGTTCTGAGCACACTACCGGCCAAGATTACTGTCTCGACCCGCCCGACATATTTGCCTGGCAGTTTGTTAAGCGCCCAGGCGATTAGGTAGGTACCGTTGCTGTGTCCGACCAAACTAATTCTATGTGCGGGATACCGCTCTAGCGCCGCAGTCAGCGAGGAAAGAAATTGATTTACCGCCAACCATCTCAGTGGTGGGAAAAGAAACGCGAAAATTGAGAAATATCCGTATTTAAAGTGCTCTATTTCCGAATCAACTTCATGTTCATTAAACAACTTTCCTAGTCTTTCTTGCCATTGCCCAAACGTTCGAATACCGTGGACAGTTATTAACACCCTCCGGGTCGATTTTTCATTCAAAGTCTCGGTCATTGACGGCTCACATTGGGCGGCTTTGTAGTTCAGTGCGGCGGTTTTAAAGCTTTATCAATAAAGATAGGGATTGGTTCGCAACTCGAGTTGGTTGCCGAATTGAGCTCTGATGACAGCCCGCATCCGGCATACTCAAAGCAGCGCACGGCCAATAGAAGGAAGATAGCTTGCAAAACGATTGTTAGCCCTGGCGGATTTCACCATCGCCACGCTCCTGATTTCGCTGCGCTCATCAACCGGCTGTCTCAAGAACGTCAGTTCGTCCGGGCACTGTTTTCTAGGCCTTTCTAGTGAAGGCAGTCTTGCCCCTTTCACATGCCCACACAAAGCGAGTCAGGCCACCGCTATTGCGCACCGTCGGGCGCCCGCTTCTGGCTGTTAGCCGGCCCCTGCGAAATGCAGCTATGGGTCGGAAGCAGCCCCTGCACAGGGGAACACCATTGATAGCCAGGGAAGGGAATGTCGTTCAATTCACATAGACGAAAGCTGCTGGATGAAAGCTCTCGCACCGCGCTTCGCACGCGCGCTCGTGCGCCCTTCTGGTGGCCCGGAAGTCAGGGCTGAAGCGGGATGCTCTCCTCGAACTAGTGGAGAGCAAAACCGGCGTCGATCTGCATGCCTCCAAGTCAGCCGCTGAACTGCTGATTGCCCTGGAGGCACTGGAGAACATGCGCTTAGGTCGAGAGTGCCCTGTCGACTCGGAATTGCTGCTACCTGGGGCAGCAGCCGACCAGGAAGTGGGCTGACGCCAAGGTCTGCTTCCGAAGGCAGGATCGGCGGCGGGCTGCAATGAGCTGGAAACAACCCGTTTGAGACGGGCTGGTCGGGGGCAAGTATCGACCGCTGGCTGATGCAATTGCTTCATGGTAAAGGCATAATGCCATCACCCGCCTCCGCTGCCCAGGACAGGTCGCCTACCCCTATCCCCGTGGTCTCCGCTTCAATCCCACGCCAGTCATTCGAAGTGCCCTGGCAGATTTTTCTAAATGGAATTTACCTTGAGTTCTTCGTTACTTTCGCACAGGGAAAACAACCGTGTATCAGGCATGACGCGCAAGGGGCCAGCCCTTCGATGCGTAGTCGCTTTGGTCATGCTGCTCCAGGCCACCCTCGCACATGCCTTGTCCACGGCCTGTTCGACACTGAACGCGAACAGTGGCACCACCTCCTACACCGGGCGGTTCGCCAGCACCGACTTCGACAGCGGCGAAAGCATCACTTTTTCGTATACCGACAATGGCCAGGGTGCAGGTGGCAGTCCGATAACCTCGGATCTCGTGAACCTGCGTTCACGCACCATAACCACTGTCTATTCCGACTACCGCAGCTATACCGGCAGCGCCGGGTCGTATACGGCGACGGTTTCCTCCGCCCAACTGGCGGCTGGCGGCCTTTACGCGCAGATTTCCACCGGCACGTACATCAGTGCGGTCAGCATCACCTGCTCCGCGGCCGTAGTCGCCGACGCCTCCCTGGCCGGCCTGAGCTTGTCCGTCGGCACGCTGTCGCCGACGTTCGCAACCGCCACCACCACTTACACGGCAGCCGTGAGCAACAGCGCCAGCGCGGTCGTGGTGCGACCTACCGCCCGGGCCAGTGACAGCACCATTACGGTCAATGGCGCTGCAGTTGCCTCGGGCTCGGACTCGTCGGCGATCAGCCTGGCGGTCGGAGCGAACACGATCACCGTGGGGGTCACCGCCGCCGATGGCCAGACGACCAAAACCTATTCCATCACCGTGACACGCACCGAAGCAGCCCCGCTGGCGACCGACGTCACAGCCGGCGTGGCAGCCAACTCGACCAACAATGCCATTACCCTGGCGATCACAGGCTCCCCCACCTCTGTGGCCGTCGCCTCCGCGGCCAGCCACGGCACGGCCACAGCCAGCGGCACCTCGATCACCTACACCCCGGTCGCCGGCTATTCCGGCACCGACATCTTCACCTACACCGCCACCAACGCTAACGGCACCTCGGCCCCAGCGACCGTCACCATCACCGTCAACGCGCCGACCCTGGCCATCAGTCCGACCACTCTGCCCAACGCCACCGCCAGCAACAGCTACAGCCAGAGCCTGAGCAGTGCCAACGGCACGGCGCCGTACAGCTACGCCGTGACTGCCGGCGCCCTGCCGGCCGGGCTCACCCTGAACAGCGGCGGCACTCTCAGCGGCACACCCAGCGCCGTCACCACCGGCAACTTCACCATCACCGCCACCGACGCCTACGGCGCCACCGGCAACCGCACCTACAGCCTGACGGTGGATGCCGCGACCATCGCCATCACGCCTACCACCCTCGGCTCGCTCGCCGTCGGCTCGGCCTACAGCCAGAACCTGAGCGCCAGTGGCGGCAACGGCAGCTACATCTGGTCGACCAGCGGCACGCTTCCGCCGGGTATCACCGTCAACAGCAACGGCCTGGTCAGCGGCACACCGACCACCGCCGGCAACTACAGCTTCATCGTCACGGCCACCGACAGCCTGGGCTCGCCCGGCTCGCGCGGCTATAGCGTGACGGTCAACGAGCAGGCGCCAGTCGCCGGCAACTCGAGCCTGACCGTACAGGGCGGCAGCGGCAGCACCCCGGTTCCCCTGAACCTGAGCGGCGGCTCGGTGACTCTGGTCACCATCACCACCCTCGCCACCAACGGGACCGCCACCGCAACAGGCAGCGGCATCACCTATGCCCCCAACCCGGGCTTTGCCGGCAGCGACAGCTTCAGCTATACCGCCACCGGCCCAGGCGGCACCTCCAGCGTCGCCACCGTCAGCGTCGCGGTCACGGCACCGACCATAATCATTTCCCCAGCCACGTTGACCAACGCGACGCAGAACACCGCCTACTCGCAGACCCTCACCGCCAGCGGCGGCACCGGGCCGTACACCTTCAGCGTGGTCACCGGCAGCCCGCCAGCGGGCTTGAACGTGTCGTCCGCCGGCGTTGTCAGCGGCACCCCGACCGCCACTGGCACCTTCAGCTTCACCGTGCGCACCACCGACAACGGCGGCTTCAGCGCCAGCCAGGCCTACACCCTGGTGGTCACCGCCGACCAGACCCCGGTGGCCGACCCGGTGAGCGCCACGGTGGCGGCCAACAGCTCGGCCAACCCCATCACCCTGAACCTGAGCGGCGGCGCCGCCACCAGCGTCAGCGTGACCGGCAGCCCGAGCCACGGCAGCACCTCGGTCAGCGGCACCACCATCACCTATACCCCCACCGCCGGCTACTCGGGCAGCGACAGCTTCACCTACAGCGCCACCGGCAGCGGCGGCAGCTCGGCGCCAGCCACGGTAAGCCTTACCATCTCGGCACCGACCCTGGCACTCACGCCGGCCAACCTGGTCAGCGCCACAGCGAACACGGCCTACTCGCAAGGCCTTGCTGCCAACGGCGGCACCGCGCCGTACAGCTTCAGCGTGACCAGCGGCGCCCTGCCCTCCGGCGTGAGCCTGTCGTCCGCCGGCATCCTCAGCGGTACTCCGAGCGCCGCCGGTACCTTCAACTTCACCGTGCAGGCTACCGACAGCCTCGGCGCAACCGGCTCGCAGGCGCTTGCCCTGACGGTCGCCTACCAGGCGCCGGTCGCCGGGCCGGTGAGCGTCACGGTGGCAGCCAACAGTTCCGCCAATCCCATCACCCTGAACCTGGGCGGCGGCGGCATCACCGGCATCGGCGTGGCCAGCGCTCCAAGCCACGGCACCACTTCAGTCAGCGGTACCAACCTCAGCTATACCCCCACCGCCGGCTATTCGGGCAACGACAGCTTCACCTATGCCGTCACCGGCCCAGGGGGCACCTCGGCAGCGGCCACGGTGAACATCACCGTCACCGCGCCGACACTGGTCATCACGCCGTCCACACCGGGCCTGCCCGGCGCGACCCAGAGCATGGCCTACAGCGCCAGCCTTGCCGCCAGCGGTGGCATGGCGCCCTACAGCTATGCGCTGAGCGGCAGCCTGCCAGCAGGCCTGTCCCTGGACAGCGCCACCGGCGCCATCACCGGAACGCCCACGGCGGTGGTCAACAGCAACTTCACCATCAACGTGACGGACGCCAATGGCGCCAGCGGGACCCGCAGCTACAGCCTGACGGTCGTGGCCCAGGCCGTCGTGGTGCCGCCTTCCAGCGAAACGCTGGCCCCGGGCCAGAGCGCCAGTGTCGATCTCACCCGCGATGCCAGCGGCGGTCCGTTCCTGCGCGCGCGCCTGTTGTCGGTGAGCCCGGCGTCGGCGGGCACCGCCAGCCTCAGTGGTCCGTTCACCCTGCGTTTCGTGCCGGCCGCCGCCTTCGCCGGCAGCGCAGTGGTGAGCTTCAGCCTGGAAAACACAGGCGGCAACACGGCAACCAGTACAGTGACCTTCAGCGTGCAACCGCGCCCTGACCCGACTCGCGACGCCGAAGTGATCGGCCTGCTCAACGCTCAGTCGCGGGCCGCAGAGCGCTTCGCCAGTACCCAGATGGACAACTTCAACCGCCGCCTGGAGCAACTGCACCGCCCGACTTGCGACCGCGATTCGTTCAACGCGGATGTACGACGCGGGCGCGACAACCTGAACCTCGGCGGCCTGGGCAAGGCGCTGCGCGACGAACTCGAAGGCAACGGCGTCGACGCGGACGACGACGAACAACGTCGCAAGGAAAAGGACAGCGCTCGCGCCAGTGCCGGCGAATGTTCCGAAGAAGCCCTCGCCTTCTGGACCGACGGCTTCATCAACAGCGGTTCCAACCAGGCACGCGGCGCCAAGGACAACAGCTTCACCACGTTTGGCCTGAGCGCCGGCATGGACTATCGCCTCTCGCCACGTACCGTGGTCGGTCTAGGCGTCGGCTACGGTAACGACCGTACCGACATCGGCGAGCACGACAGCCGTAGCGAAGGCGATGCTCTGGGACTGGCGGCCTACCTGAGCGCCAACCCGCTGTCGGAGGTCTATATCGATGCCCTGTTGGGCTACAACCGCATCCGTTTCGACTCGCGGCGCTACGTCACGGCCGACCCTTCCAACGGCTATGCCAGCGGTTCCCGCGACGCCGACCAGTTGTTCGCCTCACTGACCGCCAGCTACGAATATCGCCAGGGCGCGCTATCACTGGCGCCATACGCCCGGGTGAACAGCAGCTACACCCGCCTCGACGGGTATAGCGAGCACGGTGGCGGGATCTATGCGCTGTCCTATGAAGAACAGGATCTGCGCTACTTCACCTCGTTCCTGGGATGGCGCACAAGCTATGACATCCAGACCAGCCTGGGTGTGCTGACCCCGCGCGTGGGCCTCGCCTGGGGCCACAACTTCAACCGCAATCAGGGCTACCGCATGCGCTACGCCGACCAGGGCGATGACGGCATGCTCTATCGGCTGTCGCCCGACCCGATGGACACCAACTTCATCGACATGGACTCCGGCCTGGGCCTGAGCCTGGGCCGTGCCTGGCGCGTCGCCCTGTCGTACAAGACCGCGCTGGGCACCAACGAGCGCAACCAGATGTTCCGCATCGGCCTGGACGGGAAATTCTGATCGAGGTCCAGCAACAAAAAGGCCACCGCAAGGTGGGCCTTGATCTTTGGCTCAGGGGCATTGTTGAACGACAGCTATCGGCCAGCGGACATACAGCAACTGCAAGGTTTACCCAATCCCGGCACAGCCCAAACGGCTTTGTAGCCTCACTCCAACTCGTCCTTCGCCCTGATGTGGCGCTTCGAGAGAGTGGTGACTGATGAACAAGAAGTGTTTGCGACGCCCGCGGCGTAGACACAGAGCCCGCGTAGGCTACTTACTCATAGGCAGGAATCAACATGTCATGGATGTCTAGATACGCTCTTGCAGTTACTCCTCCCGCAGTTTTCTTTGCGATCTGGAAGCTAGGAACGTTCGCCTATCACCACTTTGATTGCCATGGGAGTATCAAAGGCCTCGCCCCTTGCTCAGCGGGCAGCTTTGACCTATTGCCTTGGTTAGGCCTCAGCATGTTCTGGAGCCCAATCCTATTTTGGCTATCGCTACCTGTTTCGGCATTCTTCCTGATAGATGCAGGGGCAAAACATATTGGCTCAAGGCGGGGCGTACAATAAAACGCAACTGAGTGAGTCCGCTATGGATCGATTGCTACCGGTGACCATGGTTCGCCCTGGATAAACGAACCATGCGCCGCTTTCCGCCAGAACCCGCCCGTCATCCGGGCCTGGGAGACTCAAGGTGCCCTGGCACTGCCGCCCCGCCAGCGCGTTCGATTGGGGATGACACGAAGAATGTCCCGAACCGGAGCCCCACAATCAGCCTCTGCACCAGCAGTTCGAACAGCCTGGCGAGGCACGGCAGGTCGAAGTGCGCGGTCATGTGTTCGGTCGAATCCCAGTACCCGGTGAGGATCCAGGTGTCGCCAGGGGTGTTTTCGCAGGCAAGGCGGTAGGCAGCACAGCCCGAGGCGCGGTTCAAGTTCGCCAGCAACGCTTCCAATCTCGTTCGCAGCACCGCTGCCGAGCCGCTGGCTGGTCTGATCTCGACGGTGCTGATTGCAACTAGGCACATGGGCGTCATCTCCTGCCGCTTACCGGCCCAGTAACTTGCGCGCCAACTCCAGGCCTTCCTCCCGGGTAGCGACGACCAGCAATGGGTAGCCCCAGAACGCTTCGAACTTGCCCGCAAACAGTTCGGCTGCCTTCTGCCTGGCGAGATCCGGCTCGATGAAAATCTGCGCCTTGACGAACGACCGCAAGGCGGCCTTGTGGCGTTTCATCCAAAGGGACAACTGTTTTCTTTCTTCGTGGGAATGTTCGTGCTCCTCCTGTTGCGCTCGCTCATCCAGCAGGACGAAGGGTTCCGCACGCGCCAGCAATGCTTCGAAAGCCTTGAACCCCTCGTCGTCGGTGTGAATCCCGGATGCGCCAACCTTCATCCAGACCAGCGGAAAGTGTGTGGAATCGATAACCATGCGAGCCGTCCCCTGCGTTGAGGTGGGTGGCGTCCCGGATACAGGGCGCCATCAATTCACCTGCAAGATAACTAGCCCGGCTGAAGTGCGTCATTGCACAATCTAGCCACACTGTTTCTCATTTCAGCCAACAGCTTCGGGGAAGCGTCATGGACTCCACTACCGCTGACGACCCATCGCTCACGTGGGACATCGATAGCATCGCGCGCCAGGTCACTGCGCTGAATGCATCGCAGGTTGCCAAGGACTGGGAACATGCGCTTCACCACCATCGCAAGGCGCAGTTGATCTATTCGGTACGCGGGATTCTCAACTGCGAGGTGGACAGGGGCGTGTGGATCGTTCCGCCACAGTGCGCAATCTGGATTCCCGGAGACATGCCGCATTCGACCCGGGGCTCGGGAGAAACCGAGTGCTATTGCCTGTTCGTCGAACCGGACGCGATCGAAGGCCTGCCTACCCAGTGCTGCACCCTCTCGGTCTCGCCCCTGCTGCGCGAGCTGCTGCTCAAAGCGACGGGATTCGAGCAGCTGTACGCCGAGAACGGCCCGGAGGCGCGCTTGATCGCCGTGTTGCTGGACGAGCTGCGAAATGCGCCCATCGAGCACCTGCATTTGCCGATGCCGCAAAACCAGCGCCTGCGCCAGCTCGCGCAAATGCTGCTTGCCGATCCTTCGAGCAAGACGTCGATGGCTAAATGGGCCAAATGCATCGGCATGAGCGAACGCAGCATGAGCCGCCTGCTGATGCAGGAAGTCGGCATGAGTTTCGGCCGGTGGCGCCGGCAGCTGCACATCATCCTTTCGCTGCGGCGCCTGACCAATGGAGAGAGCGTGCAGGCGGTTGCACTGGACCTGGGCTACGAAAGTGCCAGCGGCTTCGTGACCATGTTCCGCAAGGCGATGGGCAAGCCACCGGCGCGCTACCTGCTGGAGCGTGCAGCCACTGCGGGGAGTGCTGGTGATGCCATGCCTGGGGGCGGCATCGTGCTGGCGCCTTGAGCGTCGGGTTGGGCAGGTTAAGCGTCACGATCGACGGTTCGTCCTGGATAAGCGAACCATGGTTCTCTTTCGTCAAAGTGCGGACGTCGCGAACCCGTCCCGGTAGAAGAAGAAAGCCAACTGGGCCTGCATCGCCGGGAATGGGGTATGTTGCTGCCTCTACGCTTTCGCACCGGCCCGCCATTACCGCTTGAGTATTCGATGCTGATCTCCACCCTTTCCAACGGTCGATCAATAACAGCCTCCCCGCAGGTCGAACCCCGTGTGCCATGGTGGAGTTTCACCAAAACGGTGTTAGCCGCGACCGCCCTGACCTTGGTACGCGACGGTCGACTCGCTCTGGATGCTGCGCTTCCTGAAACCGCTTGCACCTTGCGTCAACTTCTACGCCACGAAGCAGGCCTCGCTGACTATGGCGAGCTTCCCGAGTACCACGCCGCCGTTGCCAATCATGAACCGGCGTGGCCCGCGGACGAGATGATGCAGCGCCTGGATGGCCACCGGCTCCGCTACAGCCCTGGGGCTGGCTGGCGCTACTCGAATGTGGGTTTCATGCTTGTCGCCCGGCTCATCGAGCGTGCCGCAGACCTGCCGCTTGAAGAAGCGCTCAGGCAGCAAGTCCTGGCCCCGCTCGGCATCTCGGCGGTTCGCTTCGCAACGGAACGCGCAGACCTGAACGGGGCGTACCTCGGCAATTCGTTGAATTACGACCCCGGCTGGGTCTACCACGGATTGCTGACGGGCCCTGTTTCGCAGGCTGCCCTTTTCCTGGATCGCCTGCTCGCCGGAGAACTGCTCCCTGCCAACCTGCTTCAGGAAATGCAGGCGACACGGACATTGGGTGGCCCGATGCCCGGCCGGCCGTGGGTCACGCCAGGATATGCCCTGGGCCTGATGCGAGGGACGATCGAGGGCGGCCTGACCCTGGCCGGGCATACCGGGTGTGGCCCCGGAAGCGTGGTGGCGGTCTATCGATGCGCAGTTGGAGAAACAGCCGCCTGCTGCGCAGTTTTCTCGACGGGGTCAGATGAGGGAAGTGTCGAAGCGCTGGCCGTACAGGAAATACGCGAGGCACTTGAGATGGCGCGCTGAGACGTCGTAGGTCTTGTCGCAGCCTGCGATGGATATCACCCACTCGCCGATTCGACGTTCGTTTAGCGTCGAAAGAAAATCGCTCACTGGCAGCAGAAACCGGTCAGCAGCGAAATCGCCCCTTCTTCGCGACGCTTTCAGAAGACCAGGTAACGCCCCCAAACAACATATAAATAATGCGACCCGAAAGCATACAATCAGCCAGCCAGGGAGATTAGTTGCGAACACCGAGCTTATCTCCGACCAAAATTGGGATGACCGAAATAAATTCGCTCCATTTCAGCCCCATTTCATCCTCAAACATCTAGAAGGCTACCCTCTTGTCTCAAAGGAAAGCGATCAGAGATCACGCACACTCTCTACAGCCCATCGGACAGGCTTACCCTTCTAATAAACATAACAGCTTTTTCTGTCGACAGACTCACGACGCCATGAGCGTATAATACCGTCGGAGGATACAAATATGGAGTACTGACAAAATGGGACTGTATATGTTATATAGTAGCGAATCCCCCCACTCTCAACCTTTGAATAGTCAATTGACCGTCTGCTATTGACCCCCCTAACAAAATAGACTCTCTCCTTTCCCACCAATGATGTTTTCGGATCGAACTTCATTCCTATCAATGTATCTCTGCTTTTCTCCCAAGCATCATAGGACAGACACCCTGAAAGCCCTAAAAACAAAAAGGCACTTAAGAATGAAGCAACCATCCACTTACTAATGATCGGCAGCATTTCGGATACTCTTTATCATCTCTCGATACTTATCATACAAGGCCCCATAGTTAACCAGCATAGCCGGCGACATACTTCCCAAGTTCTCAAGGACACTCATATTACTCCCTTTCAGAGCTTCCAAACTTATCATCCATTGGTCATGCAAAGTTGCAAAAGAATTGAAGCCTGGGACTTGATTCAAGGCATCACTTATAGGAGTACCATGACAGATCGAATAAAAGCTGGAGCAAGCGAGATCATTTAGAGGCAGGTTCAACCCAATATTCTTTCCCTCTCGATCAAGTACCATCGGGACAAAACCACCATCACTATCAAAGGCCGAGCCATTAGGTCGATCAACACCAGGCCTTGCATCTGGCCCTCGCCCAACCGAATATTGGTACAACTCCATCAAGGCTCCCGTAGCAGCAATACTCAGCCACGTATCCTTGTCGCTCCCATTAAGGATGCCTTTTAGTGCTGTATTGGCAGCATAAGCCTTGATCCGGTCGCCATAGCTGATCAGTTTGTAGTTCCCCTCGGCAGTCAACTCCCTACCCCAGCCCTCCGTATAGCCAGCGCCGAATCCCGCAATAAGTGCTGCAGTGGCAAAACCTTTCAGGCTGTCCTCACTGGTGATGTCCTTGAGTGTTTGCCTCAGATCGCCCTTGTTCCCAACAAAACTGGCGGCCCCGGTTCCAGCGACAGAAGAAATAGCAGTCGCCGCCATCGCGTTCCCCCAACCTGCGGCAGCAGTGCCAACCGCAGCACCAGCTTCAACCAGAGCGGCATTACCTGCAGCCGCCATCGTAGTTCCAGAGCCGGCCCCAGCGCCTGCAGCAGAACCTACTGCACTGGTTGCAGCTCCGTAGGTTGCAGCAGCCACGATGATGGCAATGGCAATTGCAGCCCCGGTGCCAATACCCGAACTGCTGTAATCGAAGGAATCGTGCACTTCCTTCACCCGCCGCCAATCCACATCCCCCCGCGCCTCGGCCTCCTTCAACCAGGCCAGGTTCGGATCGGCCTGCACCATCGCATCGATGGTCTGCCCGACGCTCTTCTGGTCGATGTGCCTGATATCGATCTTCAGGCCGTCCACGGCCTTGATCGCCAGTTCGCCCTGGGCGATCAACTGGCTCTGGCGCAGCGTCTCGTCGGTCTGGCCCTTGCCCTTGGCGGACTGCCAGGCGAGGTCGCTCTTGCTCTTCTCGTGGCTTTCCTGGTGCAGGTCCTTGACCGCTTCGAAGGTGACCGCGCCGCCGCTGACGATGGCGATGTCGTTGCCGCTTTCGAGCCTGGCGGCCTGGTAGGTCTGGTCGCCGCCGCTGAGCAGGGTGATGTCGCCGCCGGCGCTGATCTGGCTGCCGACGGCCTTCACGTCGGTGACTTCGTCGCGCTTGAAGCTCTTGCTGCCGAGGCTGCCCTTCTTCTGCTTCTGGTACAGCGAGTAGTCGCTGTCATGGCCGGCCAGTAGCTGGAGCTTGTCGCCGGCCACCAGGAAGGCTTCCTTGCCGGCGTCCACCCGGCTCGCTTCGAGGGTCAGGTTCTGGCCAGCGCTGAGGGTGACGTCGCCGGCGGCGTCCAGTGTCGTGCCGCGCTGGCTGACGCGGCTGTCTTCGCTGTCGATCTTCTTGCCGCTGCGCCGGTAGTGGTATTCGCGGTTGCTCTGCTCCTGCGCGGCGCCCAGCAGCAGGTTGCCGGCGGCGGCCAGGTTGGCGTCGCCGCCGGTTTCCAGGTGGCTGGCCTGCACGCCGATATCGCGGCCGGCGCTGACCTGCAGGTCGCCGCCGGCCCGGACGCCGGCGGCGTGCTGGCGCACCTCGGTCTGTTCCCAGTGATGGCGCTTGTCGCGACGGGCATTGCCGTCGACGGACTCGACGGCGCCGATCAGCACGTCGCGCCCGGCCTGCAGCTGGATGTCGCCCTTGGCCTGCAGCTGGCCGCCCAGGTTGAGCAGGTCGCGCCCGCTGCTGATCGACAGGTCGTCGTCGGCCTCGATGCGCGCGGCGCTGTCGAGCAGGCTGGTCTGCAGGCTGGCGCCCCTGGCCTGGCCCTGCACCTGGGTCAATGTCCGTTCGTTGACGACGTCGCCGGTCAGCGTGGCGAGGCTGACGTCGCGCCCTTTGAGGATGCCGCCGGCGGCGTTGCGGATGCTTTGCGTGGCCAGCAGTTGCAGGTGCCGGTTGCTCTCCATCAGGCCGCTGTTGCCGATGTTGGCGGCGGTGGCGCCGAGGTCGTTGCTGGCGCGCAGGGTGCCAGCGTTGTTCAGCTCGCCGCCGCTGATCAGGGCCAGGTCCTGCCCCTGGATCAGCGCGCCGTTGGGCGCCAGGCGATGTTCGGCCTGGGCCAGGTAGAGCACCGGCACCAGCACCTTCCGGCCGTTCACCTCGGCCTCTTCCAGCCAGACGATGTCGTGGGTCAGTGCCGCCACCTGTTCGGCGCTCAGGGCCACGCCGACGCTCAGCCCGAGGCTGTCCTTGTGGGCGATGGCGTTGTCCATCAGGTACCTGAACAGCGCTTCGTCGCTGGAGAGCCCGGCGATGAAGCGCTGGCCGGTGCGCGCCACCAGGGCCTGGCGGATCAGCCGCTGTTCGTAGAGGCCGTCGCCCAGGCGCTGCTGCGCCCGGGCCGGGTCGTAGCCCAGCTGGGCCAGCAGGTAGTCGGAGCCGAGGAACGGCTTGAGCCCGGCCAGTGCCGGGTTGGTTTCGATCAGGTAGGGGTGGCCGCTGTCCGGGGCGTTGAGCCGGAACAGGCCGTGCTCGCCCTGGGGCAGGCGGAAGCCCGGCAGGGCGATGGGGTTGACCGCCTGCTGGGCCAGGTCCGGCGGCAGCTGTGGATTGAGCACCACCACCAGGGGTTGCGACTGGCCGTCGACCTGCACGTCCTCGACCCGTGCCACCCCGCCGTCGTAGGCGATGCCCGGGTGGATGACGCCGTTGTCCAGGCGCTCGCCGGCGCTGATTTCCACCGTGCCGGCCGCCTGGATGACGGCGTTGGCGGAGGTGGCGCCGCCCGGCCGGTATTCCCAGATGTCGCTGAGCAGGCCGAGGTCGTACAGCGCCGCTGGCAGTTCCAGCAGGTTGTCCGGGTCGTAGTGGTTGGCCTGGTAGTCCGGCACGTGCAGCGGCCGGTAGATGTTGCCATTGGCGTCGCGGTAGACGTGCAGAAGCATGCCGTTGGCCAGCTCCAAGGGGCTTACCGTGCCCTGGTTGAGCCCGCCGATGAGGTCGTCCCAGTAGCTGAACACCGAGGGGTCGGCGTTGTTCGCCAGGTTGTAGGGCAGGACGTAATGGCCGACGAAGCGCTCGATGGTGCCGTCGGTGACCCGCCCGCTGTTGAACAGCCGCGTGCGGATGCTCTCGCCGCCGCTGATGCCCTGGTTGACGAAGCTGGCGGCGCTGATGGCGATGTCGCCGCCGGCGGCCAGGGTGCTCGCGGTGTTCTCGAAGTCCTGGGCGTCCACCCGCAGGTTGCCGCCGGCCTGGATGAAGGCGGCCGGGGACGCCTCCTGCACCTCGCTGGCGTAGACCTCCCGGGCGATGTAGTCGACGTTGTAGTGGTCGCCGGAACAGTCGTAGCAACGCACGATGATTTCCCCGGAGATCAGCTTCTACCCGAGGCGGAAGCCGTCCTGGGTGTTCTTCAGGCTGGCGCTGGCGATCGCCAGGTCGCCCTGCGCCTCCAGGGTGGCCGAGCGGTTCTCCACCACGCCGGCGCGCCCCTGCTGGTCGTCCGCGGCGATGTCCAGGGCGCCCAGGCTGTAGACGTCGGCATAGCGGTTGACGAAGCGCTGCACGCGCAGCGCCATGTCGCCGCCGCTGAACAGCAGGCCGTTTTCGTTGCGCAGCTCCGCGCTTTCGATCCGCAGGTTGGCGGCGCTGCCCAGGGTGCCGGTGTTGTTCAGGTTCGCCGCGCGGGCCAGCAGGTCGCCGGCCGCGGTGATGCGGCCGGCATTGTCCAGGCTGCCGCCGACGTTGATGCGGGTGGCGGCGCCGCCGGTGATGCTGGCGCTACCATCCAGGGCGAGGCTGGCAGCATCGAGGCCCAGCTCGCCCAGGCTGCTCAGTTGCCCGCTGCCGCTGTAGCGCCCGCCCAGGTGCAGTGCCAGGTCGCCGTCGCTGGCGATCAGCCCGGCGTTGTTCCAGTCGCCGCCGCTGCCCTCGAGCTTTTCGCTGGCCAGCAGCCGTCCCCCGGCCGCCTGTTGCAGTTGGCCGATGTCCAGGGTCAGTTCGCGCGCCTGCAGGCTGCTGCGGTTGCTCCAGCTGGCCGCGCTCAGGCTCAGCGCGGCGTTGGTGACGAAGCTGCCGCCGGCCTGGCCGAGCTGCACCAGGTCGATGCCGAATCCGCCGCTGCCCAGGTGGCGCACGCTGCCGCCGTCGTTGCGCAGTTCGCCGCTGGCGAGCAGCAGGTCGGCGGCGGCGCTTTCCAGCAGGCCGTCGCTGTTGTCCAGCAGGCCACCGATGCTCAGGTGCGTGGCACCCTGCTGGCCGAGGGCACGTACGCGGCCCTGCACGTTGGACAGTTCGGCGGCGGCAAGGGTGAGTTGGTTGCCGGCCTCGATCAGGCCGTGGGCGTTGTCCAGCGCACCGCGCAGGCTGAAGTCGATGTCCTGGGCGCCGACCTGGCCGCCGTGGTTGAGGAAGTCGCCGCCATGCAGGCGCAGGGCCTGGCTGGCGAAGAGGCCGCCGGAGCGGTTGTCGAAGCCGGCGCTGTTCACCCGGGCGTCGCCATGGGTGGCCGCCAGGTGCCCATCGGTGTTGGCGACGCTGTTGGCGTCGAGCAGCAGTGCCGCGCCCTGGGCGATGCCGTCGCGGTTGTCGAAGTGCCCGACGGTCAGTTGCAGCAGGCCCTGGGCGCTGCCGAGAACGCCGCCGGCGGAGTTGTCCAGGCGGGTGGCGCGCACCCGCACGCCATTGCCTTCCAGGCGCCCGCCGCGGTTGTCCAGGTTGGCGCCGAGGTCCAGCGCCAGCCCGGCCTCGGCGTATATCTGGCCGCCCCGGTTGTCGAGGCTATCGCCCTGCAGCTCGACGGCCTGGGCGGTGATGCCGCCGTGCTGGTTGTCCAGCCGGCCGACGCGCCCCTCGAGCCGCCCCTGGCTGCTCAGCAGGCCCTGCTCGCGGTTGTCCAGGCTGGCCAGGTCCAGGCGCAGGCCCTGTTCGGCGGCGAACAGGCCGAGGCGGTTGTCCAGGGTGCCGCCGCTGACGCGGACATGCTGGCCGCCGATCTTGCCCTGGCGGTTGTCCAGGCGCTGCGCGGCATGGGCATCCAGGTTGCGCGAGGCGATCAGGCTGCCGGCGTTGCGCAGGTGCTGCGCAGTGATCGAGAGATCGCCGGCGGCGTTGCGGCTGTTGTCGGCATTCACGCCGGCTTCGATCACGCCGCTGTTGCTGAGCTGGTTCGCCTTCAGCTCGAGGGTCGAGCCCGCGGCCAGGCTCTGCGTATTGCTCAACGCCCCACCGGCCTGCACGCTCGCATTGCCGCCGGCATAGGCCGGGCCGTTCAGGGCCACGTCCTGGCCCTTCAGGGCGAGGTCGCCGCTGGCCGCGGCCTGGGCCAGTTCCAGCTTGCCGTTGGCGTCGATGCGGATGTCGCCGGCGCTGGCGGCCATGTTGCCGGCCAGCTTCACGCCCACGCCCTGCTCGGTGCCCACCAGGCGGATGGTGTTGGCGTACATGCCGCCCAATGCCGCGCTGTCGATGGCCAGTTGCGGCTTGGCGCGGCCGTCGTCGGCCTTGGCGCTGGCAGCCAGGGTCTCGGCGTCCACCTGGTTGCGCCCGGCCACCACGGTCAGTTGCTTGGCGTACAGGTCGGCGTTGAGTTTGGCGCTGCGGGTAATCAACTCGAACCGGTCGAGGTTGCTGGCGTTGAGCCCGGCGCCTTCGACGGCGATCTCGCCGCCGTCCACGTCGTAGCCCTGCAGGCGTTCGCCGGCCAGGATCGGCTTGCCGGTGGTGAGGGTGGCCCGCGGGGTGTTGATGAAGCCGCAGCCGTTGCAGATGATGCCATTGGGGTTGGCGACGATGACGTGGGCACCCTGCCCCGCCACTTCGGTGTAGCCCTTGAGCTGCGAGGGGCTGCCGCCGGTGACTTCGTTGAGGATCTTCTGCGCCGCCTGGCCCTTGAGGTTGGGGTTGCCGATGATGATCCCGCCCAGCTGGGTACTGGCGGTCTTGCCGGTGGCGTTGTTGAGGATCAGGCCCTGCTGGCCCACCGAGTAGTCGCTGAATTTGTTGTGCGACAACCCCGCGCCATTGGGCGTGGCGATGTTGACGATGGGCACGCCGTTGCCTGCCGCGCCGAGCTGTGTGTTGCCACCGGCGGCCGCATCCACCGCCAGCTGGGCAGCGGCCGCGACTATGGGGTTGAGGAACAGGAGGCCGGCCAGGGCGCTGGCGATGGCCTGGTGGAGGGGGCGGCGGATGTCCATATCGGGGGGCTCGCACGGGGGTGGACCTTGACCCGACGGACTCTATTCCCCTGCATGGCGTGGGGCCTTGAGGGTTTCCCGCGCCCTTTTGTAGGCCTTTTCCGAATCAAGCCGCCTGGCGGAACTTCTCGCCCCAGGGGGCGCCAGGGCGCACTTCGCACGCGGCTGTGGCGATGGGTATCGCTTCGCTCAACCCATCCTACGGGGCTGCTCCACGGAACAGACCGATCGCCGACAGGACAGACCAGCCACTGCTATCCGTATGAAGCGAGGTACCTGGCACCCCACAGAACAGCCATGGTGCCTGGCCAATAGAGGGCGACGCCCAGAACGCACAGACCTGCACAGGTCAACGAAGGATGCCTTCGGCCATATGACGTGCGTGCGAGTTTCCAATCAGCGGCTGTATAGGCCAGGACAAAAACGGGAAGCGCGTAAACGTCCATAGACCAGTAAGCGCCTCCGATATCATGGTCAATCCCGTGGCCGGGTGTCGCAGCCCGTCGGATGAATTGCGTGCACGAAGCGCCTCGGCACCAGCAAAGGCGCTTTTTCTTGCCTGTTGCATTGTGCAGTCATGGCGGGTCGTGCGGGGCAGGCCCCGAAGCCTGGCCGGTTCTTTACGCGTTTCGTCCCGGTACTGCGACCCCCGCACGATCCGCCGCCCCTCTTTCCGGGTTGGCGGTTTCTCCCTCCCAGAAGGAGCAACGGAAATGCACTGCCGCTCTTGCCTTGCTGTGTTCGCCTTGCCGTCCCCCCTGCCCTGCGCCCTCGCCCTGGAGGTGTGCCATGGCTGATCGGAAACTGGTGCCGCTGCACCATCAGTCCTTCGATGACGTTCTGTTCGTGAATGCCGGTGCGCCCGCGGCGCATCTGTACGATGCCGCCGTGCGCCGCCTGGCGGCGCTGGAAGACCTGTTGCGCGTGCTGGAATGCCACGATGGCGACGACGTGCTGGTGCAGGAGACTTCGCGGCTGGCTTCCGCGCTGGTGCCGCTGGCCGGTGAGGCGCGGCACCTGTACGAGCTGGCCCAGCTGCGGCTCGAGCATGGCGCCGGCTGATCACGCCGGTTGCCTGCCCGCATGGCCAAAGGCCGGGGCCTGCACTTCTCCTGCGGGAGGTGGCGGGCCCCGGCCTTCGGCTTCATGAAGTCGGCGATCGCCGGGTCATTTCGGCTCGACGGCGCCCACGAGATGCCGCTCCAGCCGCACCCCCGGCATCATCTGCCGCAGGCCCTCGGCCAGGCGCTCGCCGGCTTCGTGCAGGGCCTCCAGCGGCATGGCCGGCAGGCTTTCGAGGATGAACCACATCTGCCGGGCCTCGGCGCTCAAGCGCGTGCGCACGCCCTGGCGCCAGTTCCAGCGGCGGCAGGTGGCGCCCAGGTCGTCGCGCCAGATGACTTCGCCGGGCAGCGGTGGGTCGTTGGCCGGCCGGCCTTCCTTGAAGGTGTCGAACGGCTCGTTGCCGTCGGCGAGGGTCAGCCGCGGCGTGCCGACGTAGGCCGCCAGGTTCTCGCCACCCACCGGCAGCGCGTACTGGATGCTGATGGCGTTGTAGAGGTCGACCACCGGGTCGATGCTCGGCAGGCTGCCGTCGCGCAGCACGCGCTTGCGCAGGGCCTCCACCGAACAGGGGGTGCGCTGGGGCTTGGCGCCGAAGCCGCGGAATACCTCGGCCCAGGCGGCGATATGGGCCTCGGCCCAGGCCGGGCCGCCATCGAGCAGCACCCGGCAGGCGCGCTCCACGGCCTGGCCGGGCACCACCGGGTGCAGGATGGGCGCGGCCTCCACCGTCAGGCTCAGGGCGCGGAAGCCGGGGGCCAGGGTGGCGACCCGGGGGTCGATTCGGGGCAGTACGGGTTGCATTGTGGCGTCTCCATGTCGGTGGTCGAGCGCGCCAAACCTGGATGACGCGGGCCCTTTCTAGCACCGCGGGGCGGGCGGGTTCCATATCGATTCCGATGATTTCAGCGAATGCACGATCAGTTTTGCTAATAGGCCGGCAGGCACCGCTGCGGCATGCAACCCGCCAGGAACGACAGCCCCCTTCCCGCCGAGCTGGCCGTTCGGACAAGATAGGCGCGCCCCGCCGGGGCGCTTTCGCGCGCCTCCCCTTCCCTTTGCTGCCGGTGCCCCATGCAACCTCGCGATCTCGTCGCCTACCTGTATCTCGCGCTGGCCTGGGGCCTGTCGTTCCTGGTGCTGCTCAAGGCGATAGCCGGCTTCGGCTGGGTGGGCGCGGTGAGCTTCCGCGCACTGATCGCCAGCCTCACCCTGCTGGCGGCGGCGCGGCTGAGCGGCCGGGTGCTGGACTTCCACGGCCTGTGGCGGCCGCTGTGCGTGGTGGGCGCGACCACGGTGGCCGGCCAGCTGATCGGCATGACCTTCGCCACCCCGCTGATCGGCACCGCCATGGCGGCGATCTTCGTGGCGGCCATCCCGCTGTTCTCCATGGTCATCGGCCGCCTATGGGGGCTGGAGCGCATCACCCTGGCCGGGCTCACCGGCCTGGCCCTTGGGCTGCTGGGCATGCTCCTGCTGGTGGGCTTCCCGGCGGTGCCGGTGACGCGCGCCTTCGTGCTGGGCTGCGCCGGCTCCATCTTCGGCGCACTGTGCGCGGCCTACGGCAGCAACTACGCGGCGCTGCGCCTGCGCACGGCGGGCTCCTGGGAGGTGACCTGCGGCGCCTTCCTGGTGGGCGGGCTGCTGACCCTGCCGCTGCTGTACTGGGTGCCGCCACCGGGCGTGCCCTCGGCGCTGGACGTGTTCTACCTGCTGCTGTGCGGCTGCATGATGAGCGCCTTCAACTACGTGGTGTACTTCCGCCTGGTGTCACGCATCGGCGCCACCCGCGCCATCAGCGTGGAGTTCGTGGTGACGGTGGTGGCGGTGCTGGTGGGGGCGCTCTGGCTGCACGAGCCGCTGTCGCTGGTGCAGGGGCTGGGGGCGCTGATCATCCTGGCGGGGTGTGCGTTGGTGCTGGGGTTGGTGCCTGGGGTGCGGCGGCGGGGGACGGGTTGAATTTGGGGCTTCAGGCTTCAGGCTTCAGGCTTCAGGCTTCAGGCTTCAGGTTATGGTAGGGGTGGGCTTGTTTGCGAATGGTGTTTGCCGGTGGTTGTGGCATTTTGGATTAACTCCGCTCCCTCTCCCTAACCCTCTCCCTGAAGGGAGAGGGGACCGTTCGGAGTGCTTGGGTATTTCACAGTCAGCCGGCAAGCACGGTGTGGTGGTTCAATTTCCTCGGACACCTCGATAGGTGGAAAATCCACTGAATAGAGGAGTCATTCATGAGCCGTAAA
>NZ_JAZAQP010000048.1:0-50517 GCF_036231725.1 Pseudomonas sp. JH-2 | reverse complement strand
CGCGCACGGGCAACGCCGAACATCATGACGCGCGTATCGGCTTCCAGCACCACACCACCACAGCTGGTCTTGTCCCCACAACGAATGAAATATCCGATAGCCACTGAGGCCCCCTCTATTGGGAGCCCCACGCGAGCAGAGCGCCCTTCCCATTGACGATGGATGGCACCGGTCCGCCAGCCGAAGGCTGTCGGGCAACGCCAGGTCCAAGGTTCAGGGGGTGGGGCGTCACTAATAAATGGGAAAGGTCTGAGTTGTTCCCGGAAAGGACCAGAACTCGTCGGAAAGAGCCCTGCCCGATGCTCGCCAATACCGGGACATCACCACGCCGGAGGTCCGCCGATGACCCAGACCGCCCATGCCGAACGATTGCCGAAGGCCCTGGCCATCGTCGACCGCCCCGCCGATGCCTCAGGGTTGCCGGGGCGCCGCCGGCAGCGCCGCGCCCAGGCGGTAGAACACCCCGCCGGCGACGACGAAGGCGCCCAGCATCACGAACATCCAGTGCGCCGGCAGGCTCGCCAGCACCCAGCCGCAGAGCACCGGCCCCAGGGCGCCGCCGAGGTTGGAGAGGTTCTGCGCGCCGTAGTACATGCCGCGCAGCCGCGGCGGGGCGATGCGGTCGATGAACATGTATTCGGCGGGGAACACGATGATCTCGCCCAGGGTGAACACGGCCATCGCCAGCACCCAGTGCAGCACGCTGGTGGACAGCGCGAAGCCGATCACCCCGGCCAGGAACAGCGCCAGCCCGGCCAGCAGCCAGGTCTCCAGGCGGCGCTCGTCGATGCGCCGGCCCAGCGGATATTGCAGGGCGATCACCACCAGGGCGTTGACCGCCACCACGCTGCTGATGACCTGGTAGGCCGCCTCGGCGCTGCGGGTGATGACCAGGTACTGCGAGAGGTAGGCGGTGAACTGGCCGAACACCACCGCGCTGAGCACGCCGCCGAAGGTGAAGCAGACCAGGCGCCGGTCATCCAGCAGCACGCGGCCCAGGGCGAGGAAGGCCACCGGCGCCTGCCCGGTCGGGGCCGGGCGCTGGCTGCGCTCGCCATGGACCAGGTAGAGCAGCAGGAAGCCGCCGCCGAGCAGCGCGGAGGCCACGAACGGCAGCTTCGGCGCCCAGTGGGCCAGCCCGGCGCCGAGGAAGGGGCCGACGGCATAGCCGATGTTGATGAAGGTGTAGCGGATGGAAAAGGCACGGCCCTGTTCCTGCGCCGGCAGCAGGCGGCCGAAGCTCGCCTTCACCACCACGTCCACCGCCGAGTAGGCGAAGTTGAAGGCCACCAGGAAGCCGAAGAACAGCCAGAGGTCGGCGGCCAGGCACATGCCGACGAAGCCGGCGATGAAGCACGCGGTATAGCCCAGGATGAGCCCGCGGCTGGAGAGGCGGTCGGTCAGGTAGCCGCCGTACAGGCTCAGCACGGAGCCGGCGATCAGCGCGCCGCCGACGATGGCGCCGATGCGGGCGATCGGCAGGCCGAAGGTCGAGGACAGGTAGACGACCAGGAACGGCAGGCTGATGGCCCGCCCCAGGGTCAGGACGAAGGTGGCGCAGAACAGCAGGTTCACCGACCGCGGGTAACGCTTGAGTGCAGCGAGCATCCCTGTTCACTCGGCTGGGGAGGACAACCGCCTCAGCCTAGCACAGGGCGCCGGCGCCCCGTGCGTTCGGCCCGGCGCGGCGGCCGGGCCGTGTGGCTCAGGCCTTGGTTGCCGCCAGGTAGGCGCCCAGGCGCCGGCCCATTTCCTCGCCGAGGGCCTGCAGGCCGCTCATGGGGCGGACCATGACTTCGAACTCGACGATGCGGCCCTGCTCGTCGAAGCGGATCATGTCGATGCCCTTGAGTTCGCGGCCGTTGACCTTGGCGCTGAACTCCAGCACCACGCTCAGGCCGTCGGCGGTGGCCAGCTCGCGGTGGTAGGTGAAGTCGGCGAAGACCTGCAGCACGGTGTTGAGGATGGTCGCCGCCACCTTCGCCCCCGGGTAGGGCGTGTGGGCCATGGGCGAGCGGAACACCACGTCCTCGGCCAGCAGCTCGGGCAGCGCGCCGAAGTCGCGCCGCTCGATCATGCGGTGCCAGTGCTGGAGGGAAGCGGCAGCCTGGGGGTGCAGTTGCAATTCGCTCATCATCGGTTCCTCTGTCTTCTTGTCATGGAGAACCATCCGGCAGCGCCGGACGCCGTGGTCAGAGGAACCATAAGACCGGCCCCGGCGCGGCTCAATGATCGGAAATGACAGACCTATGACCCGGGCGCACAGTGCCTCAGTGGGTGACCGGCGTCACCAGGTAGCTCAGCAACTGCTCGTCGTCGACCGACTCGATGGGCCGCGCCGGCCGCGGCAGTTCGGCCAGCACCGCCTGCCAGAAGGCCCGGGCCGTTTCGTCCTGGCGGTAGAAGTGCACCAGCCAGGCGCCCTCCCCGCGGGTCAGCACCTGGGTCGCCACGGCGCGGCCGATGCCCTGGTGGCGGTACTTCTTCAGGATGAACAGGTCGGCCAGCTCCAGGGCGTCGATGCCCGGCAGCTCGCTGCGCTCGATGAGCACGAAGCCGGCGATGAAGCCGTCGACCAGCACCAGCTCGGCGCTCCACTGCGACGCCTGCCAGTAGCGCGCCAGGTGTTCCTCGTGGATGTAGAAGCGGCCGTCGGCCTCGACGTCCTCCTGCTCCCAGTCCGAGGACTCGTAGGCATAGAACTGGTAGAGGTTGCGGATCAGCTCGCTGTGTTCGGGGCCGGTACGCACCAGCTCGACGGTGGCGGTGCTCATGGGCGGTGCTCGCGGATGGCGGTCATGGGAAAGCTCGGTATGGGGCGGCGGGCGCGCATTCTTCCCCAAAGCGCGCGCCGGTGCCAGCGCAAGGCACCGGACACGGGCCCCGCTTCCCCTCTAGACTAGGCGTTTTCCATCCGCCAGGAGGCGCCATGTCGCAAGCCAGCTACCAGTTCACCCCGGGCGCCGATCCCCAGGCCCGGGCCGTCGTGGAGGAAGGCCTGCGCGCCTACAACATCGAGCAGATGGGCGAGGCCTACGGCTACGAGGACTTCGAGCTGTACGCCCGCGACGCCGGGGACCGGGTGGTGGGCGGGATGTTCGGGCATTCGGGGATGGGTTGGTTGTACGTGGACTATCTGTGGCTGGATGCGAGGCAGCGCGGCGCAGGGTTGGGTGCGCAGTTGCTGGCGCTGGCCGAGGAGGAAGCGCGGCGCCGCGGCTGCGTGGGGGTGTTCCTCTATACCTACAGCTTCCAGGCGCCGGAGTTCTATCGGAAGCAGGGGTTCGAGCCGATGGGGGTGCTGGAGGATTGCCCGCCGGGGCATCAGCGGTTTTATTTGAAGAAGCGGTTGGCAGAGACGTAGAACGGGGGCGGAGCGATAACCATCTCCGGGGTGGTGCTCGTCCGGAGTTCTGGTGTGTTGGTTCGAGGCCGCCCCTCTCCCCAGCCCTCGGCTGCGCGCCCCGCCCTGAAGGGAGAGGGAGCTAGTCTGTGCCGAGAGAGGATTTGGGGTCAGCCGGGAACTCGATACAAGCCGGCTAACGCCGAAATACCAGCGCACACCGAACGGTCCCCTCTCCCTTCAGGGAGAGGGTTAGGGAGAGGGCGCTCTTCGGGGCAAAACACCATGCCAGTTCGGAAACTTCATTCGCGAGCAAGCTCGCTCCTACAAATGCGCCAAACACCTCAACCACCGGCAGTAACCCGCCCCTCCACCCCCTCGAACACCCCCAGCAAATCCAGCACCGTGCTCTCCAGGTAATCCCCCGCCCGGTACGCAAGCTTCACCCCGTCCCACCCCGCGACCACCGCCTGCGGCCGCTCGACGAAGCGCCCCACCAACTCGAACCCGGCGTCCAGCACCGCCACCACCGGGATGGCGATGCGCTCCAGGCCCAGGCGCTGCCGCAGGTCGTCCTCGGCGCGGCCCTTGGAGATCACCGCCAGGTCGATGCGCGGCTGCCGGCGGCACAGCCAGTCCAGCGCGGTGACGTTGAGCTGGCAGTCCGGGCACCACATCTCGCCGGCCACCAGCAGGTGGTAGTGGCCTTGCACCGCGGCCAGGCGTTCGCCAGTGGCCGCGCCGATCAGGCCCGGTTCGTCGAGCCTTCGCTGCACCACCCGCACCGCGGCGATTTCCGCCGGCAGGCCGTGGGCGACGAAGGCGTCGAAGTTTTCGCCGATGGCGAAGAGTTCCTGGTAGCTGGCCATGGCGGGCCCCTCGTTGACGGTCGACCGGGGCATCCCAGCAGAAATGGCCGGCGACGGCAATCTCACTGTTTCAGCGGGGTCAGCACCGGGGCCTGCTCGTCCAGCAGCATCCACACCAGCAGCCTGGCCGGCTGCGTGGCGCTGGCGTTGCGCGAGACCAGGTGCGGCGTGTTGGCCGCCTCGTACCAGGACTGGCCGGCCTTGTAGGTCACCGGCGCCTGGCCCTGCAGCTGCGACACCACCGCGCCCTCCAGCACGTAGGCGAACACCGCGCCGGCATGCACGTGGGGCCCTGACGCCTCGCCGGGCTTGTAGCCGACCTCGATCAGCAGGCCCTTCTTGCCGGGGGCGTCGGGCAGCGCGTGTTCCTGCAGGGTGGCGATCTTCTCGTGGCCGCCGGCAAGGGCCAGCGCGGGCAGCGCCAGCACCAGGGCCAGGCCGGCGAGCAGCAGGTGGCGGGGGTTGCGGATGGACATGGGACGGCTCCTCGGGCCACGGGCCCCTTGGGTTGTGCCCCCAAGCTACCCCGGCCCCGGGGCCGGCCCAAGGGCCAATCGCGGCGAAGTTCGCCAGTCCACTGCCCTGCCCTAGCCGATGAACAGCCGGTACGCCGGGTTCTCGCTCTCGTCCCAGTAGCGGTAGCCGATGGCGTCCAGCACCGCGCCCAGCTCGCCACGCTCGTGCTCGGGCACCTGCAGGCCGGCCAGCACGCGGCCGTCGGCGGCGCCGTGGTTGCGGTAGTGGAACAGGCTGATGTTCCAGCGCCCGCCGAGCTTGCTGAGGAAGTTGAACAGAGCGCCCGGCCGCTCGGGGAACTCGAAGCGGAACAGCCGCTCCTGCTCCACCTGCGGCGCGCGGCCGCCGACCATGTGGCGGATGTGCAGCTTGGCCGCTTCGTTGTCGGTCAGGTCCAGCACCGGGAAGCCCTGCTCGCGCAGGCGCTCCACCAGGGCCGGGCGCGGGTCGTTCTGCGGGTGGGTCTGGATGCCGACGAAGATCTGCGCTTCCTCGCTGCGGTCGTAGCGGTAGTTGAACTCGGTGATCTGGCGCTTGCCCACCGCCTCGCAGAAGGCCTTGAAGCTGCCCGGGCGCTCGGGGATGGTCACCGCCAGGATGGCCTCGCGGCGCTCGCCCAGCTCGGCGCGCTCGGCCACGTGGCGCAGGCGGTCGAAGTTGATGTTGGCGCCGGAATCGATGGCCACCAGGGTCTGCCCCGCCGCGTCGTCGCGCTCGACGTAGCGCTTGATCCCGGCCACCGCCAGGGCGCCGGCGGGTTCGGTGATGGAGCGGGTGTCGTCGTAGATGTCCTTGATCGCCGCGCAGATTTCGTCGCTGCTGACGGTGATCACCTCGTCCACGTAATGGCGGCACACCTCGAAGTTGTGCGCACCTATCTGCGCCACCGCCACGCCGTCGGCGAAGATGCCCACCTGCGGCAGCACCACGCGCTCGCCGGCCACCAGGGCGGCCTGCAGGCAGTTGGAGTCGTCCGGCTCGACGCCGATGACCTTCACCTCCGGGCGCAGGTACTTCACGTAGGCGGCGATGCCGGCGATCAGGCTGCCGCCGCCCACCGGCACGAAGATGGCGTCCAGGCGCCCGGGGTGCTGGCGGAGGATTTCCATGGCCACGGTGCCCTGGCCGGCGATCACGTCCGGGTCGTCGTAGGGCGGCACGAAGGTATAGCCGTGGGCCTCGGCCAGTTGCAGGGCGTGGGCCAGGGCCTCGGGGAAGGCCTCGCCGTGCAGCAACACCTCGCCGCCGCGGGACAGCACGCCCTGGACCTTCAGCTCGGGGGTGGTGCGCGGCATGACGATGGTCGCGCTCACGCCCAGTTCCTTCGCCGCCAGCGCCAGGCCCTGGGCATGGTTGCCGGCGGAAGCGGCGATCACCCCGCGCGCCCGCTCCGCCGCGCTCAGCTGCGCCAGCTTGTTGTAGGCGCCGCGCAGCTTGAAGGAGAACACCGGTTGCAGGTCCTCGCGCTTGAGCAGCACCTGGCAGCCCAGGCGCTCGGAAAGCTGCCGCGCGCCCTGCAGCGGGGTTTCGATGGCCACGTCGTAGACCGGCGCGGCGAGGATCTTGCGCACGTATTCCTTGAGCAGCGCGTCCTGGCTCATGCCCGCGCCTCCCGGGTTCGGCCGCCGGCCGGCAGGCCGTCGAGCAGGTCGGCGCCGTAGGAATTGTCGACCGCGCAGCGCCACTGGCCGTCGGCCTCGCGGCGGAACACGTAGGTGGCCTTGCGCGCCTGCACCTGCGGGCCCTCGTCGGTCTCGCCGGCCACCAGGGTGCGCGCCAGCACCAGCGCGGTGTCGCCCGCCTCCAGCACCTCCATGGCGGCCTGGCGTACCTGCAGGCTGCCGTGGAAGTACTGGTCGATGGTCTCAAAGGCGCGGCGGATCTGCGCCTTGCCGCAGACGCTCAGGCCCGGACGCAGCACCAGGGTGGCGTCGTCGGTGTAGAAGTCCATGAGGGGCTCGAACTGCCGGGCGTTGATCAGTCGATCCGCCTGTTCGATGGCCTGGGTCACACGGTGGGGGCTCATTGCCTGTCTCCTGCTGGGCTCTTTTTCGGCGCCCTGGAGACAGTCATGAAAAACCCGCCTCTAGGGCGGGTTCGGTGGACGTCGGCTAACCCGCCAATTGCGTAATGGCGGTAATAATGATTCGGCCGAGGTTCAGGGATGTGCGGGTCATGGCGGCCAACTTAGGCGAAGCCGGGGGCGGCCGTCAAGCGCCGGTCGCAGTGACGGGCCAGCGGCGTCGCCGGGGCTAGCGCGGCCGGGTGGGCGATCAGACGTCTGACAGACAGGGCTGCGTCAATTTCAAGCGTGACGGGAACGGTCGCGATCTTCTGCGGTCTTTCGGGGATAGGAGTGGAAAACGGCCTGGACGAAATCAGATTGCCAGCGTCGCCGCGCCATAGTCAGATTTACGACGCCGAATTGGAGCGAAATGCATCGTTCGCCGGATGTCGTCATAAGTTTGACGAACCGGCGACTGGCAGGCTCTCCAGGCCCAACCATACTGTCGATACCGCTCAACGCAGGGATCGCCCAGACACGAACAGGGAGAAGTCCTTCGTGCAGAACTTCCTTCATCACTACCGAAACGCCTACCGCAAGCTGCGCAACCTGCATTGCAACGGCCTCACCGCCATGCACCGGGCCTTCCGCTACGCGGCCTTCGGCAGCACCGGGCGCTTCGTCAACGGCTACACGCAGATGCGCATCCACCTCAGCCGCTGAGCAGGCGGGCACCCGCCGCGGCGGGTGCCCGGGCGCCTCAACCCAGCAGCGCGCTCAGGTCCAGGCCGGCCGCGCCGCGCGGCGGGCACCAGTAGTAGCCGCCGCTGAGCGGGCGGCTGAAGCGGTACAGGGCATCGACGATGCCGTCCTCCAGGCCGCTCATGCGCCGCAGCTGCACCTCGAAGGCATCCAGGGTACGGCCGAAGGCCAGGAACATCAGGCCGGCGTCGCTGCCCGCGGTCCAGGGCATGGAGCGGCGCACCACGAAGGCCTCGGGCTCGAAGCTCTCCTGGGCGGTGCGCTTGACGTGGGCGGACTCGGGCGCCTCGTCCAGCTCCTCGTTGTCGCGCTTGCGCCGGCCGATGATGTCGTCCTGCTCGGCCTGGGGCAGCGCGGCGAAGGCCTGCAGCTGGTGGCGCCACTGCTGGAGGGCGGCGAAGCTGCCGCCGTCCAGGCCGGCACCGGCGCCGGCGACCACCGCCGCGGCCACCGCGTCGTCGTCCTGGGGGTTCTCGGTGCCGTCTTCGTAGCCGGTCAGGTCCAGGCCGGCGCCGTGGCGGAAGGCCTCCACCCTGTCTGCGAGAACCAGCGCCGGCGCCAGCTCGCGCTCCAGCTCATGGGTGCGCAGCAGCAGTTCGCCGCGTTCCTCGCCGCGCAGCCACAGCCACAGGGCATGCTGGGTGGAAGGGTTGTCGACGCCGACGCCGGCCAGCGCCGGGAACTCGCGCAGCCCCGCGACCTGGCGGCCCAGCGCGCGCACCAGCGATTCGCCGAAGCCGACCACCACGGCCTCGCCATCGGCCAGGCGCAGCAGGCGGTCGAGGGCGGCCGGCAGGTGCTCGGCAGCCTGCAGGTCGAAGAACAGGTGGCGGGCGTGGGCGGGCACCGGGGTGGCGAGAATGCCGGGCTGGTAGAGGCTCATGGGGCGTCCTTGTGCGAAAAAGCCGCGATTCTACTGGCTGGCGGCGGTTTTCCATACCCGCCGGGTCAATGCGCGGCGCAGGCCGGCGCCCCCTGGACGAAAGCGGGAGGCCCCGGGCGCGGGCATGACCTGGACGCAACAGTCACGAAACGCCTTCCAGGTCACGCCCGACCGGCACGAGCGTTGTTCTTATCGAACACCAGCTGTCAAATATTTCTGACTACCGGCACAGAGCAACCTCACTAAATCAAACAGTTGGGCGAATCAAGACAGCACGCCTGTCATTTTTTTCATTCAATCGCTCTGTAATTGTTTGACATATTTTACGTCTTTGGCAGACTGCTCGCCCGTTGCGTCCCGGCCGGCAGCCCCTCCTGCCGACCGGGCCTGGCGCAAGCCGGGCCGCCAAGTCCAAAAACAAAAACCTGCCAGTCTGCGCCTCCCTACCCCGCCGCGCGCACCTGGCCAGCCAATGGAAAGAACGAACAAATGCTGATCTGGTTTGTCGGGATCTACCTGCTGATTACGGTCATCGTCGGCTTCTACGCCGCGACCCGCGTGCACAACTCCTCGGACTACGCAGCGGCCGGCCGCAGCATGTCCTTCCCCCTGGTCGTGACCATGGTGTTCGCCACCTGGTTCGGCTCCGAAGCCGTCCTGGGCATTCCCGCCACCTTCCTCCAGGAAGGCTTCGCCGGGATCATCGAAGACCCCTTCGGCTCCTTCGGCTGCCTGATGCTGGTGGGCCTGGTGTTCGCCCGCCCGCTGTACCGCATGAACCTGATGACCATCGGTGACTTCTTCCGCAAGCGCTTCGGCCAGCACGTGGAAATCTTCACCAGCCTGGTGATCATCATTTCCTACATGGGCTGGGTCGCCGCCCAGCTGACCGCGCTGGGCGTGTGCTTCAGCGTGCTCTCCGACGGCGCCATCACCACCACCCAGGGCATGCTGCTGGGCACCGTGATCGTGCTGCTGCACACCCTGTTCGGCGGCATGTGGTCCGTGGCCCTGACCGACTTCCTGCAGATGATCATCATCGTCTGCGGCCTGTGCTACCTGGTCTGGCTGATCGGCGACATGGCCGGCGGCCCGCAGGTGGTGATCAGCCACGCCGCGGCCGAAGGCAAGTTCCACTTCCTGCAGGGCACCTCGGCCAAGGACATAGTCGCCTTCCTCGGCGCGGCGGTGACCATGATGTTCGGCTCCATCCCGCAGCAGGACGTGTACGCCCGGGTGATGTCGGCCAAGACCGAGAAGATCGCCTCGCGCGCCACCATGACCGGTGCCTGCTGCTACCTGGTGTTCTGCATGCTGCCGATCTTCCTGACCTACGCCGCGTCGATGATCGACCCGCAGATGGTCCAGCACTGGCTGAACGAGGACGCCCAGCAGATCCTGCCGCACCTGATCATGGAGCGCACCCCGATGTTCGCCCAGATCATGTTCTTCGGCGCCCTGCTCTCGGCGATCATGTCCTCGGCCTCCGGCGCCCTGCTGGCCCCCTCGGTGACCCTCACCGAGAACATCCTCAAGCCCATGCTGCCGCACCTGAACGACCACCAGGCGCTGAAGCTGATGCGCGCCAGCGTGCTGGCCATGACCATCGCCACCTGCGTGTTCGCCCTGTACTCCAACGCCAGCATCTACGAGATGGTCGGCAACGCCTACAAGGTGACCCTGGTCGCCGCCGTGGTGCCGCTGTTCTTCGGCCTGTTCTGGAAGCGCGCCACCACCCAGGGCGCCCTGACCGCCATCGCCTGCGGCCTGATCGGCTGGATCTCGCTGGAAATGGGCCACCAGGAAGGCGACTTCTGGCCGCCGCAGCTGGTGGGCCTGATCTGCAGCGCCTTCGGCATGATCATCGGCTCCCTGGCCCCGCAGTTCAGCAAGAACCACGGCGACCACACCGAGACCCTGACCGAGCAGGCCGCGGCGGCCGCCGGCAACTGAGCCTCGGGCTTTTCTTTTGCGCGCTCTTCGTAGGAGCGAGCTTGCTCGCGAACAAACGCGGTGCCATGCGGTTCGCGAGCAAGCTCGCTCCTACGAAAAGCCGTGCGATAGCCGGAATCACCGGCGCGATCGCGGATGAGATCCCCGCACCATTCCCCTGCAGGAGCGCGCCCTGCGCGCGAAATCGCGGGCAGGGCCCGCTCCTACAATTCGTGAATCCACGGCAACTATCCTTTGCCGCTGCCGGCGTTTTTCTCAGCAGTGCCTCCCGGGATACTAAGCTCCAGTACAACCCATCCCCCCACTGGAGATTCCCATGAGCATTCCCGACCTCGGCCTCGGCACCTTCCGCCTCAAGGACCAGGTGGTCATCGACTCGGTGTCCACCGCGCTGGAGCTGGGCTACCGCGCCATCGACACCGCGCAGATCTACGGCAACGAGGCCGAGGTCGGCCGGGCCGTGCTGGCCAGCGGCGTGCCCCGCGGCGAGCTGTACCTGACCACCAAGGTGTGGACCGAGAACCTCTCCCGCGACCGGCTGGTCCCCAGCCTGGAGGAGAGCCTGTGCAAGCTGAAGACCGACTACGTCGACCTCTGCCTGATCCACTGGCCCTCGCCGGGCGGCGCGGTGCCGGTCGCCGAGTACATGGAGGCCCTGGCCGAAGCCAAGTCGAGCGGCCTGGCCCGCGAGATCGGCGTGTCCAACTTCACCCTGGCGCTGATGCAGCAGGCCATCGACGTGGTCGGCGCCGGCGAGATCGCCACCAACCAGGTGGAGCTGCACCCCTACCTGCAGAACCACAAGGTCGCCGACTTCGCCAAGCGCCACGGCATCCGCATCACCTCCTACATGACCCTGGGCTACGGCAGGGTGCTGGGCGACGCGGTGATCGGCGAGATCGCCCAGCGCCATGGCGCCACCCCGGCGCAGGTGGTGCTGGCCTGGGCCATGCAGCTGGGCTACGCGGTGATCCCCTCCTCCACCAGGCGCGCCAACCTGGCGAGCAACCTCGCCGCCCGCGAGCTGAGCCTGAGCGAGGCGGACATGGCCGCCATCGCCGGCCTGGAGCGCAACGAGCGCATCACCAGCCCGGCCGGCCTGGCCCCGGCCTGGGACTGAAAGCGGCGGCTTGCGCCGCGGCCACGGCACGGGTAAATGTCGTGGCCGCCACTTTCGCTTCGAACAGGAGAACACCATGGACCTTGGAATCGCAGGACGCTGGGCACTGGTCTGCGCCGCCAGCAAGGGCCTGGGCAAGGGCTGCGCCAGGGCGCTGGCCGGCGAAGGCGTGAACCTGGTGATCAACGCCCGCGGCGCCGAGGCCCTGGAGGCCACCGCCGCGGAACTGCGCCGGCACGCGCCGGGCGTGGAGGTGCGCTGCGTGCCCGGCGACGTGGGCCGGGCGGAGGTCCGCGCGGCGCTGCTGGCGGCCTGCCCGCAGGTGGACATCCTGGTCAACAACGCCGGCGGCCCGCCGCCCGGCGATTTCCGCGCCTGGGGCCGCGAGGAATGGCTGGGCGCCCTGGAGCTGAACATGCTCACCCCCATCGAGCTGATCAAGGCCACGGTGGACGGCATGGCCGAGCGCGGCTTCGGCCGGGTGGTGAACATCACCTCCTCGGCGGTGAAGGCGCCCATCGACATCCTCGGCCTGTCCAACGGCGCGCGCAGCGGCCTCACCGGCTTCGTCGCAGGCCTTGCCCGCCAGCCGCACCTGGCCTCGCGCAACGTCACGCTCAACGCGCTGCTGCCCGGCTCCTTCGACACCGACCGCCTGCGCAAGGGCCTGGGCGACGACCAGGGCAAGGTCGAGCAGTGGCTGCAGGCGATCCCCGCCGGGCGCTTCGGCACGGCGGAGGAGTTCGGGGCCTTCTGCGCCTTCATCTGCAGCGCCCATGCGGGGTATCTCACCGGGCAGAATCTGTTGCTGGATGGCGGGGCTTATCCAGGGACGTTCTGAGTGGCGGCTTTACTTGTAGGAGCGAGCTTGCTCGCGAACGGGGCTTCGCCGGCAATCTCGGTACTTGGCCTGAAGAACACCCTCTCCCTAACCCTCTCCCTGAAGGGAGAGGGGACCGTTGGGCAGAGCTGGGTATTCTGGCGTTAGCCGGCAACACCAAAGGTTCCCAGCTGAAACCATCACCTCTCTCGGCACGGACAAGCCCCCTCTCCCTTCAGGGAGAGGGCTGGGGAGAGGGAACGCAGTCAACCCAATGCACCGCGCCCACCGGAAAGTGCCACTCACAAACAACCTCGCCAGCCCCAAGGCCCCCAATGAAAGTCCAATCCGACGAACTGCGCACCTTCACCACCGTCATCGACAGCGGCTCCATCACCGCCGCCGCCGACCAGCTCGGCCTCACCGCATCGGCGGTGAGCCGCACCCTGGCGCGCCTGGAGGACAAGCTCGGCACCACCCTGCTCAACCGCACCACGCGGCGCATGAAGCTCACCGAGGAGGGCCAGCTCTTCCTCGACAGCGCGCGGCACATCCTGGCGCAGATGGAGGACCTGGAGGAACGCCTGGCGCTGCGCCGGCAACGGCCGGCCGGGCGCCTGCGGATCAATGCCGCCTCGCCCTTCATGCTGCACGCCGTGGTGCCGCACATCGGCGCCTTCCGCGAGCAGTACCCGGACATCGAGCTGCAGCTGAACACCAACGACCTGAACATCGACCTGCTGGAACAGAGCACCGACATCGCCATCCGCATCGGCACCCTCAGCGACTCGACGCTGCATGCCCGGCCGCTGGGCAGCAGCCGCCTGAACCTGCTGGCCAGCCCGGCCTACCTGGCGCGGCACGGCGCGCCGCAGAGTGTGGAGGACCTGGCGCGGCACAGTCTGCTCGGCTTCACCCAGCCGGAGAGCCTGAACATCTGGCCGCTGCGCCACGCCGGCGGCGAGAGCCTGGCCATCACCCCCAGTCTCTCCGCCTCCAGCGGCGAGACGCTGCGCCAGCTGGCCCTGGCCGGCCAGGGCATCGCCTGCCTGGCGGGCTTCATGACCTGCCACGACATCGCCGCCGGGCGCCTGGTCAAGGTGCTGCCGGAGTGGGTGCGCGAGCAGCACCAGCCGATCAACGCGGTGTACTACCGCAACTCGCAGCTGGCGCAGCGCATCCAGTGCTTCCTGGACTTCATCCAGGAACGGCTGGCGGCGACGCTCGGCGCCTGATCAGTCCGCCGCCACGCTGGCGGCCGCCGGCTTCGGCTGGCTGGTCAGGGTGGTGCCCACCGAGGCGACCATGATCGCGGCGATGGCCAGCCACTGCAGCGAGGTCAGCTGCTCGCCGAGGAACACCAGGCCGGACAGCGCGGCGAAGGCCGGCTCGATGCTCATCAGGGTGCCGAAGGTGCGCGCCGGCAGGCGCGTCAGGGCGATCATCTCCAGGGTGTAGGGCAAGGCGCTGGAGAGCACCGCCACGCCCAGCAGCGCCGGGATCAGTTGCAGGTCGAAGAGCGCGGCGCCCGAATGCGCCAGGCCGACGGGGAAGATGCACAGCGCCGCGATGGTCACGCCCATGGCCGCCGTCTGGGTACCGTGGTCGTTGCCGGCGCGCTGGCCGAACAGGATGTACATCGCCCAGCAGGCCCCGGCGCCCAGCGCCAGCGCGGCGCCCAGCGGGTCGACGCCGTGGCCGAGGTCGCCGACGGGCAGCAGCAGCCACAGGCCGAGCACGGCGATGGCGATCCACAGGAAGTCGATGGGCTTGCGCGAGAAGTACAGTGCCACCGCCAGCGGCCCGGTGAACTCCAGGGCCACGCCGACGCCCAGGGGGATGGTGCGCAGGGCCATGTAGAACATCAGGTTCATGCAGCCCAGGGTGATGCCGTAGGCCAGCAGCGGGCCCCAGGAGCCGCGCGCGACGGGCTTGCGCCAGGGGCGCAGCACGGCGAGCAGGATGATGGCGGCGAACAGCAGGCGCATGGCCGTCACGCCCTGGGCGCCGAGCACCGGGAACAGGCTCTTGGCCAGGGCCGCGCCGCCCTGGATCGAGGCCATGGCGACCAGCAGCAGGGCGACCGGGAAGAACAGCGTGGCGAAACGGGAACGCGGCATGGGGGCAGACCAAAAGGGTTGAAATGTGGCCAGGGACCTGGCGTATGCTTATGTGCAACATAATGCGCAAAACCGGTCGAATGAGCAATATATTGCCCAACACCAATGAACGCCCCAGCGTGCTCGTCCACGTCGCCGACAACGTCAAGACCCTGCGCCGCGCCGCGGGGCTGAGCCAGGACGCCCTGGCCAAGGCCAGCGGCGTCAGCCGACGCATGCTGGTCGGCATCGAGAGCGGCGACACCAACGTCAGCCTGGCCACCCTCGACCGCATCGCCGCGGCCCTCGCGGTGACCTTCGCCGACCTGGTGCGCGCGCCCCAGGCCGGCGACCTCGCCCGCGTCGACGTGGTGGCCTGGGCCGGCCGCCAGGCCGACAGCCGCGGCACCCTGCTGGCCAGCACCCCGGCCAGGGGTCAGGCCGAGCTGTGGCACTGGGCCCTGGCGCCGGGGGACAGCTATGACGCAGAGCCCGATGCCGAGGGGTGGTATGACATGGTTTACGTCATCGAGGGTCATCTGACGCTGGAGATCGGCGACCAGCGTTGGGAGGTGGCCAGCGGGGGGTTCCATGTGTTCAAGAGCAACCAGCGGTTTTCCTATCGGAACCTGGGGGATGGGTTGCTGCGTTTTGTGCGGAATGTCGTGAATTGAGGGGCTTTTCGTAGGAGCGAGCTTGCTCGCGAACAGAGTTGGCTGGGGATTGCAGGTGCTGGGGTTGAGAGCGCCCTCTCCCTAACCCTCTCCCTGAAGGGAGAGGGGACCGTTCGGAGCGGTTGGGTTTTCCAGAGTCAGCCGGTAACTCTGGAGTTGCCGGCTGACATCAAATCCTCTCTCGGCACGGACTAGCCCCCTCTCCCTTCAGGGCGGGGCGCGCAGCCGAGGGCTGGGGAGAGGGTTGCGGGGCCAACCCAATACGCCATAACCGCCGGTGAGCACCGTTCGCGAGCAAGCTCGCTCCTACGAAAAGCCCCCCACCCAGCAACGAAAAAGGCCCGCCGAGCAGACTGCGTGAAAACCTCAGGATCGGTCCCACTGGTTAAAAAACAACCTGGATTTCGCGTTTCTACGTGGATTCTGGATTGGCTGAATAGCCAAGCCTCTTCAGATTTCACGTAGGAACGCGCTCTTCGAAGAGCCGCTCGGTTTTTCACACAGCCTGCGAGGCGGGCCTTTGTCTCACACCGGAAAACCTCAGAAGCTCTGCGGCATCTCCCCGCGCGCCAGGCGGGCGTTGATGTCGGCCACCACCGCCGGCAGCTCGGCGATGGTGTCGATCAGGTAGTGCGGGCGCGAGCCCTCGAACATCTGGCCGATGCGCCGGCGCTCCTGCTCCAGCTTGTCCGCCGGCAGCGCCTTGTACTGCTCATAGGTCAGGCCCAGGGCATTGCCCGAGCAGGTCAGCGCCACCGTCCACATGCCGGCGCGGCGGCCTTCGAGGATGCCCGGCCAGGTGTCGTCGACCTTCACGCAGGCGGCCACGTCGTCGATGCCCAGGGCGATCACGTTGGCCAGGGCCTGGGCCGGGTGCGGGCGGCCGTTGGGCACTTCGTCGGTGGCCACCACGTGGTCGGCGACGTAGCCCTTGGTGGCGGCCAGCTTGACCACCTTCTCCATCACCACCGCCGGGTAGCCAGAGCAGGAGCCGATCTTCAGGCCCTGTTCGCGCAGTTGCTCGATGGCTTCCAGGGCGCCGGGGATCAGCGCCGAGTGCTCGGCGATCTTCTCGATCTGCAGCGGCATGAAGCGCTCGTAGATGGCGGTGACGTCGTCGTCGCTCGGGACGCGGCCGAATTTGGCCTTGTAGCGCTCGGCGATGGCCGGGATGTCGCACAGGGTGCGGATGTGGTCCCACTTGCCCATGCCCATGGGGCCGCGGGCTTCCTCCAGGCTGACCTGCACGCCGAACTCGGCGAAGGCCTCGACGAAGATCTGCGTCGGCGCGAAGGAGCCGAAGTCGACCACGGTGCCGGCCCAGTCCAGAACGGCGGCTTGCAGTTGCTTGGGTTGTTCGTAGTTCATCGCTTCCATCCTGTTGTCGGGCGCAGGCCGGGCCTGCGCCGGGAAAGGGTTCAGACTTCGAAGACTTCCATCTCGCGCAGGGTCTCGGCGATGGCCGCCACCGCCTCGCGCATGCCCTGGGCGTCGACCTGGCCGATGCAGCCGACGCGGAAGGTTTCCACCTGGGTCAGCTTGCCCGGGTAGAGGATGTAGCCCTTCTCGCGCACCCGGTTGTAGAACTCGGTGAAGTTGTAGCGGGCATCGCGCGGGGCGTGGAAGGTGACGATGATCGGCGCCTGGATGGCCGCCGGCAGGAAGCTGCGCAAACCGAGCTTGGCCATCTCGTCCAGCAGAGTCTGGCAGTTGTCCGCGTAACGTTTGTGACGGGCCGCCAGGCCACCCTCCTCCTCGTACTGCGTCAGCGCCTCGTGCAGCGCGGCGACCACGTGGGTGGGCGGGGTGAAGCGCCACTGGCCGGTCTTGGCCATGTAGGCGTGCTGGTCCTGCAGGTCCATGGCCAGGGAGTGGCAGTTGCCGGCGCTGGCCGCCAGCGAGGCATTGCGGGCGAACACGAAGCCCATGCCGGGCACGCCTTCCAGGCACTTGCCGGAGGCGGCGATCAGCGCGTCGAAGGGCACCTTGCGGGCGTCGATGTCCAGCGCGCCGAAGGAACTCATGGCATCGATGATCAGGCGCTTGCCATGGGCCTCGATGACCTTGGCGATGGCCTCCAGCGGGTTGAGGATGCCGGTGCTGGTCTCGCAGTGGATCAGCGCCACGTGGGTCACGGCCGGGTCGGCGGCGAGCAGGCGGTCGACATCCTCGGCGGTGGTGGGCACGTCTTCCTCGGTCTCGAAGGTGGAGAACTGGCGGCCGATCACCTGGCAGATCTTCGCCAGGCGCTTGCCGTAGGCGCCGTTGATCAGCACCAGCACCTTGCCGTCGCGCGGCACCAGGGTGCCCACCGCGGCCTCGACGGAGAAGGTGCCGCTGCCCTGCAGCGGAACGCAGGTGTGGCTGCCTTCGCCGTGGATGATGGCCAGCAGGCGGGAACAGACGCTGGCGGTCAGGGCGTTGAAGTCGTTGTCCCAGGAGCCCCAGTCGACCAGCATCGCGCGGCGGGTCCGCGGGGAGGTGGTCAGGGGGCCGGGGGTCAGCAGGATGGGCGCGCGCTCGGCAGTGCTCATGCTCGGTTCCTCTTCAGGGGAAAACCTGTGCGGGGTGAGGTTCTTGTCACGGCCCGTCGACCGGGCCTGGGCATACGTTGCCAAGCGGCGAGTTATCGCTCAAATTGTTTGTCATGATCCCAGGCATAAGTCAGACCTATACCCATGAACCTGTTCCAGCTCCGCGCCTTCGACGCCGTCGCCCGCGAAGGCAACTTCACCCGCGCCGCCGAGCGCCTGTTCATCAGCCAGCCGGCGGTGACCGGGCACGTCAAGGCGCTGGAGGAGCACTACCAGGTCAACCTGTTCCGGCGCACCGCCCGCGCCGTCGAGCTGACCGAGGAAGGCCGCCGCCTGGCGGCCATCAGCCGTACCCTGTTCGCCCTGGAGGAAGAGGCCGAGACGCTGCTCGACGCCAACCGCAAGCTGCTCAGCGGGCGCCTGGAGGTGGCGGCCGACGGCCCGCACCTGGTCATGCCCCTGCTCGCCCGCCTGCGCGCGCGCTACCCGGGCATCACCGTCAACCTGCGCCTGGGCAACGCCCACGAGACGCTGAGCGCCCTGCTCAGCGAGCACGTGGACGTCGCCGTGGTGACCGAGGTGGACGAGCGCCCCGGGCTATACCTGCGCGAGCTGGTGGCGTCGCACCTGTGCGCCCTGCTGCCGGCGGAGCACCCCTGGTGCGGGCGCGGCGAGGGCGTGCCGCTGGCGGAGCTGGATGGGCAGATCATGGTGCTGCGCGAGCCGGACTCCATCACCCGGCGCACCTTCGACCGCGCCTGCGGCGCCCTGCCGATACAACCGCGGGTGCTGATGGAGCTGAGCAGCCGCGAGGCGGTCACCGAGGCGGTGGCGGCGGAGCTGGGCATCGGTATCGTCTCCTCGCTGGAAGTGAGCCGCGACCCGCGGGTGCGCGCCGTGCCCCTGGTCGGCGAAGGCCTGGTGAACCGCCATTCCATCGGCTGCCTGGAACGGCGCCGCGGGTTGCGGGTGGTGAGCGCGTTCCTGGAGTTGGCGGAGGATGGTGTGGCCTGACCCGCCGTTGCCAACCACGGACAATCGCGGACGGAGTCCGCTCCTACGGTTCCAGGGAAGCACGGGCGCAGGAGCAACTGTCTTGCGCCCCGCGCCGATATGCTCTTCGTAGGATGGGTATCGCCAAGGCCCAGCCCATCCTACGCCGCCCCCTTGCAACCCGTAGGGCGCATAACGCCTACGGCGTTATCCGCCAATGGTCCCGGACGCCGGCGTTCCGGCCGGCGGCGGATAACCGCGAACGGTTATTCACCCTACGGTCGAGCATGGTCGTAGGAGCGGACTCCGTCCGCGATTGAACGCCCAGGCCGCGCCGGCCTACCCGGTGGCCCCTTCCAGCCCCTCCCGCACCACATCGAGGAAGGTCGCCACTATCCGCCGCGAACTCTGCTCGCGCAGGCACACCAGCGTCTCGCTCATGCGCCTTTCGCAATCGACGATCGGCAACGCGTGCACGCGGCTGTCGGCACCGAACTCGGCGGCCGACACCACACCCAGGCCGATGCCCGCCACCACCGCCTCGCGGGCGGCCTCGCGGCCTTCCACCTCGATGGCCGGGCGGATGCGCAGGCCGGCGCGGTGCATTTCCTCCTCGAGGGTCTGGCGCGTCACCGAGCCCTGTTCGCGCAGCACCAGCGGCGTGTCGTCCAGGTCCGCCAGGCGGATGGATTCGCGCTGCGCCCAGGGGTGGCCGCTGGCGACGAAGGCGACGATGGGGTCGCTGCGCAGGGTCACCGACAGCAGGCGCTCGTCCTCCACCGCGCGGCCCAGCAGCGCCAGGTCGGCCCGGTAGTTGAACAGCGATTGCAGCGACTCGTCGGTGTTGCCGCTCTCGATGCGCACGTGGATGCCCGGGTAGCGCTGGCAGAAGCGCGCCACCTGCGGCAGCAGGTGCACCGCGGCGTCCACCGCCAGGGTCAGGTTGCCGGTCTGCAGGGCGCTGGAGGCCGCCAGCAGCTCGTGGGCCTCGGCCTCGATGACGAACAGCCGCTGGGTCACCGCCAGCAGGCGCTCGCCCAGGTCGGTCAGGCGCACCGAGCGCTTGTTGCGGTGGAACAGCAGCACGCCGTAGCGCTCCTCCAGCTTGCGCACCTGGTCGGAAACCGCCGGCTGGGTGAGGAACAGGCGCTCGGCGGCGCGGGTGAAGCTGCCGGTCAGGGCCACGGCGTGGAAGGCCTTCAGTTGCGCGTGGGAAACCTGCATGGGCCTGGCTCCGCGGGGATCGGGAAGCCGCCACTCTGTCACCGGGCTGCGTGACTTACAAGTCAGACTTATTTTTAAAATTTGATAAATCGATTTTATTTATTTATCCGAAGTTGCTTCCATTCGTTTCACCGCGCGCCCCAGGCCCACGGCAACCTCACCCGCATTGGCACTGACCCGTCACCTCCGGAAAGGGACGGCCCGCTCATATAACAACAACAAGTTTTTCCCTGACTGCCGGCACTCCTACAACAACGAGGTCAGATCAGATGAGCAACCCCACCGGTACCGCAGCCCGCGCGGGCAAAGGTTCCATGCAACGCTGGCGCGTGCAGATCTTCGCGATCACCTGGCTCGCCTACGCCGCCTTCTACTTCACCCGCAAGGCCTTCTCCGTGGCCAAGCTCGGCATCGCCGAGGACACGAGTTTCGAACTGGACAAGGCGATGATGGCCGACATGGACGCCATCTACCTGGCCGCCTACGCCGTGGGCCAGTTCACCTGGGGCGTCTTCGCCGACCGCTTCGGCCCCCGCGTGGTGGTGTTCGGCGGCCTGCTGATCTCCACCCTCGCCGCCCTGGTCATGGGCACCTTCGCCACCGTGCCGATCTTCGCCAGCTGCATGGTCATCCAGGGCCTGGCGCAGTCCACCGGCTGGTCCGGCCTGTGCAAGAACATGGGCAGCTTCTTCGCCGCCCACGAGCGCGGCCGCATCCTCGGCCTGTGGAGCACCTGCTACGCCTTCGGCGGCCTGGTCGCCTCGCCCTTCGCCGGCTGGTGGGCCTACAGCGTGTTCGGCACCTGGCACGCGGCCTTCTATTCGTCCGCCGCGGTGGTCGGCGGCGTCGCCCTGCTGTTCCTGCTGCTGCAGCGCAACCGCCCGCAGGACGTCGGCCTGCCGCCGATCGAGGAAGACGAGCCACAGGCCGTGCACTACGCCGGCTTCCATGAACAGGGCAGGAACCCCGGCTTCTGGGAGACCCTGGGCGCCGTGCTGCGCAACCGCACCGTGATGACCCTCGGCCTGGCCTACTTCCTGCTCAAGCCCGCGCGCTACGCCATCCTGCTGTGGGGCCCGGTGATCGTCTACGAGCGCATGCCGGCCCTGGGCAAGGTGGGCGCCGCGGTGCTGCCGACCTCCTTCGAGATCGCCGGGTTGCTCGGCCCCATCCTCATCGGCCTGGCCTCGGACAAGCTGTTCGGCGCCCGGCGCATGCCCGCCTGCGTCATCAGCCTGATCGGCCTGACCGCCTGCCTGGCGCTGTTCGTCCCGGCCATGCAGACCGGCAGCGCAATGCTGGTGTTCGCCCTGCTGTTCATGATGGGCCTGACCCTCTACGGCCCGGACTCGATGATCAGCGGCGCCGCCGCCATCGACTTCGGCACCGGCAAGGCCGCCGGCACCGCGGCCGGCTTCGTCAATGGCTGCGGCTCGGTGGGCGCCATCCTCGGCGGCCTGCTGCCCGGCTACTTCGACACCTACAGCGTGTTCATCGGCTTCACCATCACCGCGCTGATCGCCGCCGCCATCCTGCTGCCGCACTGGAACAGCCTGCCCGAAGGCGCGCGCCAGAGCGCCCCGGCCACCCCCAACCGGCCCCTGCGGGTACGCCCGGCGCGCACCTGAAGCCCAGGGCACAAGGACGTGCCCAGCCCACGACACCAGACGCACGCCGGCCGCCCCGGCGCGGCGAACCCTGCCCGAAATCCGACACGGAGCTTCCCCATGCGCCCCTTCTGGCTCGACCAGGCCCTGCAGCACGACAGCGACAGGGCCGCCCCGCTGCAACAGGACACCCGCGCCGACGTGTGCATCGTCGGCGGCGGCTACACCGGCCTATGGACCGCCATCCAGCTCAAGGAACAGAACCCCGGGCTCGACGTGGTGATCGTCGAAGCCGACATCTGCGGCGCCGGCGCCAGCGGGCGCAACGGCGGCTGCGCGCTGTCCTGGTCGGCGAAGTTCTTCACCCTCGAACGGCTGTTCGGACTGGCCGAGGCGATCCGCCTGGTGCAGGCCTCCGAGCGCAGCATCCACGCCATCGGCGAGTTCTGCGAGAAGTACGGGGTGGATGCCGACTACCGCCTGGACGGCACCCTCTACACCGCGACCAACGCCGCCCAGGTCGGCGCCACCGACGGGGTGATAGCCGCGCTGGAGAAGCACGGCATCAACTCCTTCAGCAGGCGCCCGCTGGAGGACGTGCGGCGCATGGCCGGCTCGGCCAGGCACCTGGAAGGCTGGTTCTCCCCCGCCGCCGCCAGCGTGCAGCCGGGCAAGCTGGTGCGCGGCCTGCGCCGGGTGGCGCTGCAACTGGGCGTGCGGTTGTACGAGGGCACGCCCATGACCGGCCTGGAGGAAGGCCGCCCGGCCAGCGTGCACACGCCCCACGGCAAGGTGGCGGCGGACCGCGTGGTGCTGGCGATCAACGCCTGGATGGCGCGGGCCTTCCCGCAGTTCGAGCGCACCGTGGCCATCGTCTCCAGCGACATGATCATCACCGAGCCGCGCCCGCAGCTGCTGCAGCGCATCGGCCTGACCTCGGGGGTGACGGTGCTCGACTCGCGCATCTTCGTGCACTACTACCACAACACCCCGGACGGCCGGATCATGCTCGGCAAGGGCGGCAACACCTTCGCCTACGGCGGGCGCATGCTGCCGGTGTTCGACCAGCCCTCGCCCTACCTGGAACTGCTGCGGCGCAGCCTCGGCGAGTTCTTCCCGGCCTTCGCCGAGGTGCCCATCGCAGCGAGCTGGAACGGCCCCTCCGACCGCTCGGTGACCGGCCTGCCGTTCTTCGGCCGGCTCGGCGCCGACGGCAACATCTTCTATGGCTTCGGCTACTCCGGCAGCGGCGTCGGCCCCTGCCACATGGGCGGGCAGCTCCTCGCCTCGCTGGTGCTGGGCCTGGACAACGAGTGGACGCGCTCGCCGCTGGCCCAGGGCCCGCTCGGCCACTTCCCGCCCGAGCCGGTGCGCTACCTGGGCTCGCTGATGGTGCGCAACGCCATCCGCCGCAAGGAACAGGCCGAGGACCACGGCCGCCGCCCGCGGCGCCTGGACGTGCGCCTGGCGAAGTTCGCCGCGGCCGCCGGCAAGGCCGACAAGGCCTGAGCCCTCCCTCCCCCTTTTCCCTCACAAGCCGGCTGAGGGACGAGCGAGGCCGTGCCCGCGGCCTCGCTCTTTTTTTCTGCACGGCCCGGCTTGTGCCGGCCACCCCTCGCGAACAATAATAATTCTCATCCGAAAACGACTTGCATGGACGTCGCGTGAGCCTTTCCCACCTCGACACCGTGTTCCTCGCCCAGCGCACCCCGCTCCTGCGCACCCTGGCGAGAATGGTGAAGAACCCCAGCATTGCCGAAGAACTGGTCCAGGAGACCTACCTGCGGGTGGCCCGCACCCTGCGCGAACGCCCGGTGGAACACCTGGAGCCGTTCCTCTTCCAGACCGGCCGCAACCTCGCCCTGGACCACCTGCGCCACCTGCGCATGCAATCGCGCACCCTGCTCGACGACGTGCCCCAGGAGGTGCTCCAGGCGGTGCCCTCCAGCCAGAGCTCGGCGGAGGACGGGCTGCACGCCGAGCAGTTGCTGGAGCGCCTGGGCTCGGCCCTGGAACGCCTCACCCCGCGCCAGCAGCGCATCTTCATCCTCAGCCGGCTGCACGGCTGCGGCTACGCGGAAATCGCCGAGCAGCTGGGCGTGTCGCCCAGCACGGTGCAGAAGGAACTCAAGCTCATCATGGCCATCTGCATCGACGTGCTCGGGCGCCTGGAGGCCCCGGCATGACGGGCTACCCATCGGCCCGCGGCTGGCCCACAATGTGCGCCCCCGATTCGAGGAACGCCGCGTGACCGCCCCGGACCCGCACCTGGCCGAAGCGCTGGACTGGCTGATCCAGCTGGAAGACGCCGACGCCGCCACCCGCGCGCGCTTCGACGCCTGGCTGGCCGCGCACCCGGCCAACGCCCGCGCCTTCCAGCACGCCAGCAGCCTGTGGGACTCGCCTCTGCTCGGCCTGGCCGCCACGGGCCTGGAGGCCCAGGCGCAACACCGTGCCCGCCACGGCAAGCGCCGGCGCTGGCGTTCCTTCGCCGCCGCCGCGGGCCTGCTGCTGGCCGTGGGCGTGGCCCTGCAGGGCGACCTGCTGACGCACATCCGCGCCGACCACTACACCGCCGTGGGCCAGCGCCAGAGCCTGCAGCTGGCCGACGGTTCGCGCATCCTGCTGAACACCGACACCGCGCTGTCCAGCCACCTCGACGAGCAGCGCCGCAGTGCCCGGCTGTACCGCGGCGAGGCCTACTTCGACGTGGCCCACGACCGCAGCCGCCCCTTCGAGGTGGACGCCGGCCCCGTGCAGGTCAGCGTGCGCGGCACCGCCTTCGCCGTGCGCTACCTGGGCGACGAGGCGGAAGTCAGCGTGCAGCACGGCGAGGTGGACCTGCGCAGCGCCGGCGACGACACCCGCGTCAGCCTCGGCGCCGGCGACAGCATCCGCGTCGGCCCCGGCGGCTTCGGCGAGCGCCGCCACAACGGCGAGAGCCAGCGCCTGCTGGCCTGGGTGCAGGGCCGCCTGGTGTTCGAGAACTGCCCGCTGGGCCAGGTGCTGGCCGAGCTGCGGCGCTACTACCCGGGCTGGATCGTCAACGCCGACGAGCGCCTGAAGGATGTCAGCATCACCGCCAACTACCGCCTGGACGACCCACTGGGGGCCATGCGCTCGCTGGCCCAGATCACCTCGTCGCACCTGCGCGAGTACCCGCGCCTGCTGATCCTCAACTAAGGCGCGCCGGCTACCGCGGGTGGCGTGTGGCAGCCCTTGCAGGAGCGCACCGGGCCGGCCTGCTGGAACGCCTGCAGGCGCTTCAGGTGGCAGCCTTCGCAGAACTGGTGGAACTCGTGCTCGATGTTCACCGCCAGCTGCGGCGACTCCTTGTGGCAGAGCACGCAGGTGCGGCTGCCGCTGGGCGAGGCCGAGGTCGACCTGTCGACGAAGTCGTGATGGCAGGTGACGCAGTTGATGCTGCCGTGGTTGGTGTGGTCGAAGTTCATCGGCAGCAGCGGGTGCTGGCGCACCAGGTGGTCGTGGCCATGCCGCGCGCCGATGACGAAGGCCGCCAGCAGCGGGATGGCCAACAGCAGGTACCAGCGCTTCATAGCAGCGGCAGGTCCACGCTGCCGAGCAGCGCGTAGAGCCCGGCCAGGGCCAGGCCGGCGCAGAGCACGGCAACGCTCAGGCGGCTGGCCAGGTAGGCGCTGTGCCGCCGGCGCCCGCCCTCGGCGTAGTGCGGCGTGGGCCGCGGCAGCAGCGGCCAGGCCAGCGCGGCGAGGCTCAGCACGCCCCAGAGCACGGCCTTCCAGGTGGCGCCGCTGTAGTAGCCGGCGCCGATCATGTGCACCGCAGCCAGGGCGACTATGGCCGCGCTCCAGCCGTAGTGCCAGCGGCGGAAATCGACGTGCCTGCGCCAGATGCGCCGGCGCACGGCGGTCAGGCTCACCGGCAGGATCAGCAGCAGGAGCAGGGTCGCGCCATCGGCGGCGAGCATGTGCCAGGGCGCGCCGGGCAGCAGTTCGTCGAGCACCAGCGGCTCCTCCACCAGCAGCACCGCCACGTGGACGGCCAGCAGCACGGCGGCGACGAACGACAGGTCGCGGTGCAGCACCATGAAGAACTTGCCGTCGTGCCGCGGCCGGGCCATCGGCTTGCCGGTATAGGCGAACAGCAACAGGAACAGCGCCCCGGCGACGAAGCCGGCGACGTTGGCGAAGTCCCAGGCCGGGTGCACGCCGGGCATGGCCTGGAACAGGAAGATGGCGGCGAACGGCAGCAGGCAGGCCAGCGCCACGCGCAGGGTCAGTGCGAACATGCGGTCAGCCTCCTCTGCGGCCTCGCCCGGGAAAGCGGCGTAGCGTGCCGCCACGCGGCACGCTACGCAAGCCGGCATCAGTGGGCGATGCACACCGACTTGATCTCGGTGTAGGCCTCGACCACCGCGCGGCCGAACTCGCGGCCCATGCCGGACTGCTTGACGCCGCCGAAGGGCATGCTCGGGTCCAGCAGCACGTGGGCATTGACCCAGACGGTGCCGGACTCGATGCGCGGCACCAGGTTCATCGCGCGGGTCAGGTCGTTGGTCCACAGGCTGGCGCCCAGGCCGTACTCGCTGTCGTTGGCCATCTCGATGGCCTGGTCCTCGGTCTTGAACGAAAGCACCGCCAGCACCGGGCCGAAGACTTCATTGTGGGCCACGGCCATGTCCTGGGTGACGTCGGCCAGCACGGTGGGGCGGACGAAGTAGCCGTCGCAGTCCATCGGCTCGCCGCCGCAGACCACGCGGGCGCCTTCGCGGCGGGCGGTCTCGATGTGCTTGAGCACCGAGGCCTGCTGCTTGCGCGAGACCAGCGGGGTGATCTGCGAAGTATCGTCCATGCCCTCGCCGATGCTCATGCCGGCGACCACCGCGCCGAGCTTGTCGACGAACTCGGCATAGCGCGACTCGTGCACGTAGAAGCGCGAGGCCGCGGCGCACACCTGGCCGCTGTTGAGCAGGCCGCCCAGCAGCGCGCCCTGCACGGCCTTGTCGATGTCGGCGTCGGCCAGGATGATCATCGGGTTCTTGCCGCCCAGCTCCAGGGCGAAGCGCGTCATGTTCTGCATGGCCGCGATGCCGACGCTGCGGCCCACCGCGGTGGAGCCGGTGAAGGACACCTTGCTGACCAGCTTGTGCGCGGCCAGACCGCCGCCGATGCGCGCGCCGTCACCGGTCACCAGGTTGAACACGCCGGCCGGCACGCCCGCCTCGAAGGCCAGCTCGGCCAGGCGCAGGGCGGTCAGCGGGGTTTCCGAAGCGGGCTTGATGACCACGGTGTTGCCGGTGGCCAGGGCCGGCATCAGCTTCCACACGGCGATCATCAGCGGGAAGTTCCAGGGCACGATGCCGGCGACCACGCCCACCGGCTCTCGGCGGGTGAAGGCGGTGAACTTCGTCCCCGGCGGCAGCGGGATGGAGACGTCCAGCGACTGGCCCTCGATCTTGGTCGCCCAGCCGGCCATGTAGCGCATGAACTCGACCGTGGCGCCCACGTCGAGCATGCGCGTCAGGTTGATCGACTTGCCCTGGCTCAGGGTTTCCAGCTGGGCCAGTTCCTCGGCGTGCTGCTCCACCAGGTCGGCGAAGCGCAGCAGGATGCGCTCGCGGTCGGCCGGGCGCAGGTCGGACCAGACGCGCGCCTTGAAGGCGGCATGGGCGGACTTCACGGCGCGGTCGAGCATGTCCGTATCGATATCGGCGATCCGCGCGATGACCTCGCCGGTGGCCGGGTTGAGCACGTCGCTGGTGGGGCCGTCGTAGGCCACCCAGGCGCCGTCGATGAAGCAGCCGTGGCGGCGCTGGAGGAACTCGGCGACCTGCGGCAGGGTTGCGGTGATGCTCATGGTGACTCCTGTTCTTGCGGCCCGCGGGCCAGGCAGGGAACCGCTCGCCGGGAGCGGCCGGGAAAGGTCAGTGCTGCTGGCTGAGCCACAGGCTCAGGGCCTTGCGCTCGTCGGCGTCGGCCAGGCCCTGGTAAGGCATGTAGGTGCCCGGCACGGCGTCCTGGGGCTGGGTGACGAAGGCTTCGAGGCTCTCGCGGCTCCAGGCCGCGCCCTTGTCCTTCATCGCCTGGGAATAGCTGAAGCCGGCCAGGGAGCCGGCGTTGCGGCCGATCACCCCATGCAGGTTGGGGCCCATGATGTTGGCGCCGCCGGCATTGGCGGTGTGGCAAACCGAGCAGTCGCGCTCGAACACGGCCTGGCCCCTGGCGGCCAGGTCATCGGCCAGGGCCAGGCCGGACTGCGCGAAGCCTGCGGCCAGCAGCAGGCCGCAGAGGCCGGTCTTGATTCGGGTTTTCACGGTGAAAAGCATGCAGGGGCACTCTTGATCGATTCTTATCGGCCGCGTCTATGCACGGTCGGTCGAGGACGATTGTCGCCAGGGGCGGGAGTGCGGGTGTTTTTCTGTGTGCCAGTTGTGTTGGTGGGGGTGCCAATAAGGCGGCTGCAAGCGGCAGGCTGCAAGCTGCAAGCAAGAGCGCTAAGAGCGGCAAGAGCGGCAAGAGCGGCAAGAGCGGCAAGAGCGGATCGTGCCGGGGCGGCACGGTCGTAGGAGCGGACTCCGTCCGCGATTGGCATCGGCCACGCCGGACGCCCCGGAGGCACGGCCAACGGCGGATAACCGCGAACGGTTATTCGCCCTACGTCATGGGAGGGCTTGGCGTAGGGCGCATAACGCCTACGGCGTTATCCGCCGCCGCCGTTGGGCACCGGCATGGGGTTTGAGAGCGCCCTCCCCCTAACCCTCTCCCTGAAGGGAGAGGGGACCGTTCGGAGTGTTTGGCTGTTTTGGAGTTAGCCGGCTAGCACAGGGATTGCCGTCTGGAGCCAGGCCCCCTCTCGGCACGGACAAGCCCCCTCTCCCGCTTGCGGGAGAGGGTTGGGGAGAGGGGCTCTTGCCGCTCTCGCTTGCAGCCTGCAGCCTGCCGCTTGCAGCCGCCCCTAATGCACATACCGCTTCCGATACTCCCCCGGCGAAACCCCGAAGCGCGACTTGAACGCCGTGGAGAAGTAGCTGGAGTCCGAGAACCCCCAGGCGTACCCCAGCGCCGAGAGCTTCTGCTCGCCGGCCGCGTTGCGCAGGGACTCGGCGCAGAAGTCCAGGCGGCGGTTCTTGATGTACTGCGCCACCACCAGGCCCTTCTTGGCGAACATGCGGTACAGGCCACGCACCGACACGCCCACTTCGCGGGCGATCAGTTCCGGGCAGAGTTCCTCGGCGCCGATGTGCTCGTCGATGAAGGCCACTGACTTGCGGAACAGCCTTTCGTGGCTGTCGCCGTCGGCCTCCGCGCAGGCCAGGGCCGGGCGCAGCAGGCTGACCAGGGCGTCGAGGGTGGCCTCGCTCTCCTGCATGCCCAGGCCGTCCTGGCGGGTGGTTTCGAGGATCAGCGTGTTGGCCAGCACCGCCACCGGCGAGGTGGCCGGGATGCGCCGCGCGCAGTCGATGCCGGAGAAGCGCAGGCCGCGCTCCAGCACCTGGCGCGGGAGGATCAGCGACAGCTGCCGCGAATCGGCCTCGTAGTTCATGTCGCAGGGGCGGTTGGCGTCGATCAGGGTGATGTCGCCGCGCCCCAGCTGGACGCGGTTGCCGTTCTGCTCCATGTGCGCGCGCCCTTCGAGCTGGAATACCGCGAAGAAGTGGCCGTTGCCGCTGGAGCTGATCTCCTTGCTGGTCCGGTACAGGCGCACCTGGGCCATGTCGACGACGCTGAGCTTGATGGCACCGCCCTGGTACTCCCTCAGCTTCCCATGGAAGGCCGGCCCCAGGGTGCGCGCGTCGAAACGCCCGCAGGCCCGGTTGACCTGGCCCAGCCATGCCTCGAAAGCCTCATCCCTGGAAATCGATGAAGGGTTCATGACCTAAAGCCTCATGCACGCATTGTTGTTATCAGCGGACGCTCAGGCCGGCGCCCGTCATGGTCCGGCCCTGGGCCGGCGGTCCCGCAGCGCCGCCTCGGTCCGGCGCTTGTGAAGCATGTTTCGAGCCAACCCGGCTCAGGCCAGCCCCCCGAAGCGCCGGTAGAAGCTCTCGCCGGCATCCGGCAAGGGACCGTCGGCGGTCTCCAGGGCGCTGTTCAGCCACACCTCGGCCCTGGCGTACACCAGGCGGTAGAGGTTGCGGCACAGCTGCCGCGCCGCGCGCCCTTCCCAGTCGCCGGGGAGCAGTTCGTCCGGCAGCTGCGGGTCGCGCAGTAGCAATTTGCGATATTCGTGGATCAACAGGGTGCGCGCCAGGAAACAGTCCTGGGCATCCGGCTCGCCCTGCTCGCGCAGCGCCTGCCACAACGGGCGGAACAGGCGGATGAATTCGCTGTAGTGGCGGCCCAGCTCGTCGATCTTCCAGCTCTCGCGCACCTGCAGGCGCATGGCCTTGGAGGCCAGCACCTCCTGGGCGTGGGTCTCGAAGACGATGCTGTCGTCCAGCGCATCCAGGTCCAGCAGGGTCGCGGTGAGGTCGGCGCGGTCGCAGCGCGGGCAGGCCAGCACGCTCGGGGCGATGGCGCCGAAGCCCTGCCATTCCAGCTCCTCGCGCACCTGCTTGCGCTTGTCCGCCGCCAGTTGCGACAGCAGCACCAGCGTCCAGGCGCCGTCCCAGGCCGGCAAGCCGGGGCTGTAGACGCGCTTGAAGGCCTTCTCGAAACGCCGCCGGCCGGTGCCGGTGAGGCTGTAGTAGCTGCGCCGGCCGACCTTCTCGGCGGTCAGCCAGCCTTCCTTGGTCAGGCGGAAGATCGAGGTGCGGATCAGCCGCTCGTTGATCCCCATGGGCTCCAGCAGGCCGATCAGGCTGCCCAGCCAGACGGTGCCGCCATGGGGTTCGATGGCGTCGCCGTAGAGGGTGATGATCAGCGAACTGGCGCGGATCGGCGTCTGTTCCTGGAAGCGGGTGATCAGTTGGTTCAGCGGGGCGAGACTGCTCATGGCTCGGTCGGGCGCGGATAAAGCGCCGACTATACCTGCCCGCCGGGCCGCCTGGCCATTGGGGCGAACCCCTACGAGGCTCATGCGCCCTGCCCCTTCGGGCGGAACCCGGAATCGCCCAGGCGCGGGCGCCCCGCCTCCACCGCCGCCAGCGGCTGGCATTCCACCAGGCTGGCCAGGCAGCGCCTGCTCAGTTGCTGGTATTCGGCGGTGCCGCGCTGCTTCCAGGCGATCTCCTGCTCGCTCAGCTCGCGCCTGACCGTGGCCGGCGAACCCATCACCAGGCTCTGCGCCGGGCACTCGAATCCGGCCTTGACGAAGGCGGTGGCGGCGACGATGCAGCGCTCGCCGATGTGCGCCTTGTCCATCACCACGGCGTTCATGCCCACCAGCGCGTCGGCGCCGATGCGGCAGCCGTGCAGCACGGCGCCATGGCCGATATGGCCGTTGCGCTCGACCACGGTGTCGCTGTCCGGGAAGCCGTGCATGACGCAGGTGTCCTGCAGGTTGGCGCCCTCCTCCAGGATGATCCGCCCGAAGTCGCCGCGCAGCGCCGCCAGCGGCCCGACGTAGCAGCCGGGGCCGACGATGACGTCGCCGATCAGCACCGCCGTGGGATGCACGTAGGCGGTCGGGTCGACCACCGGGGTCAGGCCTTCGAGGCTGTAGCAGGGCATCTCAGGCCTCCTCTTCGGGCAGGCGAAGGGGGCGCTGCACCCCGGGAGGGCATCCGGCTTCGGCGAGGGATTCCAGCGCGCAGGCGCAGGGGGCGGACGGCATCGAGGCGACTCCTTGAGCACGGCGGCGCCAGGGGCGCCGGCAAGGCGGGACGGGAAAGGACCCGTCGTGATTCGTTGTCTGGAAAATCTTGTATCACAACAAATCCCATCGTCAATGCACTCAATGCTGTATCACTTCCCGCAACGACGATCGGCACCCCGCCACCCTCCAGGGAGGTACGGCCCTGGACCATAGTTTCCACGGGCCTCGAGGCCGCCTGACAAGCTCCGCGCCTGGCATGGGCAGCAAATCATAAGACACACAAATCAATTTTATACTTGTTGTCTTGTATCACTTTAGGCATATACTGGGGGCAAGCCAGGTTCCCTCCACGCCCCGGGCGCGGCGAACCGCAGAACAATTCCAATAAGCCGGCCCCCGGCCGTGCGTGCAGCCTGAGGAGCTTTACATGCCTCGTACCCTCGCCGTACAGGCGCCGGAGGACGGCGTCCGCCTGATCACCCTGCAGCGCCCCGAGGCGCTCAACGCCCTGAACACCGAACTGCTGGGCGAACTGGCGGCGGAACTGGACGCCGCCGAACGCGACGCCGAGACCCGCGCGGTGGTCCTCACCGGCAGCCGCAAGGCCTTCGCCGCCGGCGCCGACATCAAGGAAATGGCCGAGCGCGACCTGGTCGGCATCCTCGATGACCCGCGCGTGGCCCACTGGCAGCGCATCACCGCCTTCGCCAAGCCGCTGGTCGCCGCGGTCAACGGCTTCGCCCTGGGCGGCGGCTGCGAACTGGCGATGCACGCCGACATCCTCATCGCCGGCGAAGACGCCCGCTTCGGCCAGCCGGAAATCAACCTCGGCATCATCCCCGGCGCCGGCGGCACCCAGCGCCTGCTGCGCGCGGTGGGCAAGTCCCTGGCCATGCAGATGGTCCTCACCGGCGAGGCCATAGACGCCCGCCACGCCCTGCGCGCCGGCCTGGTCAGCGAAGTCACCCAGCCCGAACTCACCGTCGAGCGCGCCCTGCAGGTCGCCCGCGTCATCGCGCGCAAGGCGCCGCTGGCGGTGCGCATGGCCAAGGAAGCGCTGCTCAAGGCCCAGGACACGGACCTGGCCAGCGGCCTGCGCTTCGAGCGCCACGCCTTCACCCTGCTGGCCGGCACCGCCGACCGCGAGGAAGGCATCCGCGCCTTCCAGGAAAAACGCCCGGCCCGCTTCCTCGGCCGCTGAGCCCCTTCTTTATATAGACCGATTGATGGAGCGAGCCCGCCCATGACCTTCGAGCACATCCTGTTTTCCATCGAGGACGGCGTCGCCCTCCTCAGCCTGAACCGCCCGGAGCAGCTGAACAGCTTCAACGCCACGATGCACGGCGAGGTGCGCGAGGCGCTCAAGTTGGTGCGCCAGAGCGAGGAAGCCCGCGTGCTGCTGCTGACCGGCGAAGGCCGCGGCTTCTGCGCCGGCCAGGACCTGTCCGACCGCAACGTCGCCCCGGGCGCCGAGATGCCCGACCTGGGCGAGTCCATCGAGAAGTTCTACAACCCGCTGATCCGCGCCCTGCGCGACCTGCCGCTGCCGGTGATCTGCGCGGTCAACGGCGTGGCCGCCGGCGCCGGGGCCAACATCCCGCTGGCCTGCGACCTGGTCCTGGCGGCGCGCTCGGCCAGCTTCATCCAGGCCTTCTGCAAGATCGGCCTGATCCCCGACTCCGGCGGCACCTGGACGCTGCCGCGGCTGGTCGGCCTGGCCCGCGCCAAGGCCCTGGCCCTGCTGGGCGAGCGCCTGAGCGCGGAACAGGCCGAGCAATGGGGCCTGATCTACCGCGTGGTGGACGACGCCGCCCTGCGCGAGGAAGCCCTCAAGCTGGCCCGCCACCTGGCCACCCAGCCGACCTACGGCCTGGCCCTGATCAAACGCAGCCTCAACGCCAGCCTGAACAACAGCTTCGACGAGCAGCTGGAGCTGGAGCGCGACCTGCAGCGCCTGGCCGGGCGCAGCGAGGACTACCGCGAAGGCGTCGGCGCCTTCATGGAAAAACGCACCCCCAGCTTCAAGGGCCGCTGACATGCACGCACTGGATAGCAACGCGCAGGTCGCGGTGATCGGCGCCGGCGCCATGGGCGCCGGCATCGCCCAGGTGGCGGCCCAGGCCGGCCACCCGGTGAAGCTCTACGACAACCGCCCCGGCGCCGCCGCCCAGGCCATCGACAGCATCGACCGCCAGCTCGGCCGCCTGGTGGAGAAAGGCAAGCTCGGCGCCGAGCAGCACAGCGCCACTATCGCGCGCCTGCAGCCGGTGGAAGCCATCGAGGCCCTGGCCGATTCGCGACTGGTGATCGAGGCCACCGTCGAGAACCTTGAGGTCAAGCGCAGCCTGCTGGGCCAGCTGGAAGCGCTGTGCGCGGCCGACTGCATCCTGGCCAGCAACACCTCCTCGCTGTCCATCACCAGCCTGGCCGCCGGCCTCAAGCACCCCGGGCGGGTGATCGGCATGCACTTCTTCAACCCGGCGCCGCTGATGGCCCTGGTGGAAATCGTCTCGGGCCTGGCCACCTGCCCGGAACTGGCCAAGGCCCTGCACGCCACCGCGAAGCACTGGGGCAAGCAGCCGGTGTACGCCCGCTCCACCCCGGGCTTCATCGTCAACCGCGTGGCCCGCCCCTTCTATGCCGAGAGCCTGCGCCTGCTGCAGGAAGGCGCCGCCGACTGCGCCAGCCTCGACGCCCTGCTGCGCGACGCCGGCGGCTTCCGCATGGGCGCCTTCGAACTGACCGACCTGATCGGCCACGACGTCAACTACGCGGTGACCTGCTCGGTGTTCGCCGCCTACTACGGCGACTTCCGCTTCCAGCCCTCGCTGATCCAGAAGGAACTGGTGGACGCCGGCCGCCTGGGCCGCAAGACCGGCCGCGGCTTCTACGACTACGCCGAAGGCGCCGAGCGCCCGCAGGCGGCGGAACTGGACAGCGCCGCCGAAGTCGGCAGTTGCGTCGTCGAAGGCGACCTGGGCGTGGCCCAGCCACTGGTGCAGCGCTTGAAGGACGCCGGAGTGGACGTGATCGAGCGCGCCGGCAGCGGCCTGCTGCGCGTCGGCGACGCCGTGCTGGCCCTCTCCGACGGCCGCCTGGCCAGCCAGCGCGCCCGGGAGGACGGCCTGCGCAACCTGGTGCTGTTCGACCTGGCCCTGGACTACGCCAAGGCCTCGCGCATCGCCATCGGCTGGTCCGCCGACACCACCGGCGAAGCCCGCGACCAGGCCGTGGCCCTGCTGCGCCGCGCCGGCCTCAAGGTCACCGCCCTGGCCGACCTGCCGGGCCTGGCCGTGCTGCGCACCGTGGCCATGCTCGCCAACGAAGCGGCGGACGCGGTGCTGCAGGGCGTGGGCTCGGCGGCCGACATCGACCTGGCCATGCGCGCCGGCGTCAACTACCCGCGCGGCCCGCTGGCCTGGGCCGAGGCCATCGGCACCGGCTACCTGCTGCGCACCCTGGACAACCTGCAGCGCAGCTACGGCGAGGAGCGCTACCGCCCCTCCCTGCTGCTGCGCCGCAAGCACGCCGAAGGGAGCCGCCTGCATGACTGAACGCAGCCCCGAACAACTGGCCCGCGCCTGCGCCGACGCCATGTTCAGCCGCGACCAGGCCACCCAGCGCCTGGGCATCGTCCTGCTCGACGCCGGCCCCGGCAGCGCGCAGCTGCGCATGCCGGTGCGCGAGGACATGATCCAGGGCCACGGCACCTGCCACGGCGGCTTCCTCTTCGCCCTGGCCGACTCGGCCTTCGCCTTCGCCTGCAACAGCTACGACGAGGCCACCGTGGCCATCGGCTGCAGCATCGACTACGTGGCCCCGGCGCGCCTGGGCGACGAGCTGACCGCCAGCGCTATCGAGCAGAGCCGCAGCGGCCGCACCGGCAACTACGACGTACGGGTGGTGAACCAGCATGGAGCGCTGGTCGCCCTGTTCCACGGCAAATCCTACAAAGTGCGCGGCACCGTGCTGGCGCAGGAGACCCCGAATGACTAACGCCATTCCCAGCGACGCCCTGATCATCGACGCGCTGCGCACGCCCATCGGCCGCTACGCCGGCGCCCTTTCCGCGGTGCGCGCCGACGACCTCGCCGCCATCCCGCTGCGGGCCCTGGTGCAGCGCCACCCGGAACTGGACTGGAGCGCCATCGACGACGTCATCCTCGGCTGCGCCAACCAGGCCGGCGAAGACAACCGCAACGTCGCGCACATGGCCTCGCTGCTGGCCGGCCTGCCGACCAGCGTGCCCGGCACGACGATCAACCGCCTGTGCGGCTCGGGCCTGGACGCCATCGGCAACGCCGCCCGCGCCCTGCGCTGCGGCGAGGCCGGGCTGATGCTCGCCGGCGGCGTCGAGTCCATGTCCCGCGCGCCCTTCGTGATGGGCAAGGCCGAGCAGGCCTTCGGCCGGACCGCGGAAATCTTCGACACCACCATTGGCTGGCGCTTCGTCAACAAGCTGATGAAGGCGCAGTTCGGCATCGACTCCATGCCGGAAACCGCGGAGAACGTCGCCGAGCAATTCAACATCTCCCGGGCCGACCAGGACGCCTTCGCCCTGCGCAGCCAGCACAAGGCCGCCGCCGCCCAGGCCCGCGGCCGCCTGGCGAAGGAGATCGTCCCGGTGGAGATCCCGCAGCGCAAAGGCCCGGCCAGGGTGGTCGAGCACGACGAGCACCCGCGCGGCGACACCACCCTGGAGCAGCTGGCCAGGCTCGGCACTCCCTTCCGCGAAGGCGGCAGCGTCACCGCCGGCAACGCCTCGGGGGTCAACGACGGCGCCTGCGCCCTGCTCCTGGCCAGCCCCGCCGCCGCCCAGCGCCACGGCCTGAAGGCCCGCGGCCGGGTGGTCGGCATGGCGGTGGCCGGCGTCGAGCCGCGGATCATGGGCATCGGCCCGGTGCCGGCGACGCGCAAGGTGCTGGAGCTGACCGGCCTGTCGCTGAACGACATGGACGTGATCGAACTCAACGAGGCCTTCGCCGCCCAGGGCCTGGCCGTGCTGCGCGAGCTGGGCCTGGCCGACGACGACGCGCGGGTCAACCCCAACGGCGGCGCCATCGCCCTGGGCCACCCGCTGGGCATGAGCGGCGCGCGCCTGGTCACCACCGCCCTGCACGAGCTGGAGGAACGCGGCGGCCGCTACGCCCTGTGCACCATGTGCATCGGCGTCGGCCAGGGCATCGCCATGGTCATCGAACGGCTCGGCGGCTGAGCCGGGCAGGCAGAACAAAGATTCTGGCCAAGGCCACAAAGACCGGAACCGGCGGGGGCGGTATGCTGCCCCCATGACACTCGCAGCCCGCACGCGGGCTGGCGTACAAGAACAAATCGAGTGAAACCATGAATATGTACCATGATGCCGAACGTGCCCTGCTCGACCCGCTGGAGACCGCCAGCGTCGATGAACTGCGCCAGCACCAGCTGCAGCGCCTGCGCTGGAGCCTGAAGCACGCCTACGAGAACGTCCCGCTGTACCGCAAGCGCTTCGACGAGGCCGGCGTGCACCCCGACGACCTGAAAACCCTCGACGACCTGGCGAAGTTCCCCTTCACCGGCAAGAACGACCTTCGCGACAACTACCCCTACGGCATGTTCGCCGTGCCCCAGAGCGAGATCGTGCGCCTGCACGCCTCCAGCGGCACCACGGGCAAGCCCACCGTGGTCGGCTACACGCAGAACGACATCGACACCTGGGCCAACGTGGTGGCGCGCTCGATCCGTGCCGCCGGCGGGCGCAAGGGCGACAAGGTCCACGTGTCCTACGGCTATGGCCTGTTCACCGGCGGCCTGGGCGCCCACTACGGCGCCGAACGCCTGGGCTGCACCGTGATCCCGATGTCCGGCGGCCAGACCGAGAAGCAGGTCCAGCTGATCCGCGACTTCCAGCCGGACATCATCATGGTCACCCCGTCCTACATGCTCAACCTGGCCGACGAGATCGAGCGCCAGGGCATCGACCCGCACAGCCTGCGGCTGCGCCTGGGCATCTTCGGCGCCGAGCCCTGGACCGCCGAGCTGCGCCGCGCCGTGGAAGAGCGCCTGGGCATCACCGCCCTGGACATCTACGGGCTGTCCGAGATCATGGGCCCGGGCGTGGCCATGGAATGCGCCGAGACCAAGGACGGCCCGACCGTCTGGGAAGACCACTTCTACCCGGAGATCATCGACCCGGCCACCGGGCAAGTGCTGCCCGACGGCGAATACGGCGAGCTGGTGTTCACCTCGCTGTCCAAGGAAGCGCTGCCGATGATCCGCTACCGCACCCGCGACCTGACCCGCCTGCTGCCGGGCACCGCGCGGCCGATGCGGCGCATCGACAAGATCACCGGGCGCAGCGACGACATGCTGATCATCCGCGGGGTGAACGTGTTCCCCACGCAGATCGAGGAGCAGGTGCTGAAAGTGAAACAGCTCGCCGAAGTCTACGAGATACACCTGTATCGCAATGGCAATATGGACAGCATGGACGTGCACGTGGAGCTCAAGCACGACCTGCAGCTCGACGCCGAGCAGCAGAAGCAGGTGGCCAACGAGCTGAGCAAGCAGGTCAAGACGCACATCGGCATCAGCGCGCGCATCCTGATCCAGCCCTTCCACAGCCTCAAGCGCTCCGAAGGCAAGGCCTGCCACGTGTTCGACAAGCGCAACCAGGGCTGATCGCCCGTTCCACGAAAACCCCGCTGCGGCGGGGTTTTTCGTTTGCACACGACGCCACACCCTGTAGGAGCGAGCTTGCTCGCGAACGCTCTTAAGCGGCCCAGGTTCGCGAGCAAGAACTAGGCGTCCCCCCCTCGCTCCCACGAAAAGCGCAGCCTCCTGCAACATCCCGTCACGAACTCCCGCCGCTCCACCCTCCCCAGTCCGCGCGCCCTGGGGGACAATCCATTCGTGACACGTAATTTTCTATTTAATTAGAATTTACGTATCACACAAACGCCTCGACAACCTCACAACAACAGAGAGCGCGCCATGACCCTGCCCCTGGAACGGCTCCGGGAACACCCGGACTTCCTCCTTCTCGTCCGCCGCAAGCAACGCCTCACCTGGACCCTCACCGCCACCCTGCTGCTGGCCTACTACGGCTTCGTCCTGCTGGTGGCCTTCGCCCCCGGCCTGCTGGGCCGCCCGCTCACCGGCGGGGTGACCAGCGTGGGCATGCTGGCCGGCGTCGGCCTGATCCTGCTCTCGGTGCTGCTCACCGGCCTCTACGTGCACCGGACCAACAAGGTGCTGGACCCGCTGAACGACAGGCTCAAGCAGGAGGCCCAGGCATGAAGGCGCTGCTCCTGCTCGCCGGCGTGACGCTGGCCGAACCGGCCCTGGCCGCCGGCGCCGAACGGCCGCTGAACTGGCACGCCATCGGCCTGTTCCTGGCGTTCGTCCTGTCCACCCTGGTCATCACCCGCTGGGCCGCCCTGCGCACCCGCTCGGCGGCCGACTTCTACACCGCCGGCGGCGGCCTGAGCGGCATGCAGAACGGCCTGGCGATCGCCGGCGACATGATCTCCGCGGCCTCCTTCCTGGGCATCTCGGCGATGATGTTCGCCAGCGGCTACGACGGCCTGCTCTACGCCCTGGGCGTGCTCGCCGGCTGGCCGATCATCCTGTTCCTGATCGCCGAGCGCCTGCGCAACCTGGGCAAGTACACCTTCGCCGACGTGGTCTCCTATCGCCTGGAACAGGCGCCGATCCGCATCACCGCCGCCTTCGGCACGCTGATCGTGGCGCTGCTGTACCTGGTGGCGCAGATGGTCGGCGCCGGCAAGCTGATCGAACTGCTGTTCGGCCTGAGCTACCTGCAGGCGGTACTGGTGGTGGGCGCGCTGATGGTCTGCTACGTGACCTTCGGCGGCATGCTGGCCACCACCTGGGTGCAGATCATCAAGGCCGTGCTGCTGCTCTCGGGCACCAGCTTCATGGCCTTCATGGTGCTGCGCCATTTCGGCTTCAGCAGCGAGGCGATGTTCGCCGCCGCCACCCAGGTGCACGCCAAGGGCATGGCCATCATGGCCCCCGGCGGCCTGCTGGCGAACCCGGTGGACGCCATCTCCCTGGCCCTGGGCATGATGTTCGGCACCGCCGGCCTGCCGCACATCCTGATGCGCTTCTTCACCGTCAGCGACGCCCGCGAGGCGCGCAAGAGCGTGTTCTACGCCACCGGCTTCATCGGCTACTTCTACCTGCTGCTGATCGCCGTGGGCTTCGGCGCCATCGTCATGGTCGGCAACGACCCGGCCTTCCGCACCGCCGAGGGCGCCCTGATCGGCGGCGGCAACATGGTCGCCGTGCACCTGGCCCAGGCGGTGGGCGGCAACCTGTTCCTCGGCTTCATCTGCGCGGTGACCTTCGCCACCATCCTCGCGGTGGTCGCAGGCCTGGCGCTGTCCGCCGCCTCGGCGGTGTCCCACGACCTCTACGCCTGCGTGCTGCGCAAGGGCCAGGCCAGCGAGGCCGAGGAAATGCGCGTGTCGCGCCTGGCCACCCTGGGCATCGGCGTGCTGGCGGTGATCCTCGGCGTACTCTTCGAGTCGCAGAACATCGCCTTCCTTTCCGGCCTGGTGCTGGCCATCGCCGCCTCGGTGAACTTCCCGGTGCTGTTCCTCTCGATGTTCTGGAAGGGCCTGACCACCCGCGGCGCCGTGGCCGGCAGCCTGGCCGGGCTGTGCAGCGCCATCGCCCTGCTGGTGCTCGGCCCGCCGGTGTGGGTGGCGGTGCTGGGCAACGCCGAGGCGGTGTTCCCCTACAGCAACCCGGCGCTGTTCTCCATGAGCGCGGCCTTCCTCGCCGCCTGGGGGTTCTCCGTGAGCGACCGCTCGGCGCGGGCGGAGGCGGAGCGCGGGCGCTACCTGGGGCAGTTCATCCGCTCGATGACGGGAATTGGGGCGGCGGTGGCCAGTCGGCATTGAGTGGCCAGGTTCAACTTTTTCATCAAGCTGACCTCCGTCCCCTCTCCCTAACCCTCTCCCTGAAGGGAGAGGGGACTGTCCTCTGCCTGTTGAGGCATCCGAGTACTCCTGTAGCCTCCGGCTGACGCATGACTTCCCATCCACGCCGAACGGCCCCCTCTCCCTTCAGGGAGAGGGCTGGGGAGAGGGAACCCAACTCCCATCAAACACCAAAAACATCCAGTTCACTCCCCGACCACTCATCACCTCTCTCCCCACCCCCGTCGATCCTCCCCCACCCTGAACGACTATCAATCGACCCCACGGGAGACCCACCTCCCCTCAGACAGCAAAGGGAGCCCCACCATGAACTACATCGACGGCTTTATCGTCCCCGTCCCCACCGCCAACCGCGAGGCCTACACCGAGCTGGCCCGCAAGGCGGCGGTGGTCTTCAAGGAGTATGGCGCGCTCAGCGTGGTCGAGTGCTGGGGCGACGACGTCCCCGAAGGCAAGGTGACTTCCTTCCCCATGGCGGTGAAACGCAAGGACAACGAGGCCGTGGTGTTCTCCTGGATCACCTGGCCGTCCCGCGAGGTACGTGACGCCGGGATGAAGAAGGTCATGGAGGACCCACGCCTGAAGGACAACTTCCAGTCCATGCCCTTCGACGGCCAGCGCATGATCTTCGGCGGCTTCCAGGTGATAGTCGACGCCTGAACCGACAGCGGCGCCCGCCCCGGCGGGCGCCATCGGAAACATTCAATACAGAACGCTCCATATTTTACGTATCGCTTTACCAGCCTCCGCTCGTCACTCCAGCATTGCGCCGACACACTGGGAAGCCCCGGCCTCTCAGACGACCAATAACGCCACGAAACCCCAATTTTCCAGCCAGATAGCGGCATATTCCTACGCTCATCCATCCCAAACCGCCCATCGACGATCGCTCCCCTCCCCGCGCCTACTCCCAAAGCGATACAAAAAACACATTCGACACACTATTTAGTGTTAGACATTGGTTTCTGTATCATTTAAAAATAGCGCCATGGCCAAGGCCTCCCCCACAACAGAACAAAGGCTGGAGACACAGCATGTACGCACAACTGGTCGAGACTGGCGTCAAGCGCGTCAAGTCGCTCGAGGAAATGTCCCCCGAGGAACGCGCCTTCCAGGAGAAGATCGACGCCGAGATCAAGATCGAGGCGAAGAACTGGATGCCCGACGCCTACCGCCAGACCCTGATCCGCCAGATTTCCCAGCACGCCCACTCGGAGATCGTCGGCATGCTGCCGGAGGGCAACTGGGTGACCCGCGCACCGACCCTCAAGCGCAAGCTGCAACTGATGGCGAAGATCCAGGACGAGGCCGGCCACGGCCTGTACCTGTACAGCGCCATGGAAACCCTCGGCGCCGACCGTGACGAGGAAGTCGCCAAGCTGCACTCGGGCCGCGCCAAGTACTCCAGCATCTTCAACTACCCGACGCTGAACTGGGCCGACATGGGCGCGGTGGGCTGGCTGGTGGACGGCGCCGCCATCGTCAACCAGGTGGTGCTGCAGCGCACCTCCTACGGCCCCTACTCCCGCGCGATGATCCGTATCTGCAAGGAAGAAAGCTTCCACCAGCGCCAGGGCTACGAAATCCTCCTGACCATGATGCGCCACGGCACCCAGGCGCAGAAGGACATGGTCCAGGACGCCATCAACCGCCTCTGGTGGCCGGCGCTGATGATGTTCGGCCCCAGCGACGAGCACTCCCCCAACAGCGCCCAGTCCATGGCCTGGAAGATCAAGCGGCAGAGCAACGACGAGCTGCGCCAGCGCTTCATCGACCAGACCGTGCCGCAACTGGAACTGCTCGGCTGCACCGCCCCCGACCCGCACCTGAAGTGGAACGACGCGCGCGGCCACTACGACTTCGGCGAAATCCAGTGGGAAGAGTTCTACGAAGTGCTCAAGGGCAATGGCCCGTGCAACGCCGAGCGCATCGCCACCCGCCGCAACGCCATCGAGAGTGGCGCCTGGGTCCGCGAAGCCGCGGTCGCCCATGCCCGGAAAAAACAACAGAAACGCGACGCCGCCTGAGCCGCGAGGAGATAACCGCCATGGCTGAATGGACCCTTTTCGAAGTCTTCGTGCGCAGCAAGCACGGCCTGAACCACAAGCATGTCGGCAGCGTGCATGCCGCCGATGCCGCGATGGCCATCGAGAACGCCCGCGAGCTCTACACCCGCCGCAACGAAGGCGTGAGCCTCTGGGTGGTGCCCTCGGCGCTGATCACCGCCTCCTCCCCCGACGAGAAGGACCCGCTGTTCGACCCGGCGCAGGACAAGGTCTACCGCCACGCCAGCTTCTACGAGCTGCCGCCCGAAGTCGGCCACATGTGAGATCGCGTGCATGAACCCGCATAACGACAAGATCGAATACCTGCTGCGCCTCGCCGACAGCGCCCTGATCCAGGGCCAGCGCCTGTGCGAATGGTGCGGCCGCGCCCCGGCCCTGGAAGAAGAGCTGGCGCTGATGAACGTCGGCCTCGACCTGGTCGGCCAGGCGCGCAACTGGTACGAGTACGCAGTGGAACTGCTGGACGACGGCCGCGACGCCGACCAGTTGGCCTTCCGCCGCGACGAGCGCGCCTTCCGCAACCTGCTGCTGGTCGAGCAGCCCAACGGCGACTTCGCCGTGACCATGACCAAGCAGTTCCTCTACGACGCCTGGCACTTCCACGTGCTGCGCCAGCTGAGCGACTCCAGCGACGCGCGCATCGCCGCCATCGCCGCCAAGGCGCTGAAGGAAGTCACCTACCACCTGCGCCGCTCCGGCGAGTGGGTCGAGCGCCTGGGCGACGGCACCGAGGAAAGCCACGCGCGCATGCTGGCGGCGATTCCGCAGGTCTGGCGCTTCACCGTCGAGATGACTAACGCGGATGAGGTGGAACAGCGCCTGTTCGCCGAGGGCGTGGCGCCCAACCCGGAAGAGCTGGCCGCCGCCTGGCGCGCCAAGGTCGCCGACATCTTCGCCAGCGCCACCCTGCCGCTGCCGGAACCGGCGGTGAACTTCTACCTCAGCGGCCGCCGCGGCCTGCACAGCGAGCACCTGGGCATCCTCCTGGCCGAGATGCAGTTCCTCCAGCGGGCCTACCCCGATGCGACCTGGTGAGCTGATCGCCAGCGACCGCGGCGCGCGCCCGGGCTCCGCCGACGACCTCGGCCAGGCCTGGCGCGTGCTGGGCCAGGTGATGGACCCGGAAGTGCCGGTGGTCAGCGTGGTCGACCTGGGCATCGTCCGCGGCCTGGACTGGCAGGACGGGCACCTGCACGTGGTGGTCACCCCCACCTACTCCGGCTGCCCGGCCACCGAGGTCATCGAGCAGGACATCCAGCACGCCCTGGAGCATGCCGGCTTCGCCGCGCCGCTTCTGGAACGGCGCCTGGACCCGGCCTGGACCACCGACTGGATCAGCGACGCCGGGCGCCAGGCGCTGCGCGAGTACGGCATCGCCCCGCCGGCCGGCAGCACCAGCAAGCGCAGCCTGCTCGGCGAGACGCCGGAAGTGCGCTGCCCGCAGTGCGGCAGCCTGCACACCGAGCAGCTCAGCCAGTTCGGCTCCACCGCCTGCAAGGCGCTGTACCGCTGCGTCGACTGCCGCGAGCCCTTCGACTACTTCAAGTGCATCTGAGCGGCGCCGCCGCCGGAGAAGAACAATGAGCAAGTTCCACAGCCTGAAAATCAAGGAAGTGCGTCCGGAGACCCGCGACGCCGTGTCCATCGCCTTCGACGTCCCCCGGGACCTGCAGGACAGCTTCCGCTTCGAGCAGGGCCAGCACCTGGTGGTGCGCGCCCAGCTGGACGGCGAGGAAGTGCGCCGCTCCTACTCCATCTGCAGCGGCGTCAACGACGGCGAGCTGCGCGTGGCCATCAAGCGCGTGCCCGGCGGGCGTTTCTCGGCCTACGCCAACGAAGCGCTGAAGGCCGGCGCCAGCCTGGAAGTGATGCCCCCGGCCGGCCACTTCAACGTGCCGCTGGATGCGGCGCGCCAAGGCAACTACCTGGCGGTGGCCGCCGGCAGCGGCATCACGCCGATCCTGTCGATCGTCAAGACCACCCTGGAAGCCGAGCCGCACAGCCGCGTCACCGTGCTCTACGGCAACCGCTCCAGCAACGCTGCGATGTTCCGCGAACAGCTGGAAGACCTGAAGAACCACTACCTGCAGCGCCTCAACCTGATCTTCGTGTTCAGCCGCGAGCAGCAGGACGTGGACCTGTACAACGGCCGCATCGACGCCGACAAGTGCGGCCAGCTGTTCAGCCGCTGGCTGGACGTGAAGCACCTCGACGCCGCCTTCATCTGCGGCCCGCAGGCGATGACCGAGACCGTGCGCGACCAGCTCAGGGCCAACGGCATGCCGGCCGAGCGCATCCACTTCGAACTGTTCGCCGCCGCCGGCAGCGAAAGCAGGCGCGAGGCCCGCCAGGCCGCCGCCGCGACCGACAGCGGCAAGAGCCAGGTCACGGTGATCAGCGACGGCCGCGAGCTGTCCTTCGAGCTGGCGCGCAACAGCGTCAGCGTGCTCGACGCCGGCAACGCCCAGGGCGCCGAACTGCCCTACTCGTGCAAGGCCGGCGTGTGCTCCACCTGCAAGTGCAAGGTGATCGAAGGCGAGGTGGAGATGGACAGCAACTTCGCCCTGGAGGACTACGAGGTGGCGGCCGGCTACGTGCTGAGCTGCCAGAGCTTCCCCCTGACCGACAAGGTAGTCCTCGACTTCGACCAGCTCTGACCCGCTCTTCGTAGGAGCGAGCTTGCTCGCGAACCGCACTCTGCCGCTGTTTCGTTGCGCGCGGAGACATCGATCGCGGACAAGGTCCGCTCCTACAGGGGAGGCACGGCTCTCGTAGGAGCGGACCTTGTCCGCGATTCGCCGGCAGGGCCGGCGCTGGGTGGGTTCGCGAGCAAGCTCGCTCCTACACAGGCAAAGATTCAACCGCCCCGGGCCCACAAGGCCCCCGGCGTCCCTATCCGGCGGCTTCGTACCGCCACCGTTCCAACGCGCCGCCGCGGCCCACCCGGCGCGGCGGTCACCGGCCCCGGCCGGAACCCTTGCGTACCTTTTGGAGGATAGAGTGATGGCCCAAGAGCCCACCCTGCAGAGTTTCATCGGCGGCCGCTGGATCGGCCAGCATGGCGCCCAGGCGCTGCGTAGCGCCCTCGACGGCCAGTTGGTCGCGCGCACCCACGAAGAGGCCCTGGACTTCGCCGAAGCCGTGGCCCACGCCCGCCAGCAGGGCCTGGCCGAACTCATGGCCATGGACTTCCAGCAGCGCGCCCAGCGCCTCAAGGCCCTGGCCCTGTACCTGACCGAGCGCAAGGAGCAGCTCTACGAGATTTCCCGGCACACCGGCGCCACCCGCGCCGACAGCTGGATCGACATCGAGGGCGGCGCCGGCACCCTGTTCGCCTACGCCGGCGTCGGCGGCCGCGAGCTGCCCTCCGGCAACGTGGTCCACGAAGGCCCGGCCATGCAACTGGGCAAGACCGGCAAATTCGCCGGCAGCCACATCCTGGTGCCGCGCGGCGGCATCGCCGTGCACATCAACGCCTTCAACTTCCCGATCTGGGGCATGCTGGAGAAATTCGCGCCGAGCTTCCTGGCAGGCATGCCCTGCATCGTCAAGCCGGCTACCGCCACCAGCTACGTGACCGAAGCCGCCGTGCGCCTGATGCACGAATCCGGCCTGCTGCCGGCCGGCAGCCTGCAGCTGATCATCGGCGGCACCGGCGACCTGCTCGACCGCCTGCAGGGCCAGGACATAGTCACCTTCACCGGCTCGGCCGACACCGCCGCCAAGCTGCGGGTGAACCCCAACCTGATCCGCAACTCGGTGCCGTTCAACGCCGAGGCCGACTCGCTGAACTGCGCCATCCTGGCCCCGGACGTGACCCCGGACGACGAGGAATTCGACCTCTTCGTCAAGGAAGTCGCCCGCGAGATGACCGTCAAGGCCGGGCAGAAATGCACCGCCATCCGCCGCGCCATCGTCCCCGCCAGGCACATCGAAGCGGTGGCCGAGCGCCTGCGTGATCGCCTCGCCAAGGTGGTGGTCGGCGACCCGGCGGTGGAAGGCGTGAAGATGGGTGCCCTGGCCTCCCACGCCCAGCAGGCCGACGTCGCCGAGCGCGTGGAAGCCCTGCTGAAATCCAGCGAGCTTCTATTTGGTTCGAAAGATGGCTTCGCCCCGCGCGGCGAAGGCGTCAGCGAAGGCGCCTTCTTCGCCCCGACCCTGCTGCGCAGCCGCGACCCGCACGCCGAGGGCGGCGCCCACGACATCGAGGCCTTCGGCCCGGTCAGCACCCTGATGGCCTACGACGACCTCGACGAAGCCATCGCCCTGGCCGCCCGCGGCAAGGGCAGCCTGGTGGCCAGCCTGATCACCCGCGACCCGCAGGTCGCCGCCAAGGTGGTGCCGGCCATGGGCGCCCTGCACGGCCGCCTGCACATCCTCGACCGCGAATCCGCGGCCGAGTCCACCGGCCACGGCTCGCCGCTGCCGGTGCTCAAGCACGGCGGCCCCGGCCGCGCCGGCGGCGGCGAAGAGCTGGGCGGCCTGCGCGCGGTCAAGCACTACCTGCAACGCACCGCGGTACAGGGCTCGCCGACCATGCTGATGGCGGTCACCGGCGAATACGTGCGCGGCGCCAAGGTCTACGAGACCGAAGTGCACCCGTTCCGCCGCTACTTCGACGAGCTGAAGATCGGCGAGTCGCTGCTGACCCACCGCCGCACCGTCACCGAGGCCGACCTGGTCAACTTCGGCTGCCTGTCGGGCGACCACTTCTACATGCACTTCGACGAACTGGCGGCCAAGGACTCGCAGTTCGGCAAGCGCATCGCCCACGGCTACTTCGTGCTCTCGGCGGCCGCCGGCCTGTTCGTCTCCCCCGGCGTCGGCCCGGTGCTGGCCAACTACGGCCTGGACACCCTGCGCTTCATCAACCCGGTGGGCATCGGCGACACCATCCAGGCCCGCCTGACCTGCAAGCGCAAGATCGACCAGGGCAAGAAGAGCCCCAAGGGCGAGCCACAAGGCGTAGTGGCCTGGGACGTGGAAGTCACCAACCAGCTCGGCGAGCTGGTGGCCAGCTACGACATCCTCACCCTGGTGCTCAAGCGCGCCTGATCGTCGCCAACTCCGGTGTCACCCTCGACCGGCCTGCGGGCCGGTCTTTTTTTGCGTTCGCGCGGGTGTCCGTGCCACCGGGGCGTCCGGCGTGGCCGATGCCAATCGTGGACGGAGTCCGCTCCTACGACCGTGCTTCCCTGGAACTGTAGGAGCGGGCCCTGCCCGCGATTCGCGCGCAGGGCGCGCTCCTACAGGGGCACGGTGTTGGGGCAACACATAGGCGCGGATCTCATCCGCGAATCGCGCCGGAACCTCCGGCTATCGCGGACAAGGTCCGCTCCTACGACGGTGCTTCCTGGAACTGTAGGAGCGGGCCCTGCCCGCGATTCGCGCGCAGGGCGCGCTCCTACAGGGGCACGGTGTTGGGGCATGGCGTAGGAGCGGACTCCGTCCGCGATCATCCGTCGCGTTATTCACCACCGCCCACCTAGGGCTGCCGCGGCGCCTGCCGTTCGGCCACGGCGCGGAGGGTGCGCAGGGTATCCAGCGGCGCGTCGACGACGAAGCTGTCGGCCAGCCAGGACGGTACGCTGCCGCCGGGTTCCGCGCGCATCTGGTAGGTCACCCGGGTGCGTCCGTCGCCCAGCGGCGCCAGGCTCCAGATGCCGCTCAACTGGCGCACGCGGATCTGCCCCGGCACGGCCGGCAGGTAGTCCGGCAGCGCGCGGATGTCCCGCAGCAGGCCGCCGTCGGCGGTGCGCCGGGTGGTCACCTGCAGCACCATGTCGCGCGGCTGCACCGGCCAGGGCAGCTGGGTGCGCATGTACAGCCACACGTCGTCGCCGCTGGCCTTCAGCAAGCGCAGTTCGGCGCAGGCGTACAGCCACTTGCAGGCCACCCGCAGGTTCTCCTGCAGGTCGGCCAGCGTGCCCACGTCGGCGCGCATGTCCGCCACGCCGCGGTAGCTCTGGTAGCGCGAGCCGGGCACCGCGGTCAGGTAGACGCGGATGCCGTCCTCGTCACGGGCCAGGCGCCAGTGTTCCTGGGGCGCCGCCTGCAGCGCGGTGGCGACCAGCAGCAGCCCCGCCAGCCAGGCTTTCACACCCCACCCCCCAGGCGCTGGCGCAGGCCAGCGGCCATGGACTGCAGGGCCTCCGGCGGGTTGTGGCCGATCAGCAGGTAGGCGTGGCCGGAGTCCTGCCAGTACACCAGGTTCATGCCTTCGCGGCGCTCCTGCTGCGGCGCGACGGCGCGGCCGTCGCTGCGGGTGATGCACAGCGCCATGGGGCCGTAGCGCTCGTCCAGGTAGGTGAGCTGGGCGATGGGGATGCCGTCGTACTCCAGTATCTGCGCGCGGCGCAGCTGGGCGCCCTCCAGGGCCAGGTCCGGCGCCGGCAGCGCCAGGCCCAGGCGCTCGCCCACCGTGGCCAGCTGGGCCTGGTGGATGGCCTGGTCGCCGGGCAGGTGGTCGAGGGTCTGCACGGTGTACAGCGACATGTAGTCGGCCACCCGCTGGCGCCAATTGAAGTCTTCCTCGTGGTGCAGCGGCAGGCCGCCGAGCAGCAGGCGGTCCAGGGCCATGCCCAGCACCAGACAGGCCGCCGCGGCCAGCGCCAGGCCACGGCGGCGCGGCGCCCGTGGCTGCGCCAGCGGCAGGCTGGCCAGGCCGGCGCCCAGGCGCTCCAGCGGGGCGCGCTCCAGCAGCGCGTCGAAGGCCTCGGCCAGGCCCTGGCCACCGCAGCAGAGGCTGTCGAAACGCTGGGCCAGCTCGGCGTCGGCGGCTATCCGCGCCTCGACTTCGCGGGCCTGTTCGGCGTCCAGCTCGCCGTCGATGAAGGCGACCAGAGTCTCGTCGGAAACCCGCGGGCCTGTGCCATGTTCGTTCATCGCCGTCCTCCCCTGGCCGGTTCCGCGTCCGGCACCGCGGCTTCCGCCAGTTTCAAGCGTGCCGCCGCCAGGCGGCTCATCACCGTGCCCACCGGCACCCCGAGGATGTCCGCCACCTCGCGGTAGCTGAGCCCCTCGACATAGGCCAGGAACAGCGTCTCGCGCTGCGCTTCCGGCAGCGCCGCCACGTACCGCAGCACCTGGCTGGCGAGCACCTCGGCCTGGGCCTGGCGCTCGCCGTCGAACACCAGTTCGCTCTCCGCATCCACCACCCCGTGGCCACTGCGCACCCGCCGCGCGCGCACCTCGTTGAGCCAGATCGAACGCAGGATGGTGAACAGCCAGCGGTCCAGGCGGCTGCCGGCGCTGAACTGGGCGGCGCGCTCCAGCGCCCTCACGCAGGTGGCCTGCACCAGGTCGTCGGCGACGTGGGGCTGGTGCGCCAGGACCATGGCGTAGCGCCACAGGCGCGCCAGGTACTGGCCGATCTCGGCGCGAATATCCGCAGGTTGTGCGATGGTCGCCTCCGCTGGGCTGCGCGGCCGCCGCGACGGCGGGCCGGGTGGATGACGCTCGGGCACGACGACCGGGGTCCGCGGGTGCTCCCATGCCAGCGGCCGCAGCGTCTGGCTAGGCTCGTTCATAGGGGCGCGGCCCCGGCTATCGCCCGGGCCAGGTCGCGGTATTCCTCGCACCCCGTGCCGCAGAGCCCCTGGATGCTGCGCAACTGCTCGCGGGCCAGGTCCAGGCGCCCCTGGGTCACGTAGGCCTCGCCCAGGTACTCGCGTACCTTGGCGTACTTCGGATCGAGGCGTACTGATTGCAGATAGTAGCCGATGCCTTCGTCCACGCGACCCAGCTTGCGCGTGGCATAGCCGCGGTAGTTGAGGGCCTCGGCGGTGTCGGGCCGGCGCAGGGTGTCCAGCAGCGCCAGGGCCTCCTGGTAGCGCCCGGCCTTGGCCAGGCGGTAGGCGTAGGCGGTGCGGTCGGCGTCGCCCAGGCTGGCGCTGGTCTGCTCGACGCAGCGTTCCTCGGCGCGGTCGCGGACCTGGCCGGCCGGGCAGTCGGGCGCGGCCTGGGACCTGTCGTCATCGTCGCCGCCACCACCACCATCGGCACGCAGCGGGCCGCCGGAAAGCGCGGCACCCAGGCAAGCCAGCAACAGCAGCAGTGGTAGGCGGAAGGCGGGGCGCGGGGTCATTTCGGCAATCTCCTGGCAATCACGAAGGTGGCCAGGAGTGAACACCCCAGCGCGGGGCGTTATTCGACGCGCACGGCGATTTTCCGGCCGTTCATCGGTGGTGGCGCGGGTCAACGTCGGGGAAGAGCGTTCGCGAGCAAGCTCGCTCCTACGAAAATGCAGGGTGCATAACACCCCGCCGGAAAAGCCGTTGACCCGGGCACCGATGCCTGACGACTGGCGCGGCCGGGGGCCAATCGCGGACGGAGTCCGCTCCTACGACCGTGCTTCCTGGAACCGTAGGAGCGGACTCTGTCCGCGATTCGGCGGATAACGCCGTAGGCGTTATGCGCCCTACGGG
>NZ_JAZAQP010000047.1:1784-50989 GCF_036231725.1 Pseudomonas sp. JH-2 | reverse complement strand
CCCTCGCCGCTGGCGATGTCGCGCAGCATGCCGGCCACGCCGAGGATCGGGCGGGTCACGCCGCGGGCGGTCAGCCATACGAGCAGCAGGCCGAGGAGCGCGGCGAGCAGGCCCAGGCCGAGTTCGACGACGGTGCCCTGGGTGCGTTGCTGGTCCAGCTCCTGCTGCAGCTTCACCGCCGGGCCCTGCAGGGCCTGCAGCGGCACGTCGATGAGCACGCCCCAGGCCTCGGCCTCGGGGATCGGGCGCAGCGGTTGCAGGGCGCGCAGCTCGCCGTCGTGTTCGAGGATCTTGTGCTGGCCGGCGCCGAGCAGTTGCAGCAACTGCTCGCCCTGGGCGGGGTAGACCTCCTGCAGCTTCTTGCCGAGCTTGCCGGCGTCGGCGCTGTAGCCGGCGAGCAGGCCGGCGGGGCTGATGATGGCGACGCGGCTCTGGCCCTCGTAGAGTTCCTGGCTGCCTTCACGGGCGATTTCCTGCAGGCGGTCGAGGGCGATGTCCACCCCCAGCACGCCGACCAGCTTGCCGTCGACCTGCAGGGGCAGGGCGATGCTGGTCATGAGGATCTTGCGGTTGCCCACCTCGTCGACGTAGGGCTCCAGCACGCAGGTCTTGCCGGCGGCCTTCGGGCAGGTGTACCAGGCGTTGTAGGCCGCGCCGCTGGGGCCGGGGCTGGTGTCGGCGAGCATCTTCTCGTCCATCGGCTCGGCCTCCAACTGGCCGGGGGTGGCCTGGGCCCAGTATTGCGAGAAGCGCCCCTTCTCGTTGCTGCCGATCTCGGTGCGACCCTCGGCCTGGGCGTCGCGGCCATCCAGGGCGTCGGGCTCGAAGGCCAGGTACAGGCCGAGCAACTCGGGGTTGGCCGCCACCGCATCGCGCATCTGCCGGTTCAGCTCCTCGCGCAGGGCCAGGGTATCCAGGCCGCGCTGGGCGGCGAGCTGGCGCATGGCCAGGGCCTGCCGGGCGAAGCTCTGCGCGTAGCGGTAGGCGTCGCTGAAGTAACGCTGGATGCGCATCGCCTGGATCTCGCCGCGGGCGCGCAGGCGGGCCTCGGCGGCGTCGTCCAGCATGCGGGTGCTGGATTCCTTCACCAGCGCGGTGCTGTGCTGCATGCGGTAGATCGACAGGCCGGCGAGCAGCGAAACCACGCCGAGCAGGCACAGGCCCGCGAGCAAGGTGATCTTCCACTGGATGGAGAGGCGACGAAAAGGCATGGGGGTGTCCTCTGCGGGAACCTTGGGGGTGTTCGGAAATATCGGCGGCTGTGCGATTTTCTTTACAGTCATCGCTGCCGTCCGTCGGCTGGGGCCCCTGGAAGCCAGGCGCGCGCCGGGTTGCACTTCGCCACCCATCTGCTGACTAATGTGCAGGCCACTCTCGGCAGATGGGATTGCACATGCTCGATTCGAAACTGGAAAACCGGACGTTCCTGATACTGCTGGCGGTGGTCAGCATCGCTTTCGCCTGGCTGCTGCTGCCGTTCTACGGCGCGGTGTTCTGGGGCACCATCCTGGCCATCATCTTCGCCCCCGTGCACCGCCGGCTGCAGGTGCGCCTGGGCGGGCGCAGGAACCTGGCGGCGCTGATCACCCTGAGCGCCTGCATCCTCATCGTGATCCTGCCGGTGATCTTCATCACCGGTTCGCTGGTGCAGGAAGGCGCCAACCTCTACCAGAGCCTGAAGTCCGGCCAGCTGAACCTCGCCGGCCTGGTGCAGCAGGCCTTTGCCGCCTTGCCGCCGTGGGCCCACCAATGGCTGGAGCGCTTCGACCTGGGTGACCTGTCGAGCCTGCAGGAGAAGCTCTCCAGCGGCGCCATGCAGGCCAGCCAGTTCGTCGCCACCAAGGCTTTCAGCATCGGCCAGAATACCTTCGACTTCGTCATCAGCTTCGGCGTGATGCTCTACCTGCTGTTCTTCCTGCTGCGCGACGGCCGCACCCTGGGCCGGCGGATCAAGCAGGCGGTGCCGCTGGACCACGAGCACAAGCAACACCTGTTCACCAAATTCACCACCGTGGTGCGCGCCACGGTGAAGGGCAACATCGCCGTGGCCGCCACCCAGGGCGCGCTGGGCGGGTTGATCTTCTGGTTCCTCGGCATCCAGGGTTCGCTGCTGTGGGGCACGCTGATGGCCTTCCTGTCGCTGCTGCCGGCCATAGGCGCGGGGCTGGTGTGGGTGCCGGTGGCGGCCTGGTTCCTGCTCACCGGGGCGATCTGGCAGGGCGTGGTGCTGGTCCTCTTCTGCGTGCTGGTGATCGGCCTGGTGGACAACATCCTGCGCCCGATCCTGGTGGGCAAGGACACCAAGATGCCCGACTACGTGGTGCTGATCTCCACCCTCGGCGGCATGTCGCTGTTCGGCTTGAACGGCTTCGTCATCGGCCCGCTGATCGCCGCGCTGTTCATCGCCTGCTGGGACCTGTTCACCGGCCGCGAGGAAAGCGAGGAAGCGGCGGGGTAGGGTAGGGGCGATAGCCATTGATGGGTATCGCTTCGCTCCACGCCATCCTACGGAAACGACAGCCCTTCGTAGGGCGAATAACGCGGAGCGTTATCCGCCGTCGATCATGGGGGCGGCGGCCGTCGGCGGATAACCGCGAACGGTTATGCGCCCTACGCTGGAAATGAAAAACCCCGCCGAGGCGGGGTTTTTCATTACTGCTCTGGCTATCAGCCGGCGGCGGCGATCGCCAGGCCGGAGTGCTGGAGGATGTCCAGCAGCGGCTGCGGGTACACGCCGAGGAAGAAGGCCAGCAGGGCGATGGCCACCAGCATGATGCCGCCGGCGCGCTGGGCCCAGTCCAGGGGCGCGTCGTGGCGCTTCATGTTCGGCTCGACCAGGAACAGGGTGACCATGACGCGCAGGTAGTAGTACAGGCCAATGGCGCTGCCCAGGACCAGGGCGCCGACCAGCCACCACAGGTGCGACTCGACGCCGCTGGCGATGACGTAGAACTTGCCGATGAAGCCGGCGGTCAGCGGGATGCCGGCCAGGGACAGCATCATCACGGTCATCACCGCGGTCAGCACCGGGCGGCGCCAGAACAGGCCGCGGTACTCGAACAGGGCATCGGCGTCGCGGCCGCCGTAGGGGGTGGACATCAGGGTGACCACGCCGAAGGCGCCCAGGGTGGTGACCACGTAGGTGGTCAGGTAGACGCCGACGGTCTCCACGGCCAGGCCGTTGCTGGCCACCACGGCGATCAGCAGGTAGCCCAGGTGGGCGATGGAGGAGTAGCCGAGCAGGCGCTTGAGGTTGCTCTGGGTCAGCGCCAGCAGGTTGCCGACCAGGATCGAGATGACCGCGATGACCGCCAGGGCGACGTGCAGCACGCCGCTGTGCAGGGCCGCCGGGGCGATCTGGAACAGGCGCAGCAGCACGGCGAACACGGCGACCTTGGCGGCGGTGGCGAGGAACGCCGCCACCGGGGCCGGGGCGCCTTCGTAGACGTCCGGGGTCCACAGGTGGAAGGGCGCCAGCGACAGCTTGAAGCCCAGGCCCACCAGCATCATGCCCACGCCGATGGTCAGCAGCGGGCTGTGCACGGTGCCTTCGGCCAGGGCGCTGCCCAGGCCGGCGAAGTCCAGGGTGCCGGCTTCGGCGTAGAGCATGGCCATGCCGAACAGCAGGAAGGCCGAGCCCGCGGCGGACAGCACGGTGTACTTGATGCCGGCTTCCAGGCTGCGCTTGTTGAAGAAGGCGTAGGCCACCATGCCGTAGACCGGTACCGACAGCAGTTCCAGGCCGATGAACAGGCCGGCCAGGTTCTGCGCCGCCACCAGCACCAGGCCGCCGGCGGTGGACAGCAGCAGGAGCAGGTAGAGTTCCTCGCGGTTGCCCGGGTAGCTCTCCATGTAGGCATGGGCGAGGGTCGAGCAGGCGAGGGCGGCGACCAGGATCAGCGCCGAGTAGAACAGCGCGAAGTTGTCGATCAGCAGCAGCGGGGTGACGACGATGGGTGTCGCCTTGATCGCCCAGAGGATCGAGACCAGCGCCAGGTTCAGGCCGATCATCGAGAGGGTGGCGATCAGGCGGTGATTGCGTTTCCAGGCGACCGCCAGCATCACCACCACCAGGGTGGCGCTGGTGATGAGCAGCGGCAGGAGCGCGATGAAGTGTTGGATCGTGAAAGTCATTTCGCGGCTACCGTGCGGCAAGGGTGGAAAGGGCGGCGTCGAACCACTGCTGCACACCATGCATGGTGGCGGCGGAGGTATCGAGGACCGGCTGCGGGTAGACACCGAGCAGGACCAGCAGGGCGGCGAGGCCCAGCACCATGCTCAGTTCGCGGGCGTTCAGGCCGGCGATCGGCGTGTCCGCCTTCGACGGGCCGAAGTAGGCGCGGTGGATCATGATCAGCGAGTAGACCGATCCGAACACCAGGCCGAAGGTGGCGATGACGATGATCACCGGCACCACCTTGAAGGTGCCCAGCAGGATCAGGAACTCGCCGACGAAGTTGCCGGTACCCGGCAGGCCCAGCGACGCGGTGGCGAAGAACAGCGCCACGGCCGGCAGGTACGGGATGCGCGACCACAGGCCGCCCATCTTGCGCATGTCACGGGTGTGCAGGCGCTCGTACAGCTGGCCGCAGAGGATGAACAGCGCGGCGGCGGACAGGCCGTGGGCGATCATCTGCACCACCACGCCCTGCAGCGCCTGCGGGCTGCCGGAGTAGATGCCGATCATCACGAAGCCCATGTGCGACACGCTGGAGTAGGCCACCAGGCGCTTGATGTCGGTCTGCGCGAAGGACAGCAGGGCGCCGTAGAAGATGCCGATCAGGCCGAGCGTCATGGCGATCGGGGCGAACTCCGCCGAAGCGTTGGGGAACAGCGGCAGGGCGAAGCGGATCAGGCCGTAGGCGGCGGTCTTCAGCAGGATGCCCGCCAGGTCCACGGAACCGGCGGTCGGCGCCTGGGCGTGGGCGTCCGGCAGCCAGGAGTGCACCGGCACCACCGGCATCTTCACCGCGAAGGCGACGAAGAAGCCGAGCATCAGCAGCCACTCGACGTGCTCGCTCATCTGCGTCTTCAGCAGGTCGGCGTAGTTGAAGGTCAGCACGCCGGTGCTGTTGTAGTGCACGAACACCAGGCCGAGGATCGCCACCAGCATCACCAGGCCGCTGGCCTGGGTGAAGATGAAGAACTTGGTGGCGGCGTAGATGCGCGTCTTCTTGCCGTCGTCCGAGCTATGGCCCCAGAGCGCGATGAGGAAGTACATCGGCACCAGCATCATTTCCCAGAAGAAGAAGAACAGGAACAGGTCGACGGCGAGGAACACACCGATCACGCCACCGAGGATCCACAGCAGGTTCAGGTGGAAGAAGCCGATGCGGCGCTGGATCTCGTTCCACGAGCACAGTACGGACAGCACGCCGAGCAGGCCGGTGAGGGCGACCATCAGCAGCGACAGGCCGTCGATGGCCAGGTGCACGCTGATGCCGAAGCGCTCGATCCATTGCAGCTGGAACTGGGCGGTCCACTGCGGCTCGCTACCCGGCGCGGGCGCCAGGTGGAAGTCGCCGGTGTGCCACAGCCACAGGCTCAGGGCCAGGGTCAGGGTCATGGAACCCAGCGCGACCCAGCGGGGCAGGGTCTTGCTGGTGTACTCGGCGATCCAGCAGAGGAAGCCGCCGATGAAGGGGATCAGGATTAGCCAGGGCAGAATCATGACGGGCTCGATCTCTTTCGTGAATGCGTTAGGCCAGTAGCAGCGCGAGCAGCAGCACCGCGCCGCCGACCAGGGAAGCGGCATACCAGCGCAGGCGGCCGTTCTCGGTCAGGCTCAGAAGGGTGTGCCCACCGCGGGCGGACAGCGGCACCAGGACCAGGGTCTGGTCGATGGGGTCGCGGCCGAGCAGGCGGCAGATCAGCAGGTAGGGTTTCACGAACAGCTTGTCGTACAGCCAGTCGAAGCCCCAGGCGTGGTACCACCAGGTGCCGAAGAAGCGGCCCGGTGCGCTCTTGGCCAGGGCGCTGACGAAGCGGCGCTTGCCGAGGAACAGCAGGCCGGCCAGCAGGATACCGGCCAGGGCGATGGCGCCCGAGGCGATTTCCAGGCTGTGCTGGGCTTCGCCGCCGGCATGGCCGGCGCTTTCCGGCAGCACGCCGGAGAGCGGCGGGGTGATCAGCGCGCCGACGAAGGTGGACAGCACGATCAGCACCGACAGCGGCAGCCAGTGGCTGATGCCATGGCCGGCATGGGCCTCGGTCTTCTGCTCGCCGTGGAAGGCGATGAAGATCAGGCGGAAGGTATAGATCGAGGTCAGGAAGGCGCCCACCAGGCCGGCGATCAGCAGGTTCTGGTGACCGCTGGCGAAGGCTTCCCAGAGGATCTCGTCCTTGGAGTAGAAGCCGGCGGTCAGCAGCGGCAGGGCGGCCAGGGCCGAACCACCGACGATGAAGCTGGCGTAGGCCAGCGGCAGCTTCTTCCACAGGCCGCCCATCTTGAAGATGTTCTGCTCGTGGTGGCAGGCGACGATCACCGCACCGGAGGCGAGGAACAGCAGGGCCTTGAAGAAGGCGTGGGTCATCAGGTGGAAGATCGCCGCGTCCCAGGCGCCGACGCCCAGGGCCAGGAACATGTAGCCGATCTGGCTCATGGTCGAGTAGGCGAGGATGCGCTTGATGTCGGTCTGCACCAGGGCGGCGAAGCCGGCCAGGACCAGGGTGACGGCGCCGACCACGCCGACCAGTTCCAGCACGTTCGGAGCCAGGGTGAAGATGCCGTGGCAGCGGGCGATCAGGTACACGCCCGCGGTCACCATGGTCGCCGCGTGGATCAGTGCGGAAACCGGGGTGGGGCCGGCCATCGCATCCGCCAGCCAGGTCTGCAGCGGCAGCTGGGCGGACTTGCCGACCGCGCCGCCGAGCAGCGCCAGGGCCGCCAGGCTCACCCACAGGTCGCCCTGGGCGAAGTGCTGCGGCGCCAGCACCAGCAGTTCCTGGATGTTCAGGGTGCCCAGCTGCTGGAACAGGATGAACAGGCCGAAGGCCATGAACACGTCGCCCACGCGGGTGACGATGAAGGCCTTCAGCGCCGCGTTGCCGTTCGGTACGTGGCTGTAGTAGAAGCCGATCAGCAGGTAGGAGCACAGGCCCACGCCTTCCCAGCCGAAGTACAGGAACAGCAGGTTGTCGCCCAGCACCAGGAACAGCATGCTGGCGATGAACAGGTTGGTGTAGGCGAAGAAGCGCGAGTAGCCGGCTTCACCGCGCATGTACCAGCTGGCGAACAGGTGGATCAGGAAGCCGACGCCGGTGACCACGCCGAGCATGGTGACCGACAGGCCGTCCAGGTACAGGGCGAAGTTCGGCGCGAAGCCGTCGACGTTCATCCACTGCCAGAGCACCAGGGTGTAGGCGCCGCCTTCCGGCGGGGCGCTGTGGAAGCTCCAGATCGCCCAGAAGGCGGATAGCGCGGACAGGCCGACCGAGCCGACGCCGACCAGCGCGGAGAGATTTTCCGACCACTTGCCGCGGGAGAAAGACAGCAGCAGGAAGCCGACCAGGGGGAACAGGAAAGTGAGGGGCAGCAGGTTCATCCGCGCATCTCGCTGGCAGCGTCGACATCGAGGGTATGGAAGCGGCGATACAGTTGCAGCAGGATCGCCAGACCGATGCTCGCCTCGGCCGCGGCCAGGCTGAGCACCAGGATGAACATCACCTGGCCGTCGGGTTGGCCCCAGCGGCTGCCGGCGACCACGAAGGCCAGCGCGGCGGCGTTCATCATCACTTCCAGGCTCATGAGTACGAACAGGATGTTGCGCCGGACCATCAGGCCGGCCAGCCCGAGGCAGAACAGCACGCCGGAGAGTGCCAGCCCGTGTTCCAGGGGGATTGCATTCATGGTGTTATTCCTTCGCGTCGTGGCGGCCGAGGTGGAAGGCGGCGACCAGTGCCGCCAGCAGCAGCATCGAGGCCAGTTCGACGACCAGCAGGTAGGGGCCGAACAGGCTGATGCCCACGGCCTTGGCGTCCACGGTGGTGTGGCCGATGCCGGCACCGCTGGGGTTGCGCGACAGGACCAGCAGCAGTTCGACCAGCAGGACGGCGGAGAGCACGCCCGGGCCGATCCAGACCCCGGGCTTGAGCCACTTGCGCTCCTGCTCGGCGATCGCCGGGCCCAGGTTGAGCATCATCACCACGAAGACGAACAGCACCATGATCGCGCCGGCGTAGACGATGATCTCCAGGGCCGCGGCGAACGGGGCGCCGAGGCTGAAGAAGGTCATCGACACGGCGAGCAGCGAAACGATGAGGTAGAGCAGGGCATGCACCGGGTTGCTGTTGGTGATGACCCGCAGGGTTGCCAGCACGGCGACGCCGGCGGCGAAGTAGAAAGCGAATTCCACGCGACGTCTCCTTACGGCAGCAGGCTCTTGACGTTGATCGGTTCGGCCTCGTTCTGCGCGCTGCCCTTGGGCTTGCCGGCGATGGCCATGCCGGCGACGCGGTAGAAGTTGTAGTCCGGGTTCTTGCCGGGGCCGGAGATCAGCAGGTCTTCCTTCTCGTACACCAGGTCCTGGCGCTTGAACTCGCCCATCTCGAAATCCGGCGTCAGCTGGATCGCGGTGGTCGGGCAGGCTTCCTCGCACAGGCCGCAGAAGATGCAGCGGGAGAAGTTGATGCGGAAGAACTCGGGGTACCAGCGGCCGTCGTCGGTCTCGGCCTTCTGCAGCGAGATGCAGCCGACCGGGCAGGCCACGGCGCACAGGTTGCAGGCCACGCAGCGTTCCTCGCCGTCGGGGTCGCGGGTGAGGACGATGCGGCCGCGGTAGCGCGGCGGCAGGTACACGGGCTCTTCCGGGTACTGCAGGGTGTCACGCTTGCGGAAGGCATGGCCGAAGATCATCACCAGGCTGCGCAGCTGGGTGTAGGTGCCATGCACGATGTGCAGGATTTCTTTGATCATGGTGGTTCTCCTTACTGGGCCGCGGCCAGCACACAGGCGCCGGTCACCAGCAGGTTGATCAGGGTCAGCGGAAGGCAGACCTTCCAGCTGAAGGCCATCACCTGGTCATAGCGCGGGCGCGGCAGCGAGGCGCGGATCAGGATGAACAGCATGATGAAGAAGGAGGTCTTCAGGGCGAACCAGATGAACGGGATCTGCGGCAGCAGGCCGAACGGGCCGTGCCAGCCACCGAAGAACAGCGTCACCAGCAGCGCCGAGATCAGCACGATGCCGATGTACTCGCCGACGAAGAACATGCCCCATTTCATCCCGGCGTACTCGATGTGGTAGCCGTCGGCCAGTTCCTGCTCGGCTTCGGGCTGGTCGAACGGGTGACGGTGGGTCACGGCGACGCCGGCGATGATGAAGGTGCAGAAGCCGAAGAACTGCGGAATGATGAACCACAGGTGCTGGGCCTGGTATTCGACGATGTCGCGCATGCTGAACGAGCCGACCTGGGCCACGATGCCCATCAGCGACAGGGCCAGGAACACCTCGTAGGAGATGGTCTGGGCCGAGGCGCGCAGGCTGCCGAGCAGGGCGAACTTGTTGTTGCTCGACCAGCCGGCGAAGAGCACCGCGTACACGGTCAGGCCGGCCATGGCGAAGAAGAACAGGATGCCGATGTTCAGGTCCGCGACGCCCCAGGTGGGGGTGATCGGGATGATCACGAAGGCGATCAGCAGCGCGCCCATGGCGATGACCGGGGCGAGGGTGAAGATCATCTTGTCGGCGAACGGCGGCGTCCAGTCTTCCTTGAAGAACATCTTGATCATGTCCGCGCCGAGCTGGAAGGCGCCGAACGGGCCGACCCGGTTGGGACCGTAGCGGTCCTGCCAGAGACCCAGCAGGCGGCGCTCGACCCAGCTCAGCAGCGCACCGCAGACGACCACGGCGAGCAGGATGACGATGGCCTTGATGACCTCGATGATGATGTCGACGATGGCGGGTGTCAGCCAGCTCATTGGGCAGCCTCCTGCAGACCTTCAGCGACACCGCCGAACACACCGGCGGGGATACCGGCCAGGCCGGCCGGCAGGGCGACCAGGCCCGCGCCCAGCTCTTCGCTGATGCGCAGCGGCAGGCGCAGCTCGTGGCCGGCGACCTTCAGGCGCAGCAGCTTGCCTTCGGCCAGGCCCAGGCGCTCGGCCTCCTCGCGGCCCAGGGCCACGTAGGTCGCCGGGATGCGTTCCTGCACCGGGGCGGCGCGGGAGCTGTTCTCCTCGCTGCCGAACAGGTGGTAGAAGGGCACCACCTTGAACTGGCTGGCCGGGGTGTGGAACGGCGCCGGTACGTCGCTGAACCACAGGGCCTCGCCCTTGGCCTCGATCAGGCGCACGCCCGGGTCACCGGCGCGCAGGTGGCCGCCGACCTCGTCCTGGAACTTGTTCCAGGCCTGCGGCGAGTTCCAGCCCGGGGACCAGGCGAAGGGAATCTGCTGACGCGGCTCGGTGCTGCCGGAGTAGCCTTCCATGGAGAAGGCGAACGCGCTGTCGATGTCCTGCGGCGTGCGCGGCTCGCTGACGTTGATGTTGGCGCGCATGGCGGTACGCCCGGAGTAGCGGTGCGGCTCGCGCGCCAGCTTCAGGCCCTTGATGCGGAACGCGGCGTTCGGCGCGGCGTCGCGGATGCCGGCCAGTTGCGGCTTGGCGGCGACCACGGCGTCGATCACGTGGTCCAGCTGCGTCCAGTCGACGTGCTTGCCCTCGAGGGTGCTGTGCAGGGCGTGCAGCCAGCGCCAGCCTTCGCGGACCAGGTTGTCGGCGTTGTAGTAGGTCGGGTCGAACACCTGGAAGAAGCGCTGGGCGCGGCCTTCCTGGCTGACCAGGGTGCCGTCGCCCTCGGCGAAGCTGGCGGCCGGCAGGACGATGTGCGCCTTGGCGGCGGTCGCGGTGCTCTGGTGGTCGGCGACGATCACCAGCCTGGCGGCGGCCAGGGCGGCGTCCACCTTGGCGGCGTCGGCGCGGCGGTACAGGTCGTTCTCCAGCACCACCACGGCGTCGGCGGCGCCGGAGGTCAGCTGTTCCAGCGCGGCTTCGACGGATTCGCCGCCGAAGAGGGCCAGGCCCAGGCTGTTGGCTTCCGGGACCACCAGGCTCAGCGAGCCGTTCTTCTCGCGCTGCTTCAGGGCGCTGGCGATGTTCGCCGCGGCTTCGATCAGGGCGTTGCTGCGCAGCGATACGCCGGATACCACCAGCGGGCGCTTGGCGGCCACCAGGGCGTCGGCGATGCGCTGGGCCAGGGCCTGCGCCTCGGGCTCCAGGCCGGCCACGGCCGGGGCGCTCGGGTCGATCGCATGGGCCACGGCGAAGCCCAGGCGGGCCAGGTCCTCGGGGGCGGCGTGCACGCACTCGGCGGCGACGTCGTCCAGGCGGGTCTCGGCCAGGCTGGCGATGAACAGCGGGTTCTTCTCGTGCTGGGCGATGGTCTTCACCGCGGCGTCGAGCCACGGCTGGATCTTCATCGCGGCGGCCATGTCCTCGCCCTTGCCCTTCACCGACTGGCGCAGGGCCAGGGCGATGCGGGCGGCGGTCTGGGTCAGGTCCTCGCCGAGCACGAAGACCGCGTCATGGTCTTCCATGTCGCGGATGGTGGGGGAGGGCAGCGGGCCGTCCTGCATGACCTTGAGCACCAGGCGCAGGCGCTGCAGCTCGTCGGCGGCGATGCCGCTGTAGAAGTTGCCGGCGCCGACCAGCTCGGACAGCGCGTAGTTGCTTTCCAGGCTGGCGCGCGGCGAGCCGATGCCGATCACCTTGCGGCCCTTGAGCAGGGCGGCGGACTGGTCGAGGGCGCCGTCCAGGCTCAGCTTCTGCTTGCTCAGCACCAGCATCGGTTGGCGCGGGCGGTCCTCGCGGTTGACGTAGCCGTAGCCGAAGCGGCCGCGGTCGCAGAGGAAGTAGTGGTTCACCGAGCCGTTGTAGCGGTTCTCGATGCGGCGGATCTCGCCGTAGCGCTCACCGGGGCTGATGTTGCAGCCGCTGGAGCAGCCATGGCAGATGCTCGGGGCGAACTGCATGTCCCACTTGCGGTTGTAGCGCTCTGAGTGGGTCTTGTCGGTGAACACGCCGGTCGGGCAGACCTCGGTCAGGTTGCCGGAGAACTCGCTCTCCAGCACGCCGTCCTCGATGCGGCCGAAGTACACGTTGTCGTGCGCGCCGTAGACGCCCAGGTCGGTGCCGCCGGCGTAGTCCTTGTAGTAGCGCACGCAGCGGTAGCAGGCGATGCAGCGGTTCATCTCGTGGGCGATGAACGGGCCGAGCTCCTGGTTCTGGTGGGTGCGCTTGGTGAAGCGGTACCGGCGCTTGTTGTGGCCGGTCATCACCGTCATGTCCTGCAGGTGGCAGTGGCCGCCTTCCTCGCACACCGGGCAGTCGTGCGGGTGGTTGGTCATCAGCCATTCGACGACGCTTTCGCGGAAGGCCTTGGCCTCCTCGTCCTCGATGGAGATCCAGGTGTTGTCGGTGGCGGGGGTCATGCAGGACATGACGAGGCGACCACGCTTGTCGTTCTCGTCGGTGTACTGCTTGACCGCGCACTGCCGGCAGGCGCCGACGCTACCGAGCGCCGGGTGCCAGCAGAAGTAGGGGATGTCGAGTCCGAGGGACAGGCAGGCCTGCAACAGGTTGTCCGCCCCATCGACTTCTAACGTCTTGCCGTCTACGTGGATAGTGGCCATGGTTCAAGTTCTTCGTTGGCCCGTTGTCAGCGGGCTTGGCTAAGGGAAATCACGGCTCCGTCGGGCCGGCGGCGAGCCGCGGCGCTACGACGGAACATCGCCGGGCCCGCGGGCCCGGCATCCAAAGCTTTACGCGCCGACGCGTTGCGGTTGCGGCGCGGCCTGAGCCTGGCGGGAGACGCCCGCTTCGAACTCGGGACGGAAATATTTCAAGGCACTGCCCAGCGGTTCGACGGCGCCCGGTGCGTGGGCGCAGAAGGTCTTGCCGGGGCCGAGGAAGTTGACCAGCTGCTCGAGGGTCTCGAGGTCGCCGGGCTGGCCTTCGCCACGTTCCAGCGCGCGCAGGAGCTTCACGCTCCACGGCAGGCCGTCGCGGCACGGGGTGCACCAGCCGCACGACTCGCGGGCGAAGAACTCTTCCATGTTGCGCAGCAGCGAGACCATGTTGATGCTGTCGTCCACCGCCATGGCCAGGCCGGTGCCCATGCGGGTGCCGACCTTGGCGATGCCGCCGGCGTAGAACAGGGCGTCCAGGTGCTCGGGGAGCAGGAAGCCGGTGCCGGCGCCGCCGGGCTGCCAGGCCTTGAGCTTGTAGCCCTCGCGCATGCCGCCGGCGTAGTCCTCGAAGACCTCGCGCACCGGGATGCCGAAGGGCAGTTCCCAGATGCCGGGGTTCTGCACCTTGCCGGAGAAGCCCATGAGCTTGGTGCCCATGTCTTCGCTGCCCGGGCGCGCCAGGCCCTTGTACCACTCGACGCCGTTGGCGACGATGGCCGGGACGTTGCACAGGGTCTCGACGTTGTTGACGCAGGTGGGTTTGCCCCACACGCCGACGGCGGCCGGGAACGGCGGCTTGGAGCGCGGGTTGGCGCGGCGGCCTTCCAGGGAGTTGATCAGCGCGGTTTCTTCGCCGCAGATGTAGCGGCCGGCGCCGGTGTGGACGAACAGCTCGAAGTCGAAGCCGCTGCCGAGGATGTTCTTGCCCAGCAGGCCCGCGGCCTTGGCTTCGTCGATGGCGCGGTTGAGGTTGCGCGCCGCGTCGACGTACTCGCCACGCAGGAAGATGTAGCCGCGGTAGGCCTTCAGCGCCCGCGCGGAGATCAGCATGCCTTCCACCAGCAGGTGCGGCAGCTGCTCCATGAGCATGCGGTCCTTCCAGGTGTTGGGCTCCATCTCGTCCGCGTTGCACAGCAGGTAGCGGATGTTGAGGGATTCGTCCTTGGGCATCAGGCCCCACTTCACGCCGGTGGGGAAGCCCGCACCGCCGCGGCCCTTGAGGCCGGAGTCCTTGACGGTCTGGACGATGTCGTCGGCGGCCATCTCGGCCAGCGCCTTGCGCGCGGCGGCATAGCCGTTCTTGGCCTGGTATTCCTCCAGCCAGACCGGGGCGCCGTCGTCACGCAGGCGCCAGGTCAGCGGGTGGGTTTCCGCGGCGCGCGCGGTGCGGTTGGGCGTGCCGTAGGAGGTGAGGACGGTCATGCGTAGGCCTCCAGCAGTTTGGCGACCGCCGACGGCTCGAGGTTGCCGTGGGTATCGTCGTCGATCATCAGCGCCGGGGCCTTGTCGCAGTTGCCCAGGCAGCACACCGGCAGCAGGGTGAAGCGGCCATCGGCGGTGGTCTGGCCGAGGCCGATGCCGAGCTGCTTCTGGATTTCGCCGACCACCGACTCGTGGCCGCCGATGTAGCAGACCATGCTGTCGCACACGCGGATGATGTGGCGGCCCACCGGCTGGCGGAAGATCTGGCTGTAGAAGGTGGCCACGCCCTCGACGTCGCTGTCGGGGATGCCGAGGATCTCGGCGATCGCCGGGATGGCGCCGTCCGGCACCCAGCCACGTTCCTTCTGGACGATCTTCAGGGCTTCGATGGACGCCGCGCGGGAGTCCTCGTAGTGGTGCAGTTCGTGCTCGATGGCCGAGCGCTCGGTTTCGCTCAGGGCGAAACGGTCAGTCTGGATGATGGTGCTCATGATCAGCGGTCCACGTCAGCCATAACGAAGTCGATGCTGCCCAGATAGGCGATCAGGTCGGCGATCATGCTGCCGTTGATGACCGACGGAATCTGTTGCAGGTGCGCGAAGCTGGGCGTGCGGATGCGGGTCCGGTAGCTCATGGTGCTGCCATCGCTCGTCAGGTAGTAGCTGTTGATGCCCTTGGTCGCTTCGACCATCTGGAAGGCTTCGTTGGCCGGCATGACCGGGCCCCAGGAAACCTGCAGGAAGTGGGTGATCAGCGTCTCGATGTGCTGCAGCGTGCGCTCTTTGGGCGGCGGCGTGGTCAGCGGGTGGTCGGCCTTGTACGGGCCTTCGGGCATGTTGTTCAGGCACTGCTCGATGATGCGCAGGCTCTGGCGCATCTCGCCCATCTTGACCATGCAGCGGTCGTAGGCGTCGCCGTTGGCCGCCAGCGGCACTTCGAACTCGAAGTTCTCGTAGCCGGAGTAGGGGCGGGCCTTGCGCAGGTCGAAGTCGCAACCGGTGGCGCGCAGGCCGGCGCCGGTGGTGCCCCACTCGAGGGCTTCCTTGGTGTTGTACTGCGCAACGCCGATGGTACGGCCGCGCAGGATGCTGTTCTGCAGGGCGGCCTTCTCGTACTCGTTGAGGCGCTTGGGCATCCAGTCGAGGAATTCGCGGACCAGCTTGTCCCAGCCGCGCGGCAGGTCGTGGGCGACGCCGCCGATGCGGTACCAGGCCGGGTGCAGGCGGAAGCCGGTGATGGCCTCGACCACCTTGTAGGCGCGCTGGCGGTCGGTGAAGGTGAAGAACACCGGGGTCATGGCGCCCACGTCCTGGATGTAGGTGCCCAGGTACAGCAGGTGGTTCAGGATGCGGAAGAACTCCGACATCATGATGCGGATGACGTCGACGCGCTGCGGCACCTTGATGCCGGCGAGCTTCTCCACCGAGAGCACGTACGGCAGGTTGTTCATCACCCCGCCGAGGTAGTCGATGCGGTCGGTGTAGGGGATGAAGCTGTGCCAGGACTGGCGCTCGGCCATCTTCTCGGCGCCGCGGTGGTGGTAGCCGATCTCCGGCACGCAGTCGAGGATTTCCTCGCCGTCGAGCTGCAGGATGATGCGGAAGGCACCGTGGGCGGACGGGTGGTTCGGGCCGAGGTTGAGGAACATGAAGTCCTCGTTCTCGCCGTGGCGCTTCATGCCCCAGTCCTCGGGCTTGAAGCGCAGGGCCTCCTGCTCCAGCTCCTGCTTGGCGACGGAGAGGGAGTAGGGGTCGAACTCGGTGGCGCGCGCCGGGTAGTCCTTGCGCAGCGGGTGGCCCTGCCAGGTCGGCGGCATCAGCATACGGACCAGGTGCGGATGGCCGTTGAAGTGGATGCCGTACATGTCCCAGACCTCACGCTCGTACCAGTTGGCGTTCGGCCAGATACGGGTGGCGGTGGGCAGGTTGAGGTCGCCTTCGGACAAGGCCACCTTGATCATCACGTCACTGTTACGCTCGAGCGACATCAGGTGGTAGAACACGCTGAAGTCGGCGCCCGGCAGGCCGCGACGGTGGGTGCGCAGGCGCTCGTCGACCCCGTGGAGGTCGTAGAGCATCACGTAGGGCTTGGGTACGTTGCGCAGGAAGGTGAGGACGTCGATCAGCTTCTCGCGGCTCACCCACAGGACCGGCATGCCGGTGCGGGTGGCCTGGACGGTGAAGGTCTCGGCGCCAAAGCGGGAATTCAGTTCGACGACTATGTCTTGGTCGTCCGCCTTGTAAGGCGGGATGTACAGAGCGGAGTCTGCGGTCATGGTCTCGGTCGCTATCGGTCAACGGTGGAGTGAAGAAGGGCCTCTCGTGGAGGTCCGCTTCACACTTCGTCGGGGCTGCGCAGGTTGGTGACCGCAATGCGCTGTTCGCGCTTGAGGTCCTTCTGGGCAGGCATTTCGGCACGGTAGATGCCTTGATCGCCAACCACCCAGGACAACGGGCGACGCTCCTGGCCGATGGATTCCTGCAGCAGCATCAGGCCTTGCAGGAACGCCTCGGGGCGGGGCGGGCAGCCGGGGATGTAGACGTCCACGGGGAGGAACTTGTCGACCCCCTGGACCACCGAGTAGATGTCGTACATGCCGCCGGAGTTGGCGCACGAGCCCATGGAGATCACCCACTTGGGTTCCAGCATCTGCTCGTACAGGCGCTGGATGACCGGGGCCATCTTGATGAAGCAGGTGCCGGCGATGACCATGAAGTCCGCCTGGCGCGGCGACGCACGAATCACTTCGGCGCCGAAGCGGGCGATGTCGTGGGGCGCGGTGAACGCCGTGGTCATCTCCACGTAGCAGCAGGACAGGCCGAAGTTGTAGGGCCACAGCGAGTTCTTGCGACCCCAGTTGACGGCGCCGTTGAGAACATCCTCGAGCTTGCCCATGAAGATGTTCTTGTGGACCTGCCCCTCTACGAGGGGGTCGTCTACCGTTTCGCGCTGGCCGATCGGGTACTGATCGTTGGCCGCATCGGGGTCGATCCGGGTAAGTTTGTATTGCATCGCCAAAGCCTCATTGTTTTAGCTTCGCCTGCCGCTCGCGACGAGCCGCCGGCGCCCAATCGAGCGCGCCGACCCGCCATAGATAGACAAGACCTGCCAACAGAATTGCAATGAAAATGGTGGCCTCGACCAGACCGGCCCAACCGCTTTCACGGACGGACACGGACCAGGCGAAGAGGAAGAGGGCTTCGACGTCGAAGATCACGAAGAGCATCGCGACCAGATAGAATTTTGCCGACAGGCGCAGGCGTGCGCTGCCGGTGGGAACGATGCCGGATTCGAAGGGCTCGTTCTTGCTGCGACCAAATGCCTTGCTGCCCAGCAGCGAGGAAACCCCTAGCATGAAGGCCAGCAGGCCGACCACGCCTAGAAGGAAGGCGGCGAGTCCCCAGTGTTGAGCTGCAAGTTCAGCTGGGTTGGGCATGCCGATACTCCTTCCTACAAAAATTAGCGGTGGTCTTGGATTCCGGGCATTTGCCCGTCTGCATGAACCTAGGGCTCAAGATAGCGAGCTAAGGGTTCGAGTGATCTTTCCAATTTTATGCCCAAAGCCTCCGGCAAGTAAATTTTTCTAACACAAACAGATGCTTCCAAATCCGGCAAAAGCCTTTTGCATTTTTGTCCGGCCCGCGGCTGCAGGCCGCTCCGCGCCTGGGCTGGCGCGGGTGAGGCTTTGGTCGAATGGCACTTTTGCAGATAAGAAGAAAGTATTTCTGTTGCTCTATAAATGATAAATATTATCATTCGCGGTGTCGTTTATCCGTAACTTTACTACATATAGGCGTCGTACTTTTTATTGTCGGCCGTTTTATGGGTTTATGGGCGTCAATTGTCGTCGGGAATTTCCCAATGAGCCGTTGCGGGGTGGGGCGCGTATGGCGCGCAGGACGCGCCGTGCCTCACGGCGGGCCCGTAGGAGCGGACTCCGTCCGCGATTTCGCGCGCAGGGCGCGCTCCTACGGGGGATGGTGGGGTAGGGGGGGAGGAGCGGATCTCATCCGCGAAACGCGCCTGGACGTCCGGCTATTGCGGAAAAAGGGGGGGATGCCATGCCTCACGGCAACTGTAGGAGCGGGCCCTGCCCGCGATTCGCGCGCCGGACATGAAAAAACGCCGTTCCCCTGGGGGAACGGCGTTTTTCTGGAGCTACACCTTTGCGGCCGGGCCGCATCCCGGCCCCGAGGGACCGGATGAACCTGTCCTTAGTGGAACTGGTTCATGGTGTTGTCTTTGCCCGAGGCCTTCAGAGCGGCTTCGCCAGCGAAGTACTCCTTGTGGTTGTCGCCGATGTCGGAGCCGGCCATGTTCTGGTGCTTGACGCAGGCGATGCCCTGGCGGATTTCCTGACGCTGCACGCCCTTCACGTAGGCCAGCATGCCCTGGTCGGCGAAGTAGCCCTTGGCCAGGTTGTCGGTGGACAGGGCCGCGGTGTGGTAGGTCGGCAGCGTGATCAGGTGGTGGAAGATGCCGGCGTGGGCCGAGCCGTCGCGCTGGAAGGTGCGGATCTTCTCGTCGGCGATCTGGGCCAGCTCGGTCTCGTCGTACTCGACGCTCATCAGCTTGGCGCGGTCGTAGGCGGAAACGTCCTTGCCTTCGGCGACGAACGCATCGAACACCTGCTGGCGGAAGTTCAGGGTCCAGTTGAACGACGGGCTGTTGTTGTACACCAGCTTGGCGTTCGGGATGACTTCGCGGATGCGGTCAACCATGCCCTTGATCTGGCCAACGTGCGGCTTCTCGGTTTCGATCCACAGCAGGTCGGCGCCGTTCTGCAGCGAGGTGATGCAGTCCAGCACGCAACGGTCTTCGCCGGTGCCCTTGCGGAACTGGAACAGGTTGGACGGCAGGCGCTTGGGACGCAGCAGCTTGCCGCCGCGGTTGATCACCACGTCGCCGTTCTGCAGCTCGGCGGCGCTGATTTCGTCGCAGTCGAGGAAGGAGTTGTACTGGTCGCCCAGGTCGCCCGGTTGCTTGGTCACGGCGATCTGCTTGGTCAGGCCGGCACCCAGGGAGTCGGTACGGGCGACGATCACGCCATCGTCCACGCCCAGCTCGAGGAAGGCGTAGCGAACCGCGTTGATCTTGGCGAGGAAATCTTCGTGCGGAACGGTCACTTTACCGTCCTGGTGGCCGCACTGCTTCTCGTCGGAAACCTGGTTCTCGATCTGGATGCAGCAGGCACCGGCCTCGATCATTTTCTTGGCCAGCAGGTAGGTGGCTTCCGGGTTGCCGAAGCCGGCGTCGATGTCGGCGATGATCGGTACCACGTGGGTTTCGTAGTTGTCGATCTGGTTCTGGATTTCTTCATGCTTGGCCTTGTCGCCGGCTTCGCGGGCGGCGTCCAGGGCGGTGAAGAGCAGGTCCAGTTCGCGGGCGTCAGCCTGGCGCAGGAAGGTGTAGAGCTCTTCGATCAGGCCGGAAACCGCGGTCTTCTCGTGCATGGACTGGTCGGGCAGCGGGCCGAAGTCCGAACGCAGCGCGGCGACCATCCAGCCGGACAGGTAGAGGTAGCGCTTGTTGGTGGTCTTCAGGTGCTTCTTGATGGAGATCAGCTTCTGCTGACCGATGAAGCCGTGCCAGCAACCCAGCGACTGGGTGTAGACGGAAGCGTCGGCGTCGTACTCGGCCATGTCCTTGCGCATGATGGCCGCGGTGTACTTGGCGATGTCCAGCCCAGTCTTGAAGCGGTTCTGGGCGCGCATACGGGCGACGGACTCGGGGTTGATAGCGCTCCAGCTGCTGCCGAACTTCTCTTTCAGGGCGGCAACGGCCTTGATGTCGTTCTGATATGCGGACATGGTCAACAATCCTTCAAAAAATGTGTTGGTTGAGCACCGACTTCCCACGCCAGACCTGTGTGTAGTCACGGTAGTGGAGCGGGTTGCTCGCCGCAGATGGCGAAATGACGACTGGAAGGATTGACGCAGAGGGAGAGGGGGTGGAGCGGGCGAACAGGTAGATGATCGCAGCGATGGCATTCGGGATCGCTTGCCGGCTCGTGGCTGCCGTTGGGCGAGGGCGAATGGCTGCATTCGACCATCTTGCTGATACGTTCTTTGCTTCCCCGTCCCTCAGGACAACTTCTTGCCAGTCGCAACCTCGTCATTTCGCCTTGTGGGCTGTAACAACACGGACCGGCACAACGAGTGGGCTGTGGCCTCGGCCCGGAGGCCCGGTTCAGGGCCCCTGGTTAGCGGGAGCGAGGCCATCATGCCTTTCGAACAATCGTTCGTCAAACGTTTTGTAGTGTTTTTTTTGGACTACTACACGAAGGTCTAAGGAGGACTCCCCGGTCACCTCCGGAAGGCTCAGTCGAGCACTTCGACCTTCACCCGCAGGCTACTGTCGCTGCGCCCCTGGGTGCTGTAGTTGCGCGTCAGGCCGCCCTGGTCGCTACGGCTGTTTTCGCTGGTGCCGCCCACCTCGATCCACTCGCCGAGGCGGCCGCTGAGGCGGGTGCTGGTGCCGGCGGTGTCCATGGCGCCGGGGGCGCTGTTGTTGAAGCGGTCGTTGCGGGTGTCCAGGTCGATGTGGACGATGTTGCCGCTGAGGGTGGCGGTCACGTACATGCCGCGGTTGGCGTCGCGGTACTCGGTCTGGCTGTAGACCTGGCCGTAGGGGCCGACGCCGACGTTGTACACCGGCTGGCTCTGGCCGACCTGGATCAGCGCCGGCGAGCCCTCGGTGGTCTGGACCTGCTGCACGCCGCCGCTGCGGCTGGCGGTGGAGCTGTCGATGATGCGCACCTGGTCGCGGCCGTGGACCTCGCCGCGGCCGCTCTGGATCTCGACGTTGCCGACGCTGGCCGAGCCGTTCACCGAGTAGCCGCTGCGGCTGCGCTGGCTGGAGTCGCTGGTGTCGACGCTGATCAGCAGGCGGTGGGGGCGGGTGTCCAGTTGCTCCAGCACCTGCTGCAGTTCGCGGATCTTCGCCGGCTCGGCGTTGACCACCAACTGGTTGCCGTAGGCGGTCACCCGGCCTTCGTTGCCCAGGACCTGCTGGGCCACCGGCAGTATTTCGTCGGCGGTGCGGTAGCTCAGCGGCAGGATCTCGGTGCGCGGCGCGGCCTGGGCGGCCAGGCTGATGGCGCAGGCGAGGAGCAGGGCGGTTCGGTGATGGCTCACAACAGGAAGCTCCGCAGGTTCGGGTCGGACCGGCTGGTGTCCCAGGCCTGGTCGAACTGCGCCTGCAACTGGCGGACGCGGCCGGGGTCGTTGTAGTGGGCGTGGCCGGCGGGCAGCGCCGGTTCGGTTCGCAGCAGCAGGCCGAGCTGGTCGGCGAGCAGGAAAGCCTGTTCCGGGCTGGGGTAGTCCGGGTTGAGCAGGCGGATGTGCAGGTTGCTGGACAGGCGCCGGCTGAGGTTGAGCAGGCGGTGGCCTTCCTTGACCGGGCGGGTGCTGTCGCGCAGGAGGATGCGCAGGCGGTTCTGCGGGTGGCGCAGCAGCAGGCGGGTGCAGGCCTGCTGGATGCTGCTGTGGTTGTACAGCCAGGCTTCCAGGTCCGGGCTGTACAGGCACAGGTTGCGCTGGGCCTGCTGCATCAGCGCCAGGGCGTGGGCGCGGGCCGCTTCGGGTTCGCCGAAACGCTGCAGGCCGCTGTCGTCGCCGAGGCGGAAGGGCGCCGGCTCCCAGGGGCGGGAGGCCGGCAGCTCGGGTTCCGGGTTGTGCACGGTAAAACGCCCCGGGGAATGGAAGTCGATGCCTTCAGGTTCCGGGGCGTCTTTCATCGCGGTTTCCTCAGGCGCTTTCGCGCACCATGTCGACGTGGGGCAGGCCGGCTTCGAGGAATTCGCCGCTGGCCACCTTGAAGCCTAGCCGCTCGTAGAAGGGGATGGCGTAGACCTGGGCGGTCAGCAGCTGGCGCTTGAGCTGGCGGCGCTCGGCTTCCTCGATGGCGGCGCGCATCAGCAGGTCGCCGACCTTCAGCCCGCGCCAGTCCCTGAGTACCGACACCCGGCCGATGTGGCCGTCGGGCAGCAGGCGCGCCGTGCCGATCGCGTAGTCCCCCTCGAAGGCGAGGAAGTGCACGGCTTCCGCATCCTCGGCGTCCCATTCCAGTTCCGGCGGCACCGATTGCTCTGCGATGAAGACCGCCTCGCGGATGCGCCGCAGGTCGGCATTGTCCTTCTGCCAGTCGGCCAGGCGAACCCTGATCTTGTTACTCATCGGCAAACTCCAAACTGCCCTGTTTGACCAATTCTGCCAACAGCTTACGCCCATCCTCATCGCCCAGCCATTGGCCGAGGTTGTCGCTGTGCAGTGCGTCCGCCGAGCAGACCAGTTTGAGCAGCGGCTCCATGGTCTTGGGCAGAACCACGCTCTGGCCGCTGGAGAACAGCAGCAGGCCGACGTCCACTTCGCTCCAGGCCAGGCGCGCGCTGGGGTTGCGCACCAGCACGGCGCCGTCCTCGAGGGCTTGGCGCAGGTCCGCGTCGTCGATTTCCTCGCCGGCCACCAGTTCCGGGTAGCGCGGCTCGGTCATGAACTGGCCGAACCAGGTGAGCAGCAGGCGTTCGTCGCTCATGTGCTCCTGCAGCAGGTTCTTCAGGCGGTCGAGGGCGTCGCGCTGGATCTTGTGCTGGTCCTCGCCGCTCTTCACCGCGGCCATGCCGGCATCGGTGTAGCGCTCCTCGTCGGAGAGGAACTGGGCGAGGAAGTCGGTGAAGTGGGTCAGCACTTCGGCGGCGCTGGGCGCGCGGAAGCCCACCGAGTAGGTCATGCACTCGTCCTCGGCGATGCCGTAGTGGGCCACGCGCGGCGGCAGGTAGAGCATGTCGCCGGGTTCCAGCACCCATTCGTCGCTCTGCTGGAAGTCGGCCAGGATGCGCAGGTCGGCGTGCTGCAGCATCGGGCTGTCGGCATCGCACAGCTGGCCGATCTTCCAGCGGCGGCGGCCATGGCCCTGCAGCAGGAACACGTCGTAGTTGTCGAAGTGCGGCCCTACGCCGCCGCCTGGCGCGGCATAGCTGATCATCACGTCGTCGATGCGCCAGCTGGGCAGGAACTTGAAGTGCTCCAGCAGTTCGGCGACCTCCGGCACGAACTGGTCGACGGCCTGCACCAGGAGGGTCCAGTCGCGCTCGGGCAGTTCCTTGTAGGTGTCCTCGCTGAAGGGGCCGCGGCGCATTTCCCAGGGCGTCTTGCCGTGTTCGAGGATGATGCGCGACTCGACGCTGTCTTCCAGGGACAGGCCGGCCAGTTCGTCGGCCTCCAGCGGGCTTTCGAAACCGGGGATGGCCTGGCGCACCAGCAGGGGTTTCTTCTGCCAGTAGTCGCGGAGGAATTCATCGGCGCTGATGCCGCCCAGGAGCTGAAGAGGAATAGCAGGATTCATATGTAAGTCCTTGAAACAAAAACGCCCGGCACAGCCGGGCGTGCAAATGTTCAGCGCATGTCAGATGCGCTTGGCCTGGGCGGCGGCGTTGCCGATGTAATTCGCCGGGGTCAGCTTCCTCAGCTCGGCCTTGGCTTCGGCGGGCATGTCGAGGCCGTCGATGAACACCTGCAGGGCCTCGGCGCTGATGCCTTTGCCGCGGGTCAGCTCCTTGAGCTTCTCGTAGGGGTTCTCGATGCCGTAGCGGCGCATCACGGTCTGCACCGGCTCGGCCAGGACCTCCCAGCAGGCGTCCAGGTCTTCGGCGATGCGCGCGGCGTTCAGCTCCAGCTTGCCGATGCCCTTGAGGCTGGCTTCGTAGGCGATGACGCTGTGGGCGAAGCCGACGCCGAGGTTGCGCAGCACGGTGGAGTCGGTCAGGTCGCGCTGCCAGCGGGAGATCGGCAGCTTGCTGGCCAGGTGCTGGAAGATCGCGTTGGCGATGCCCAGGTTGCCCTCGGAGTTCTCGAAGTCGATCGGGTTGACCTTGTGCGGCATGGTCGAGGAGCCGATCTCGCCGGCCACGGTCTTCTGCTTGAAGTAGCCCAGGGAGATGTAGCCCCAGACGTCGCGGTCGAAGTCGATGAGGATGGTGTTGAAGCGGGCGATGGCGTCGAACAGCTCGGCGATGTAGTCGTGCGGCTCGATCTGGGTGGTGTAGGGGTTCCAGGCCAGGCCGAGGTCATGGACGATGAACTCGCGGGCGTTGGCTTCCCAGTCCACCTGCGGGTAGGCCGACAGGTGGGCGTTGTAGTTGCCCACCGCGCCGTTGATCTTGCCCAGCAGTTCGACTTCGGCGACCTGCTTGATCTGCCGCTCCAGGCGGTAGACCACGTTGGCCAGTTCCTTGCCCAGGGTGGTCGGCGAGGCCGGCTGGCCGTGGGTGCGCGAGAGCATGGGGACGTCGGCGAACTGGACCGCCAGCTCGCGGATCGACTCGGCGATCCGGCGCATCAGCGGCAGCAGCACCTGGTCGCGGCCTTCGCGCAGCATCAGGGCGTGGGACAGGTTGTTGATGTCCTCGCTGGTGCAGGCGAAGTGGATGAACTCGCTGACCTTGGCCAGTTCCGGCAGCTTGGCGGCCTGCTCCTTGAGCAGGTACTCCACGGCCTTGACGTCGTGGTTGGTGGTGCGCTCGATTTCCTTGATGCGCTGCGCGTGCTCCAGCTGGAAGTCCTCGGCCAGCTTGTCGAGCAGGGCGTTGGCTTCGCCGGAGAAGGGCGCGACCTCGGGGATGCCGGCGTGCGCCGCGAGGCGCTGCAGCCAGCGGACCTCCACCAGGACGCGGAAACGGATCAGGCCGTATTCGCTGAAGATCGGACGCAGGGCGCTGGTCTTGCTGCCGTAGCGGCCGTCGACGGGGGAAACCGCGGTAAGGGAGGAAAGCTGCATGGGGCGTTCTCGTGGCTGTCGGTCAACGAAAAGGGCGCACATCATATACGAATGGGCGCGCCTTCGCCCGTACTTGCTGCCATACGGAAGGCGCCCGTGCGGGCGCCCCGGCGGCTTCAGTCGGCGCCGCGCAGGATCGGGCGCAGTTCGCCCAGCAGCTTGCGCCGGCTGAACACCATTTGCCAGCGGTTGCCGCCCAGCTGCCGCCACAGGCGCGCCGAGCGGATGCCGGCCAGCAGCAGGGCGCGGATGCGCGCGGCGTTGGCGTTGATCTGCAGGTAGCGCATGTCGCCGTGCACCTGGATGCGCTGGCGGAAGGTGCTCAGGGTGTCCTGGTAGAGGCCGGCGCAGGAGGCGATGACGTTCTCGTGGACCAGGCCGAAGTGCTGCACCTGCTGCTGCACCTGGTCCAGGCGCGAGCCGATCAGGTCGAGCATGTCGTCGCGCTTGGCCAACTGGCGCTCCAGGCCGATCAGCGACAGCGCGTAGCGCAGCGGTTCGCGCTGCAGGCTGTTGGGGTCGCGCTCCAGGGCGCTGGCCAGGGCGCGGAAGCCCTCGCGCAGGTTGTGGATGTCGCCGCCGAACACGTCCAGGGTGGTCTTCGGCTCGCGCACCAGCAGGCTGCCGAGCATGCAGCCCAGCGGGGCTTCGGGAATCTGCCCGGTGCGGGCCAGGCGGTCCACCAGGGCGGCGGCTTCGAAGACGCCGGCGAGGGCGATCAGTTGGTCGCGCAACTCGCTCATGCACGCTCCTTGGGGTAGGCCGGCTCGGCCGATTCGATCACGCCACCGCCCAGGCACACCTCGCCGTCGTAGAACACCACGGACTGGCCCGGGGTGACGGCGCGCTGCGGCTCGTCGAACACCGCGCGGTAGCCGTCGGCGGTGCGCTCCAGCAGGCAGTCCTGGTCGGCCTGGCGGTAGCGCACCTTGGCGCGCAATGCGCGCGGCTCGGGCAGCTCCAGCGGGTTCACCCAGAAGATGCTGGAGGCGTGCAGGGCGCGGGAGAACAGCCAGGGGTGGTCGTTGCCCTGGCCGACGACCAGCACGTTGCGCGCCAGGTCCTTCTCCAGTACGTACCAGGGGCTGTCGTCGGCGTTCTTCATGCCGCCGATGCCCAGGCCCTGGCGCTGGCCGATGGTGTGGTACATCAGCCCGGCGTGGCGGCCGATGACGGTGCCGCCGGTGGTCTCGATATCGCCCGGCTGCGCCGGCAGGTACTGCTTGAGGAAGTCGCTGAAGCGCCGCTCGCCGATGAAGCAGATGCCGGTGGAGTCCTTCTTCTTCGCCGTGGCCAGGCCGTATTTCTCGGCGATGGCGCGCACTTCCGGCTTCTCCAGCTCGCCCACCGGGAACAGCGTGCGGGCGATCTGCTCGCCGCCCACGGCGTGGAGGAAGTAGCTCTGGTCCTTGTTCGGGTCCAGGCCCTTGAGCAGCTCGGTGCGGCCGTCGATGTCGCGGCGGCGCACGTAGTGGCCGGTGGCGATCAGGTCGGCGCCCAGGGCCAGGGCGTAGTCGAGGAAGGCTTTGAACTTGATCTCGCGGTTGCACAGGATGTCCGGGTTCGGCGTGCGCCCGGCCTTGTACTCGGCGAGGAAGTACTCGAAGACGTTGTCCCAGTACTCGGCGGCGAAGTTGGCAGTGTGCAGCCTGATGCCGATGCGGTCGCAGACGGCCTGGGCGTCCGCCAGGTCGGTCATGGCTGTGCAGTACTCGGTGCCGTCGTCCTCTTCCCAGTTCTTCATGAACAGGCCTTCCACCTCGTAGCCCTGCTCCTTGAGCAGGAGGGCGGAAACCGAGGAGTCCACGCCGCCGGACATGCCGACGATGACGCGGCCCTTGCCGGGCTGGACGGGGGAGGTGGGGCTGGAATCGGACATGGCAGGCTATCGCGGGCTTCGGTGCAAAAGCGGGATTCTATCAGGCCGGGTTCGGCACGGGCAGTTCGGCATCGCGGATCAGTGCCAGGGGGAAGCGTCCGCCGGCCAGGTAGTCGTCGATGCAGCGCGCTACCAGGTGGCTGCGCCAGCTGTCCTTGCGGGCTTCCAGCTCCTCGCGGGTCAGCCAGCGCGGGCCGATGATGCCGTCGTCCAGCGGCAGCTCCGGGCGATGCCGCAGCGGGCGGGCGGCGAAGCACACGCGCTGGTAGGTGACGCCGTTGCTCGGCGCGGTATAGAGGTAGATGCCGGTGACCGCGGTCAGTTCGACTTCCCAGCCGGTTTCCTCGAGGGTTTCGCGCACGGCGGCCTGCAGCAGGCTCTCGTCGGCCTCCAGGTGGCCGGCGGGCTGGTTCAGCACGGCCTTGCCGTGGGAGGTTTCCTCCACCAGCAGGAAGCGGCCCTGATCCTCGACGATGGTTGCGACTGTGATATGCGGTTGCCAGCGCATGGGTGGTCCTCCGGGGGAAATGGGCATGATAACCCTGGAGGGTGGGGACGGTGTTGGGTGGAGGCTTTTGTAGGAGCGAGCTTGCTCGCGAACAGTGCCTCCCGGCGGGTGCGGTGTGTTGGGTTGACTCCGCAACCCTCTCCCCAGCCCTCTCCCTGAAGGGAGAGGGGACCGATCGGTATGCTCGGATACTCCTGAGTTCGCCGGCAGCTCCTGAAGTATCCGGCTAAAACCATGCTCCCAGCCGGCACGGACTAGCCCCCTCTCCCTTCAGGGAGAGGGCTGGGGAGAGGGTGCGGAGCGCAGCCTGACGCCGAAACAACCGGGAGCCTGTTCGCGAGCAAGCTCGCTCCTACGAAAAGCCGAAAAACGTATGCGCTAACGCCCTGAAATGAAAAACCCCGGCACAAGGCCGGGGTTTTCGTCGGTCACGCTAGCCGTCGGCTCAGTTCAGCGAGTCGATGGCGGCGTTGAAGGTGGCGCTGGGGCGCATCACCTGGCTGGTTTTCTCCGGGTTGGAGCGGTAGTAGCCACCGATGTCCACGGCCTTGCCCTGGGCGCCGTTCAGTTCGGCGACGATGGTCGCTTCCTGCTCGGTCAGGGTCTTGGCCAGCGGGGTGAAGTGGGCTTTCAGCTCGGCGTCGTCGTTCTGCGCGGCCAGGGCCTGGGCCCAGTACAGCGCCAGGTAGAAGTGGCTGCCGCGGTTGTCGATCTCGCCGACCTTGCGCGCCGGGGACTTGTTGTTGTCCAGCAGCTTGCCGGTGGCTTCGTCGAGGGTCTTGCCCAGGACCTTGGCCTTGGCGTTGCCGGTCTTGATGCCTTCTTCCTCCAGGGACACGGCCAGGGCCAGGAACTCGCCCAGGGAGTCCCAGCGCAGGTAGTTCTCTTCAACCAGCTGCTGCACGTGCTTGGGCGCCGAACCGCCGGCACCGGTCTCGTACATGCCGCCACCGGCCATCAGCGGAACGATGGAGAGCATCTTGGCCGAGGTGCCCAGTTCCATGATCGGGAACAGGTCGGTCAGGTAGTCGCGCAGTACGTTGCCGGTCACCGAGATGGTGTCCTGGCCGCGGATCATGCGCTCCATGCTGGTGCGGATGGCTTCGTTGTAGCCCTTGATGCTGATGTCCAGGCCGGTCAGGTCGTGGTCCTTCAGGTACAGCTCGACCTTCTTGCGCAGCTCGTTGTCGTGGGCGCGCTCCGGGTCCAGCCAGAAGATGGCCGGGGTGTTGGACTGGCGGGCGCGGGTGACGGCCAGCTTGACCCAGTCGCGGATCGGGGCGTCCTTGGTCTGGCAGGCGCGCCAGATGTCGCCGGCTTCGACTTCGTGCTGCATCAGCACCTTGCCGTCGGCGTCGACCACGCGCATGGTGCCGTCGGCTTCCATCTCGAAGGTCTTGTCGTGGGAGCCGTATTCCTCGGCCTTCTGCGCCATCAGGCCGACGTTCGGCACGCTGCCCATGGTGGTCGGGTCGAAGGCGCCGTTGGTCTTGCAGAAATTGATCATCTCCTGGTAGATGCGGGCGTAGGTGCTCTCCGGCATCACCGCCTTGGTGTCCTTCTGTTTGCCGTCCTTGCCCCACATCTGGCCGGAGTTGCGGATCATCGCCGGCATGGAGGCGTCGACGATCACGTCGCTGGGGATGTGCAGGTTGGTGATGCCCTTGACCGAGTCGACCATCGCCATTTCCGGGCGGTGGCTGTACACCTCGTGGATGTCGTGGAGGATTTCTTCCTGCTGGGAGGCCGGCAGCGACTTGATCTTGTCGTAGACGCTGGAGATGCCGTTGTTCGGGTTCACGCCCAGCTCTTCGAACAGCTTGCCGTACTTGTCGAACACGTCCTTGTAGTAGACGGTGACGGCGTGGCCGAAGACGATCGGGTGGGAAATCTTCATCATGGTCGCCTTGACGTGCAGGGACCACATGACGCCGGTTTCCTTGCAGTCCTGCAGGGTCTTCTCGAAGAAGGCGCGCAGTTTGCTGCAGCTCATGAACATGCTGTCGAGGACTTCGCCTTCCTGCAGGGCCAGCTTCTTCTTCAGCTCGACCTTGCCGTCCTTGCCGACGAACTCGATGCGCACTTCACCGGCCTTGGGAACGGTGACCGACTGCTCGCTGGAGAAGAAGTCGCCGCCGCGCATGTAGTCGGCGTGCGAACGCGAGGCCATGCTCCACTTGCCCATGCTGTGCGGGTGCTTGCGGGCGTACGCCTTGACCGCGGCCGGGGCGCGGCGGTCGGAGTTGCCTTCGCGCAGGACCGGGTTCACGGCGCTGCCGAGGATCTTGGCGTAACGGGCGCGGGTGTCTTTCTCTTCGTCGGTCTGCGGGTCTTCCGGGAAGTCCGGGACGGCGTAGCCCAGGGCCTGCAGCTCGGCGATGGCGCCCTTGAGCTGGGGTACCGAGGCGCTGATGTTCGGCAGCTTGATGATGTTGGCGTCGGGGGCGGTGGCCAGCTTGGCCAGGTAGGCCAGGTCGTCTTCGATGGTCTTGTCGCCGAGCTTGTCGGTGAAGGCGGCGAGGATGCGTCCTGCAAGAGAGATGTCGCGGGTTTCGACGTCAATGTCGGCGGAGGCGGCGAAGGCCTTGACGATCGGGAGGAGCGAGTAGGTGGCGAGGGCGGGTGCTTCGTCGGTGAAGGTGTAGGTGATCTTCGAGCGGTTGGACATCTACTATGACTCTCTTCTTTGCTGGGCGCGCACAGAGTCTCGATACGCCTTGGTGGGCGCTTTCGTCCGACACGGCAAGGTGCCGGCATTCGAGAATTGCCGCGGGGATATTGGGGCGCCAGTAGAGCGTTGTACGACCACGTCAGGGTGGCGACGTGGCCGTTGCGAGGAGAGGGGTCTGGTCCCAGACGGCCCGGACCTCGATGACTGTGAAGTCACGGCGCGCAGTATACCACTCTATCGGCGGGGTGACGCATCCGAGGCTTTTAGACTAAGGCATAAGTTTGTGGTTAGGGGCGGGCAACTGGGCTACCCTCAGGGGCTGCAACAGGGTTCAACCACAACACGGAGTTCAGCATGGGATACCAGAAGATCCAGGTGCCGGCCGCAGGTGAGCGCATCACCGTCAATGCCGACAATTCCCTGAATGTACCGAACAACCCGATCATTCCCTACATCGAAGGCGACGGCATCGGCGTTGATATCAGCCCGGTGATGATAGACGTCGTCGATGCAGCCGTGGAAAAGGCCTACAAGGGCCAGCGCAAGATCGCCTGGATGGAGGTCTATGCCGGCGAGAAGGCCACCCAGGTCTACGACCAGGACACCTGGCTGCCCGAAGAGACCCTGGAGGCCGTGCGCGACTACGTGGTGTCCATCAAGGGGCCGCTGACCACCCCCGTCGGCGGCGGCATCCGCTCCCTCAACGTGGCCTTGCGCCAGCAGCTCGACCTCTACGTCTGCCTGCGCCCGGTGCGCTGGTTCGAAGGCGTGCCCAGCCCGGTGAAGAAGCCCGGCGACGTGGACATGGTGATCTTCCGCGAGAATTCCGAGGACATCTACGCCGGCGTCGAGTGGAAGGCCGGCTCGCCCGAGGCGCAGAAGATCATCAAGTTCCTCACCGAGGAGATGGGCGTCAAGAAGATCCGCTTCACCGAGGATTGCGGCATCGGCATCAAGCCGGTATCCCGGGAAGGCACCCGGCGCCTGGTGCGCAAGGCCCTGCAGTACGCCGTGGACAACGACCGCAGCTCGGTCACCCTGGTGCACAAGGGCAACATCATGAAGTTCACCGAGGGGGCCTTCAAGGACTGGGGCTACGAGCTGGCCCGCGAGGAGTTCGGCGCCGAACTGCTGGACGGCGGCCCCTGGATGCAGTTCAAGAATCCGCTGACCGGGCGCAACGTCGTGGTCAAGGACGTGATCGCCGACGCCATGCTGCAGCAGATCCTGCTGCGTCCGGCCGAATACGACGTGATCGCCACCCTGAACCTGAACGGCGACTACCTCTCCGACGCCCTGGCGGCGGAAGTGGGCGGCATCGGCATCGCCCCGGGGGCCAACCTGTCGGATTCGGTGGCCATGTTCGAGGCGACCCACGGCACCGCGCCCAAGTACGCCGGGCAGGACAAGGTCAACCCGGGCTCGCTGATCCTCTCCGCCGAGATGATGCTGCGGCACATGGGCTGGAGCGAGGCGGCCGACCTGATCATCAAGGGGATGAACGGCGCCATCGCGGCCAAGACCGTGACCTACGACTTCGAGCGGCTGATGGAAGGCGCCAAGCTGGCGTCCTGCTCGGAGTTCGGCGAGGCCATGATCGCCAAGATGTAACAGGCGTGAGACAACGAAAAAAGGCCGGTGCTCGCCGGCCTTTCTTCATTTGCTTCGCCGGTAATGGCGGGGCAGGGGGATCAGGCTTCTGCGGTGACGCTCTGCACCTCGCTGCTGGGGCTGGCCTGGGCGGTGCTGGCCGGCGCGCTGGCGCCGATCGGCTGGATGTTCACCGCATGCAGACCCTTCGGACCTTGCAGGATCTCGAAGCTGACCGGCTGGCCGGCCTTGAGCGTCTTGTAGCCATCCATCTGGATCGCCGAGTAATGAGCGAACAGGTCCTCATCTCGGCCGTCGGCCAGGATGAACCCATAGCCCTTGGCGTTGTTGAACCACTTGACCTTACCGCTGAGCATGCTGATATCCCTCTGCAAAGGACTCCATCGCTGGAGTATCATCCACTACGATTCCGCTCCAACCCTAGAGATTCCAGGGCCGCAGAACGCCTGATACCCGCTGTGGGGTATCCTTTGTTTGTAACACCGTTTTGGGGTTAGTCAAGGCGCTCTCGTCCGCGCCTGAGATTCAGGTCAAACTCCACTCAGGCCTTTAATTCCCACGTTGCGAACCCATTTATTCCAGCATGCATGCAAGTAGCCAGATTCGACTAACATTCAATCAGGACCGTCCCGATCCCCTTGAGGAAGAGGGGGCCGGGCTCGCGGTCGAGGAATCCAAGCCGGCCCTGAAACCTCCGCCGATGTACAGGGTCATCATGTTCAACGATGACTACACGCCGATGGATTTCGTGGTAGAGGTACTGGAGCTGTACTTCAACATGAACCGGGAGCAGGCGACCAAGGTCATGTTGACCGTACATACTCAGGGCAAGGCGGTCTGCGGCACGTTCACCCGTGACATCGCCGAGACCAAGGCCATGCAGGTCAATCAGTATGCGAGGGAGAGCCAGCATCCACTGTTGTGTGAGATTGAGAAAGAAAGCTGATGCGGATGTTTGGAGCGAGGTGAAGCCATGTTGAATCGAGAGCTCGAAGTCACCCTCAATCTCGCCTTCAAGGAAGCGCGGGCAAAACGGCATGAGTTCATGACCGTCGAGCACCTGCTGCTGGCGCTCCTGGACAACGAGGCGGCGGCCACCGTGCTGCGCGCCTGCGGGGCGAACCTGGACAAGCTGCGTCGTGATCTGCAGGAATTCATCGATTCCACCACGCCGCTGATCCCGCAGCACGACGAGGACCGCGAGACCCAGCCGACCCTGGGCTTCCAGCGCGTGCTGCAGCGCGCGGTGTTCCACGTGCAGAGCTCCGGCAAGCGCGAAGTGACCGGCGCCAACGTGCTGGTGGCCATCTTCAGCGAGCAGGAGAGCCAGGCGGTGTTCCTGCTCAAGCAGCAGAGCGTCGCCCGCATCGACGTGGTGAACTACATCGCCCACGGCATCTCCAAGGTGCCCGGCCATGCCGAGCACCAGGAAAGCGACCAGGAGATGCAGGACGAGGAGGGCGGCGAGTCCTCCACTTCCAGCCACCCGCTGGACGCCTACGCCAGCAACCTCAACGACCTGGCGCGCCAGGGCCGCATCGACCCGCTGGTCGGCCGCGAATCCGAGGTGGAGCGCGTGGCGCAGATCCTCGCCCGGCGGCGCAAGAACAACCCGCTGCTGGTGGGCGAGGCCGGTGTCGGCAAGACTGCCATCGCCGAAGGCCTGGCCAAGCGCATCGTCGACGGCCAGGTGCCGGACCTGTTGGCCGACAGCGTGGTCTATTCCCTGGACCTGGGCGCGTTGCTGGCCGGAACCAAGTACCGCGGTGACTTCGAGAAGCGCTTCAAGGCGCTGCTCAACGAGTTGCGCAAGCGCCCGCACGCGGTACTGTTCATCGACGAGATCCACACCATCATCGGCGCCGGCGCGGCGTCCGGCGGGGTGATGGATGCGTCCAACCTGCTCAAGCCGCTGCTTTCCTCGGGCGAGATCCGCTGCATCGGCTCGACCACCTTCCAGGAATTCCGTGGCATCTTCGAGAAGGACCGCGCCCTGGCGCGACGCTTCCAGAAGGTCGACGTCACCGAGCCATCGGTGGAAGACACCGTGGGCATCCTCAAGGGGCTCAAGCCGCGCTTCGAGCAGCACCACCACGTCGAGTACAGCGACGAGGCCCTGCGCGCCGCCGCCGAGCTGGCCGCACGCTACATCAATGACCGGCACATGCCGGACAAGGCCATCGACGTCATCGACGAGGCTGGCGCCTACCAGCGCCTGCAGCCGGAAGAGAAGCGCGTGAAGCGCATCGAGGTGGCCCAGGTCGAGGACATAGTGGCGAAGATCGCGCGGATCCCGCCCAAGCACGTCACCAGTTCGGACAAGGAGCTGCTGCGCAACCTGGAGCGCGACCTCAAGCTGACGGTGTTCGGCCAGGACGCGGCCATCGAGTCGCTGTCCACCGCCATCAAGCTGTCCCGGGCGGGGCTGAAGTCGCCGGACAAGCCGGTCGGCTCCTTCCTCTTCGCCGGCCCCACCGGGGTGGGCAAGACCGAGGTGGCGCGCCAGCTGGCCAAGGCGCTGGGCGTGGAACTGGTGCGCTTCGACATGTCCGAGTACATGGAGCGGCACACGGTATCGCGGCTGATCGGCGCCCCGCCGGGCTACGTCGGCTTCGACCAGGGCGGCCTGCTCACCGAGGCCATCACCAAGACGCCGCACTGCGTGCTGTTGCTGGACGAGATCGAGAAGGCCCACCCGGAAGTCTTCAACCTGCTGCTGCAGGTGATGGACCACGGCACCCTGACCGACAACAACGGGCGCAAGGCGGACTTCCGCAACGTCATCGTCATCATGACCACCAACGCCGGCGCGGAAACCGCGGCACGGGCCTCCATCGGCTTCAGCCAGCAGGACCACACCAGCGATGCCATGGAAGTGATCAAGAAGAGCTTCACGCCGGAGTTCCGCAACCGCCTGGACACCATTATCCAGTTCGGCCGGCTCAGCCACGAGACGATCAAGAGCGTGGTCGACAAGTTCCTCACCGAGCTGCAGGCGCAGCTGGAGGACAAGCGCGTCCAGCTCGAGGTCAGCGACACGGCGCGCAACTGGCTGGCGGAGAAGGGCTACGACCCGCAGATGGGCGCTCGCCCGATGGCGCGGCTGATCCAGGACAAGATCAAGCGGCCCCTGGCCGAGCAGATCCTGTTCGGCGAACTGGCCGAGCACGGTGGCGTGGCGCACATCGACCTGAAGGACGGCGAGCTGGTCTTCGAGTACGAGGTGGTCACCGCGGAGCCGGCCTGACGGTCGGCTTTTCGGCCCAAACGCAAACGCCCGGCAATGCCGGGCGTTTTGCTATTCGTCCGGGCCGGAGCCCGGTTTCACCTTGCGCTCGGCGCTCAGCGTGCGCGGTAGGTGATGCGACCCTTGCTCAGGTCGTAGGGAGTCAGTTCGACGCGAACCTTGTCGCCGGTCAGGATGCGGATGTAGTTCTTGCGCATCTTGCCGGAGATGTGCGCGGTAACGACGTGCCCGTTCTCCAACTCCACGCGGAACATGGTGTTGGGCAGGGTGTCGACGACAGTGCCTTCCATTTCGAAGCTGTCTTCTTTCGACATGCAGTAGAGCCCTCGGTGTCTATGAATGGCCTGGGTGGCCTGAAAAAAGGCGAGTATTGTGCCTGAAATCCATGTCATACGCCAGAAGCGGCGCACCGGCTTCAGCTGAGCGCCACCCAGCGCTGGTTGACGAAGAGTTCGATGGGCCGGTACTGGGTCTTGTAGTTCATCTTCCGGCAGTTCTTGATCCAGTAGCCCAGGTACACCGCGTACAGGCCCAGGCGCTCGGTCTCGGCGATCTGCCAGAGGATGGCGTAGCGCCCCAGGCTGCGGCGTTCCTCGTCGGGGTCGTAGAAGGTGTAGACCGCCGACAGGCCGTTGGGCAGCACGTCGGTGACCGCCACGGCGAGCAGGCGGCCCTGCAGGCGGAACTCGTAGAAGCAGCTGAACGGCAGGTCGCGCACCAGGAAGGTGCTGAACTGGTCGCGGCTGGGCGGGTACATGTCGCCGTCGGCGTGGCGCTGCTCGATGTAGCGCATGTACAGCGCGTAGTACTCCTCGGTGAAGGCCGGGCGGCGCTTGAGCACCTTGAGGTCGGCGTTGCGCTTGATGATGCGCTTCTGCTGGCGGTTGGGCTGGAAGCCGCCGGCGGGGATGCGCGCCGGGATGCAGGCGGTGCAGTGCTGGCAGTGCGGGCGATAGAGGTGCTCGCCGCTGCGACGGAAACCGACTTCCGACAGCGAGGCATACAGCTGCGCATCCATGGGCTGGCTGGGATCGAGGAACAGAGTGGTGGCCTGCTCCTCGGGCAGGTAGCTGCATGGGTGCGGCTGCGTCGCGTAGAACTTCAGTCGGGCCAGTTCGGTCATGGTCAACCCCCGCGATAACCCTCTGGCAAGTTTATGCCAGTCCGCGCGAGTCCGCTTGCGAACGCCAGTCGCAGAGCGGCGTTTCGTCGAGATGACGGCGCAGGTGGCTGGCGAAGTCGGCGCGGCTGATGGCGCGGGCGCCGAAGCTGTGCAGGTGCTGGGTGGGCATCTGGCAGTCGATCAATACGAACCCGGCGGCGCGCAGATGTTGCACCAGGGTGACGAATGCCACCTTGGAGGCGTTGTCGGCGCGGCTGAACATGGACTCGCCGAAGAACAGCCGGCCCATGGTCAGGCCGTAGAGGCCGCCGACCAGCTGCTCGCCGTCCCAGCTTTCCACCGAGTGGGCGATGCCCTGGCGGTGCAACTGGCGGTAGGCGTCCTGCATCGGCTGGGTGATCCAGGTGCCGTCGGCATAGTCGCGCGGGGCGGCGCAGGCGGCGATGACCTGGTCGAAGGCGGTATCGAAGGTCACCCGGTAGCGGCCCTGGCGCAGGCACTTGGCCAGGCTGCGGGAGACGTGCAGTTCGTCGGGGAAGAGCACGGTGCGCGGGTCCGGCGACCACCAGAGGATCGGCTGGTCGTCCTGGTACCAGGGGAAGCAGCCGTGGCGGTAGGCGGCCACCAGGCGGCGCGGGTCGAGGTCGCCACCGGCCGCGAGCAGGCCGTTGGGCTCGTGCAGGGCCTGGTCGAGGGGCGGGAAGTCGAAATTGCCGCGGGAAAGCCAGCTGAGCATGGCGGGGTAGGGGAGGGCGGGGCCCTCCCCGGGCCTGTCAGTGGCTGTCGTCGAGGTATTTCTCGGCGTCCAGCGCGGCCATGCAGCCGGCGCCCGCCGAGGTGATGGCCTGGCGGTAGACGTGGTCGGCCACGTCGCCGGCGGCGAACACGCCGGGGATGCTGGTGGCGGTGGCATTGCCTTCGCCGCCGCCCTTGACCACCAGGTAGCCGTCGCGCATTTCCAGCTGGCCGGTGAACAGGTCGGTGTTGGGCTTGTGGCCGATGGCGATGAACACGCCGGCCAGGTCCAACTGGCGGGTCTCGCCGCTGTTCACGTCCTTCAGGCGCACGCCGACCACGCCCATGTCGTCGCCCAGGACTTCGTCCAGGGTGGTGTTCCAGTGCAGGCGCACGTTGCCGTTCTTCGCCTTCTCGAACAGCTTGTCCTGGAGGATCTTCTCCGAGCGCAGCTTGTCGCGGCGGTGGATCAGGTGCACTTCCTTGGCGATGTTGGCCAGGTACAGCGCTTCCTCGACCGCGGTGTTGCCGCCGCCGACCACGCAGACCACCTGGTTGCGGTAGAAGAAGCCGTCGCAGGTGGCGCAGGCGGAGACGCCCTTGCCCATGAAGGCCTCTTCCGAAGCCATGCCCAGGTATTGCGCGGAGGCGCCGGTGGCGATGATCAGGGCGTCGCAGCTGTAGGTGCCGCTGTCACCCTTGAGGATGAACGGCTTCTGCTGCAACTCGGCGGTGTGGATGTGGTCGTAGACGATCTCGGTATCGAAACGCTTGGCGTGCTGCTCCATGCGCTCCATCAGGGCGGGACCGGTCAGGCCCTCGACGTCGCCGGGCCAGTTGTCGACCTCGGTGGTGGTGGTGAGCTGGCCGCCGGGCTGGATGCCGGTGATGACAACAGGCTTGAGGTTGGCCCGCGCGGCGTACACGGCAGCGGTGTAACCCGCCGGGCCGGAGCCCAGGACGATCAGGCGCGAATGCTTGACTTCACTCATAAAAAGACTCCATAAGCCTTTGTCACGTAAGAGAATGCATGCTCCAATTGAGCTGCCGTGAAACCTTGGTGGGCTATGCTACACCGAACCTGGAAAAGGCGGCAAAAGGCGCCGTGGCGGGCCCTGTGGCATCGAGCGGCCAAAGCCGTACAATAGGCCCGTTTTGTCGCCAGATGACTCTCGGACGCGCCCAGTGCGCAGGAATAGACGCGTTTTGAAGGACTCGACCACCGCTAGCCACGCCGCAGCCTGGCGTCAGCAATTGCACATTCGCCTGAAGGAAGGGGCCCTGATCGCGCTCGGCGCGCTCTGCCTCTACCTGTGGATGGCGCTGCTCACCTACGATTCGTCCGATCCGGGCTGGAGCCATTCCAGCCACGTCGAGCAGGTGCAGAACGCCGCTGGTCGCCTGGGGGCCCTGAGCGCCGACATCCTCTTCGTCGCGCTGGGCTACTTCGCCTACCTGTTCCCGCTGCTGCTGGGGGTCAAGACCTGGCAGATCTTCCGCAAGCGCCACATGTCCTGGGAGTTCAGCGGCTGGCTGTTCTCCTGGCGGCTGATCGGCCTGGTGTTCCTGATCCTCTCCGGCTCGGCGCTGGCCTACATCCATTTCCACATCGGTGGCGGCCACCTGCCGGCCTCCGCCGGCGGCGCCGTGGGCGAGAGCCTCGGCCAACTGGCGCTGAACGCCCTCAACGTGCAGGGCAGCACCCTGCTGTTCATCGCCCTGTTCCTGTTCGGCCTGACCGTGTTCGCCGACCTGTCCTGGTTCCAGGTGATGGACGTCACCGGGAAGATCACCCTGGACCTCTTCGAGCTGATCCAGAACGCCTTCAACCGCTGGTGGAGCGCGCGCAGCGAGCACCGGCAGCTGGTCGCGCAATTGCGCGAGGTGGACGAGCGCGTTGCCGAGGTGGCTGCGCCCGTGGTGCCGGACCGCCGCGAGCAGGCCAAGGTCAAGGAACGCCTGATCGAGCGCGAGGAGGCCCTGGCCAAGAGCGTGCAGGAGCGCGAGAAGCGCCCGGCGCCGAAGATCGACGCGCCGCCGCCGCCCAAGCCCGCCGAGCCCAGCAAGCGCGTGCTCAAGGAAAAACAGGCGCCGCTGTTCGTCGACACCGCCGTCGAAGGCACCCTGCCGCCGCTGTCGATCCTCGATCCGGCCGGCGAGAAGAAGCGCAGCTACTCCCCGGAGTCGCTGGAGGCCATGTCGCGCCTGCTGGAGATCAAGCTCAAGGAGTTCGGCGTCGAGGTGGTGGTCGAGTCGGTGCATCCGGGCCCGGTGATCACCCGTTTCGAAATCCAGCCGGCGGCGGGGGTGAAGGTCAGCCGCATCTCCAACCTGGCCAAGGACCTGGCGCGCTCGCTGGCGGTGATCAGCGTGCGGGTGGTCGAGGTCATCCCCGGCAAGACCACCGTGGGCATCGAGATCCCCAACGAAGACCGGCAGATGGTGCGCTTCTCCGAAGTGCTGATGACCCCGGAGTACGACGAGCACAAGTCCACCGTGCCGCTGGCCCTGGGCCACGACATCGGCGGCCACCCGGTCATCACTGACCTGGCGAAGATGCCGCACCTGCTGGTGGCCGGTACCACCGGCTCGGGCAAGTCGGTGGGGGTGAACGCCATGCTGCTGTCGATCCTGTTCAAGTCCACGCCCCAGGATGCGCGGCTGATCATGATAGACCCGAAGATGCTCGAACTGTCGATCTACGAGGGCATCCCGCACCTGCTCTGCCCGGTGGTCACCGACATGAAGGAGGCGGCCAACGCCCTGCGCTGGAGCGTCGCCGAGATGGAGCGGCGCTACAAGCTGATGGCCGCCATGGGCGTGCGCAACCTGGCCGGCTTCAACCGCAAGGTGAAGGACGCCGAGGAGGCCGGCACGCCGCTGACCGACCCGCTGTACCGCCGCGAAAGCATGGAAGACGAGGCGCCGCTGCTGCACACGCTGCCGACCATAGTGGTGGTGGTGGACGAATTCGCCGACATGATGATGATCGTCGGCAAGAAGGTCGAAGAGCTGATCGCCCGTATCGCGCAGAAGGCGCGGGCCGCGGGCATCCACCTGATCCTCGCCACCCAGCGCCCCTCGGTGGACGTGATCACCGGCCTGATCAAGGCCAACATCCCGACCCGCATCGCCTTCCAGGTGTCGAGCAAGATCGACTCGCGGACCATCCTCGACCAGGGTGGCGCCGAACAGCTGCTGGGCCACGGCGACATGCTCTACCTGCCGCCGGGCACCGGCCTGCCGATCCGCGTCCACGGCGCCTTCGTCTCCGACGACGAGGTACACCGCGTGGTCGAGGCCTGGAAGCTGCGCGGCGCGCCCGACTACATCGAGGACATCCTCGCCGGCGCCGATGAAGGCGGTGGCGGCAGCTTCGAAGGTGGCGGCGGCGGTGAAGGTGGCGAGGGTAGCGAGGACGACCCGCTGTACGACGAGGCCGTACGCTTCGTCACCGAGAGCCGCCGCGCCTCCATCTCCGCGGTGCAGCGCAAGCTGAAGATCGGCTACAACCGCGCCGCGCGCATGATCGAGGCGATGGAAATGGCCGGTGTGGTCACCCCGATGAATTCCAACGGCTCGCGCGAAGTGACCGCGCCGGCCCCCATCCGCGACTGATCGAGGATTTCCATGCGACTGATCCGCATGCTCGTGCTTGCCGCGCTGGCCGTCGCCGGCATCCAGGCCCACGCCGACGATGCCGCCACCCAGCGCCTGAGTGCGATGCTGAGCAAGGCCCAGACCCTGAGCGCGCGCTTCTCCCAGCTGACCCTGGACGGCAGCGGCACCCGCCTGCAGGAGACCGCCGGCAACCTGGCGCTCAAGCGCCCGGGCCTGTTCCGCTGGCACACCGACGCGCCCCAGGAGCAGCTGTTGATCTCCAACGGCGAGAAGATCTGGCTGTACGACCCGGACCTGCAGCAGGTGACCATCCAGAAGCTCGACCAGCGCCTGACCCAGACCCCGGCGCTGCTGCTCTCCGGTGACATCTCGAAGATCCACGAGAGCTTCGACATCACCAGCAAGGACGGCGGCAACGTGGTCGACTTCATCCTCAAGCCGAAGGACAAGGACACCCTGTTCGACAACCTGCGGATTTCCTTCCGCAACGGGGTGGTCAACGACATGCAGCTGATCGACAGCGTCGGCCAGCGCACCAACATCCTGTTCTTCGACGTGAAGATGAACCAGCCGGTGGACGCCAAGCAGTTCGTCTTCGAGGCGCCCAAGGGCGTCGACGTCATCCAGGAGTGAGCGGGCGCCGCCGGCGCCTGTGAGGTAGCAGCGTGGACCTGTTCCGTTCCGAACCCGTAGCCCAGCCCCTGGCCGCGCGCCTGCGCGCCGCCAGCCTGGACGAATACGTCGGCCAGGAGCACCTGCTCGCCCGCGGCAAGCCGCTGCGCGAGGCGCTGGAGCAGGGCGCGCTGCACTCGATGATCTTCTGGGGCCCGCCGGGGGTGGGCAAGACCACCCTGGCCAAGCTGCTGGCGCAGGTCTCCGACGCCCACTTCGAGACCATCTCCGCGGTGCTCTCGGGGGTGAAGGAAATCCGCCAGTCGGTGGAGATGGCCAAGCAGCAGGCCGCGCAGTACGGCCGCCGCACCATCCTCTTCGTCGACGAGGTGCACCGCTTCAACAAGAGCCAGCAGGACGCCTTCCTGCCCTACGTCGAAGACGGCACCCTGATCTTCATCGGCGCCACCACCGAGAACCCCTCGTTCGAGCTGAACAACGCACTGCTCTCGCGGGCCCGCGTCTACGTGCTGAAAAGCCTGGACGAGGCCGCCCTGCGCAAGCTGGTGCAGCGCGCGCTGAGCGAGGACAAGGGCCTCGGCAAGCGCCACCTGAGCCTGCCGGAGGAAAGCTTCGCCATCCTCATGGCCGCCGCCGACGGTGACGGCCGACGCCTGCTCAACCTGCTGGAGAACGCCTCCGACCTGGCCGAGGACGGCGGCGAGATCAGCCCCGAGCTGCTGCAGAACCTGCTGGGCGACAGCCGCCGGCGCTTCGACAAGGGCGGAGAGGCCTTCTACGACCAGATCAGCGCCCTGCACAAGTCGGTGCGCGGCTCGAGCCCCGACGGCGCGCTCTACTGGTACGCGCGCATGCTCGACGGCGGCTGCGACCCGCTGTACATCGCCCGCCGCGTGGTGCGCATGGCCAGCGAGGACATCGGCAACGCCGACCCCCGCGCCCTGACCCTGTGCCTGCACGCCTGGGACGTGCAGGAGCGCCTGGGCAGCCCGGAAGGCGAACTGGCCATCGCCCAGGCCATCGTCTACCTGGCCTGCGCGCCGAAGAGCAACGCGGTCTACAACGCCTACAACACGGCGCGCCGCGACGTCGCCGAGAACGGCTCGCTGGAAGTGCCGCTGCACCTGCGCAACGCACCGACCAAACTGATGAAGAACCTCGGCTACGGCGAGGAGTATCGTTACGCCCATGACGAACCCGACGCCTACGCCGCCGGGGAAGACTACTTCCCCGAAGGGCTCGAACCGCGCCAGTATTACCAGCCCGTGCCCCGTGGCCTGGAACTGAAGATCGGCGAGAAGCTCAAGCACCTGGCGGCCCTGGACCGGGCCAGCCCGAGAAAACGCAGAAAATCCTGAGCGGCGCCCGAGCGCCGCCGACACTAGACACGAGAACAGACCATGCTCGATTCCAAACTGGTACGCACCCAGCCGCAGGAAGTGGCCGACCGCCTCGCCGCCCGCGGTTTCACCCTGGACGTGGCGCGCATCGAGGCGCTGGAGAACCAGCGCAAGTCCGTGCAGACCCGCACCGAGACCCTGCAGGCCGAGCGCAACGCGCGTTCCAAGTCGATCGGCCAGGCCATGAAGCGTGGCGAGGACGTCGAGCCGCTCAAGGCCGAGGTCAACCGCATGGCCGACGAGCTGGAAGCCGGCAAGCGCGAGCTGGACGTGATCCAGGCCGAGCTGGACGCGCTGCTGCTGACCATCCCCAACCTGCCCCACGAGTCGGTGCCGGTGGGCGCGGACGAGGAAGACAACCTCGAAGTGCGCCGCTGGGGCACCCCGCGCAGCTTCGACTTCGCCATCAAGGACCACGTCGCCCTCGGCGAGCAGCACGGCTGGCTGGACTTCGAGACCGCCGCGCGGCTGTCCGGCGCCCGCTTCGCCCTGATGCGCGGCCCCATCGCCCGCCTGCACCGCGCCCTGGCGCAGTTCATGATCGACCTGCACACCCGCGAGCACGGCTACGAGGAGGCCTACACCCCGTACCTGGTGCAGGCGCCGGCGCTGCAGGGCACCGGCCAGCTGCCGAAGTTCGAGGAAGACCTGTTCAAGATCGGCCGCGATGGCGAGGCCGACCTGTACCTGATCCCCACCGCCGAAGTCTCGCTGACCAACATCGTCGCCGGGCAGATCCTCGACGCCCGGGAGCTGCCGCTGAAGTTCGTCGCCCACACCCCGTGCTTCCGCAGCGAAGCCGGCGCCTCGGGCCGCGATACCCGCGGGATGATCCGCCAGCACCAGTTCGACAAGGTCGAGATGGTGCAGATCGTCGACCCGGCCAAGTCCTGGGAAGCCCTGGAAAGCCTGGTCGGCAACGCCGAGAAGGTGCTGCAGGCCCTGGAGCTGCCGTACCGCGTGCTGGCGCTGTGCACCGGCGACATGGGCTTCAGCGCGGCCAAGACCTACGACCTGGAAGTCTGGGTGCCGAGCCAGGACAAGTACCGCGAGATTTCCTCCTGCTCCAACTGCGGCGACTTCCAGGCCCGCCGCATGCAGGCGCGCTTCCGCAACCCGGAAACCGGCAAGCCGGAACTGCTGCACACCCTCAACGGCTCCGGCCTGGCGGTGGGCCGCACCCTGGTCGCCGTGCTGGAGAACTACCAGCAGGCCGACGGCAGCATCCGCGTCCCCGAGGTGCTCAAGCCCTACATGGGCGGCATCGAGGTGATCGGCTGAGATGGATGCGCTGCCGCTGTTCCACGTCCTGCGCGGGCGTCGCGCACTCCTGGTCGGCGGCGGTGAGGTCGCCCTGCGCAAGGCGCGCCTGCTCGACAGCGCGGGCGCCGTGCTGCGGGTGGTCGCGCCCCAGGTCCACAGCGAGCTGCGCGAACTGGTGGAGCAGGGCGCTGGCGAACTGCTCGAACGCCGCTACGCCGAGGGCGACCTGGCCGACTGCGTGCTGGCCATCGCCGCCACCGACGACGAGCCGCTGAATGCCCAGGTCTCCCGCGATGCCCACGCCCGCGGCGTGCCGGTCAACGTGGTGGACGCGCCGGCGCTGTGCAGCGTGATCTTCCCCGCCATCGTCGATCGCTCGCCCTTGCTGGTGGCCGTCTCCAGCGGCGGCGACGCGCCGGTGCTGGCGCGCCTGCTGCGGGCACGGCTGGAAACCTGGATCCCCGCCACCTACGGCCAGCTGGCCGGGCTGGCCAGCCGCTTCCGCGAAGCGGTCAAGCGGCGCCTGCCGGACCTGCAACAGCGCCGCCAGTTCTGGGAAGAGGTGTTCCAGGGCCCGGTGGCCGAACGCATGCTCGCCGGCCAGCCGGCGGAAGCCGAGCGCCTGCTGGCGGACAAGCTGGAAAAAGGCCAGGCCGAAGCCCGTGGCGAGGTCTACCTGGTCGGCGCAGGCCCCGGCGACCCGGACCTGCTGACCTTCCGCGCCCTGCGCCTGATGCAGCAGGCCGACGTGGTGCTCTACGACCGCCTGGTGGCCCCGGCCATCCTCGAACTGTGCCGCCGCGACGCCGACCGCCTGTACGTCGGCAAGCGCCGCGCGGACCACGCGGTGCCCCAGGACGAGATCAACCGCAAGCTGGTCGAGCTGGCCAAACAGGGCAAGCGCGTGCTGCGCCTGAAGGGCGGCGACCCGTTCATCTTCGGCCGCGGCGGCGAGGAAATCGACGAGCTGGCGGCCAACGGCATCCCCTTCCAGGTGGTGCCGGGCATCACCGCGGCCAGCGGCTGCGCGGCCTACGCCGGCATCCCGCTGACCCACCGCGACTACGCCCAGTCGGTGCGCTTCGTCACCGGCCACCTGAAGGACGGCACCAGCGACCTGCCGTGGAACAACCTGGTGGCCCCGGGCCAGACCCTGGTGTTCTACATGGGCCTGGTGGGCCTGCCGGTGATCTGCGAGGAGCTTGTGCGCCACGGCCGCTCCGCCGACACGCCCGCCGCGTTGATCCAGCAGGGCACCACCGAACACCAGCGGGTGTTCACCGGTACCCTGGCCAATCTGCCGCAATTGGTCGCCGAGCACGAGGTGCACGCGCCGACGCTGGTGATAGTCGGCGAGGTGGTCACCCTGCGCGACAAGCTCGCCTGGTTCGAAGGTCAGCGATGAAAGCCTGGCGCGCTACGATGGCCTGGGGCGCGGCCTGCGCCCTGGCTGCCGCGGCCTTGCCGGCCGGCGCCGCCAGCTTCGACTGCAGGAAGGCGCGCCACACCGATGAAAAAGCCATCTGCGCCGACCGCCAGCTGTCCGAGCTGGACGTGCAGATGGCCACCACCTACCGCCTGCTCAGCGGCCTGTTCGCCATGGGCATGCGCGGCAACATGGGCGACGCCCAGCTGGCCTGGCTGGACCAGCGCCGCGCCTGCGGCAGCAACAAGGCCTGCCTGAAGAAACGCTACCAGGAACGCCTGGACGCCCTGCAGAAAATCTACGACGGCATCGACAAGCCGCTCTGAGGCGCCGAATTCCTGACCGTAGGGCGAATGACCGTTCGCGGTTATCCGCCGCTACACCTTTCCTGTCGGCAACTCCGTGGCGCGCCTCCGACGGCGGCTCCGTGCCCGGCACCGAGCGGAATGCGGCCAAGGTCAAACGGCGGATAACGCCGGAGGCGTTATGCGCCCTACGCCAGGCCCACCCGTAGGGCGTACAACCGTTCGCGGTTGTACGCCATTGCTGTTCTTGCCGCCAACGCCGTGGCCGAACCCGAAGCGCCGATTCCGTAGGATGGGTGGAGCGAAGCGATACCCATCGCCATGCCGCATGGGCCTCGCCGAGGTTCAAGACCGTTGCGCCTTCAACCCTTGCGCGCAATCCCCTTGCCCGGCAGGTGCCCGCGCCCGTGCGGCCCGCTGAAGTCCTGCTGTGGCCCCAGCGGCACTATGCCGGTCGGGTTGATGGTGCGGTGGCTGCCGTAATAGTGGTTCTTGATGTGCTGGAAGTTCACCGTGCTCGCCACTCCCGGCAACTGGTAAAGCTCGCGCAGCCAGCCGGACAGGTTCGGGTAATCCGCCAGGCGCCGCAGGTTGCACTTGAAGTGCCCGTGGTACACGGCGTCGAAGCGCACCAGCGTGGTGAACAGGCGGATGTCGGCCTCGGTCAGGTACTCGCCGGCCAGGTAGCGCCGCTCGCCCAGGCGCTTCTCCAGGCAGTCGAGTTCCTCGAACAGGGTGACGAAGGCCTCTTCATAGGCCGCCTGGGTGGTGGCGAAGCCGGCGCGGTACACGCCGTTGTTCACCGCCGGGTAGATGCGCTCGTTCAGCGCGTCTATCTCGCCCTGCAACGGCGTGGGGTAGAGGTCCAGGTCGTTGCCGGTCAGGCCGTCGAAGGCCGAGTTGAACATGCGGATGATTTCCGCCGACTCGTTGCTGACGATGCGCTTGCGCTGCTTGTCCCACAGCACCGGCACGGTGACGCGGCCGGTGTAGTGCGGGTCGTCGCGGGTGTAGCGCTGGTGCAGGAACTCCAGGCCGTCCAGGGCGTCGCCGGTGGAGCCCAGGCTGCGGTCGAAGGTCCAGCCGTTCTCCAGCATCAGCCAACTGACCACCGAGACGTCGATCAGCCCGGCCAGGCCCTTGAGCTGGCGGTAGATCAACGTGCGGTGCGCCCAGGGGCAGGCCAGGGAAACGTACAGGTGGTAGCGCCCGGCCTCGGCGCGGAAGCCGCCTTCACCGCTGGGGCCGGCGCTGCCGTCGGCGGTGACCCAGTTGCGGCGTTGCGCGTTCTCGCGCTGGAAGTGGCCGTCCTTGCTGGTGTCGTACCACTGGTCATGCCAGCGGCCATCGATGAGCTGTCCCATGACTGGCTCCTCATGAAAGGGTATGGGAGCCAGTCTACGCCCTTGCCATCGATGGATCGCTGCAAAAACAGGGTGGAAACTATCTATCCGATCGATTTGTCACGGGCAGCCCAGCGTTGCCGGGCCTCGGCGAAGGCCGCCTCGCGGTCGCGGCCCAGCCCGCGCAGGCCCAGGGCGATGGTGGCGACCACCGCCAGTTCGCCGTAGGCGTCCTCCCGTTCGCCGCGCCAGACCTCCGCCAGCACCTGCGGCTCCAGCCGCTCCGGCTTGACGTGGCGCAGCGCCGAGAGGGCCGGCCATTCCTCGTCCCAGCTCTGGCCCGCCTCGGTGCCGTAGAGGTGCGCCGGGCTGTCCGGGTTGATCTCGATCTCGCCGCCTTCGCCCTTGATCACGATGGCGCGGTCGCCGAGCAGGCGGCTGCCTTCGCGGTGGGTCTCCTGGTAGCCGGGGTGGAAGATGCTCTGCAGGATGCAGGTGGCCCCCAGCGGGTTGAGCAGGCGCACCAGGGAGTGGATGGGCGAGCGCAGGCCGAGGGTGTTGCGCAGGTCGATCACCCGCTGCAGCACCGGCATCCAGTCCACCAGCGGGGCGAAGGCCAGGCCGCCGCGGTCGAGCGCTTCGCCCACCGCGTTCCAGTCGCGGCACAGCGGGATGTCCAGCGCCTGCAGCAACTGCTCGGTGTACAGGCGCCCGGCGGTGTGCGCGCCGCCGCCGTGCAGGAGCACGCGGGTGCCGCTGCCGGCCAGGCACTTGGCGGCCAGCAGGTACCAGGGCAGGTGGCGCTTCTTGCCGGCATAGCTGGGCCAGTCGAGATCGACGGCGATCCGCGGTGCGTCCAGGCGGGCGCGCACGGCTTCGGTGAAGCCGGCCAGCTCGTCGGCGCTTTCCTCCTTGTGCCGCAGCAGCATCAGGAAGGCGCCCAGCTGCGCCTCCTCGACCTGGCCATCGAGGATCATGCCGAGGGCCTCGCGGGCTTCCTCGCGGGTCAGGCTGCGCGCGCCGCGCTTGCCCTTGCCGAGGATGCGCACGAACTGCGCGAAGGGGTGTTCGGCGGGTGTCTGCAGGACGAGGGGAGCGGCGGTCATAGGCAATTGGTCGGCTTCGGCAGGCCGGCGAGCTTGGCGGCAAGCTTGGCCGGGGTGCCCTTGAACAGGAGGTTGAGGTGCAGGCTGCTGCCCTTTTCCGCGCCCAGGCGCTGGGCTACGTACTTGATCAGCGGGCGGTTGGCCGGCGACAGCTGGAACTGCGCATAGAACTCGCGCAGCAGGTGGAGGATTTCCCAGTGCTCCGGCGAGAGGTGCAGGCCTTCCTGCTGGGCCAGGGCCTCGGCGACCGGCACCGACCAGTCGTCCAGGTACTGCAGGTAGCCGTCCTTGTCCAGGGCGATGCCGCGCCCTTCCACCATCAGGGTAGTCATAGCCAGGCGTTGACCTTGTCGTAGCGGGTGCAGAGTTCGACGAAGGCGGGGTAGTCCAGCGCCTTCAGGTTGGCCGGCAGCTGTGCCTGCAGGCCGCGCGCCTGCAGGTCCTCGGCGAGGGCGAAGCAGGCGTTGGACAGGTGCTCCAGGCGCTGGCGCGGGGCGCTGCCGGCGGCAAGGGCGTAGACGGCATCGCCACTGAGCAGCAGGCCGTCGTCGTGGGACAGCAGTTGCAGGCAGCTGTCGAAGCGGCCATCGCCGAACGGGGAGTGGGAAAGCAGATGCAGCGTGCTCATCAGAGGGTGATCACCTGGTCGTATTGCTGGGTCAGCTGGCGCAGCGCGAGGTCGTCCAGCACTTCCACCGGCAGGTTCAGGCCTGCACTGGGCAGGCCGCGCTCGGCGAGGCTACGGGCGGCGGCGTAGAGCCTTTCGACACCGAACAGCGGCAGGGCCTGCAGGTTGGCCTGCAGGTCCTTCTGTTCGAGGCTGGCGGGGGCCTGGCCGGGCGCCAGCTGGAACACCCCATCGTCGAGGAAGAGGAAGGCGATGGGCAGGTCGAAGGCACCGCCGGCCAGGGCGATGTCCAGCGCCTCGCGGGCTCCGGGGCCGCTCCACGGGGCCTGGCGGCTGACGATCAGCAGGGACTTGGCCATCAGTCGCCTCCGAAGCAGACCAGGCGGTCCGCCAGTTGTGCCGCTTCATGCAGCTGGCCGAGGCCGGACAGCTCCCAGGGCGCCTGCAGGTTGGCCGCCGGGCGCTGGTAGCGCGCGGCCTCCTCGGCGTTGAGCACGCCACGGCGCAGGGCGGCGGCGATGCATACCACGGCGTCGAGCCGGTGCTCTTCGACGAAGCGCGTCCAGGCCGCCGCCACGTCCAGCTCGTCCTGGCCGCTCACCGGGTTGCTCGAGGCGCTGTGCACGCCGTCCTGGTAGAAGAACAGGCGGACGATCTCGTGGCCGCCGGCGAGCACCGCCTCGGCGAAGCGCAGGGCGCGCCGGGCGGCGGGCGAGTGGGGAGGAGCGAAGAGGGCAATGGCGAATTTCATGGCATGGGCCGGTCGGCGGATTACAGCGCGATGATAAGGCCAGTGCGGGGATTTTGCTGCGCCGGAAAAGG
>NZ_JAZAQP010000047.1:0-1760 GCF_036231725.1 Pseudomonas sp. JH-2 | reverse complement strand
TCCGGTGTTGCCGGGAAGCGTCAGTCGTCGCTGCCCATGATGCCGAAGATCTGCAACAGGCTGATGAACATGTTGTAGATGGAGATGTAGAGGCTGACGGTGGCCATGATGTAGTTGCGCTCGCCACCGTGGATGATGGCGCTGGTCTGGAACAGGATGGCCGCCGAGGAGAACAGCACGAAGCCGGCGCTGATCGCCAGTTGCAGGCCGCTGATCTGGACGAAGAAGGAGATCAGGATGGCGCCCAGCAGGACGAAGAAGCCGGCGGTGATGAAGCCGGACAGGAAGCTCATGTCCTTGCGGGTGGTCAGCACGTAGGCGGACAGGCCGAAGAACACCAGGGCGGTCATGAAGAACGCCGAGGCGATGATGTTGGCGCCGTTGGCCATGCCCAGGTACAGGTTCAGGATCGGGCCGAGGGTGTAGCCCATGAAGCCGGTGAGGGCGAAGGTAGTCACCAGGCCCCAGCCGCTGTCGCGCAGCTTGAGGGTGGCGAAGAACAGGCCGTAGAAGCCGACCAGGGTCAGCAGCAGGCCCGGGTAGGGCAGGCGCAGCTGTTGCGAGACGTAGGCGACCAGGCCGCTGAAGGCCAGGGTCATGGCCAGCAGGCCGTAGGTGTTGCGCAGGACTCCGCTGACTTCCCGTTGCTCCGCCGCGGCGGGGTTGAGATATTGCCGTTCTTGCATGGCTAGACACTCCTGTAAGCGGAATGGGATTCCGTGACCATAGTTGCAGTGATGATACCAAACCCGCCTGTCAGACGTAGGATCAGAGTTTGACAGTGTGTTGCGATCCGGTACTATGCGCCCCCGAAAGGAAGTGTGGCCGAGTGGTTTAAGGCAACGGTCTTGAAAACCGTCGACGGGCAACTGTCCTAGAGTTCGAATCTCTACACTTCCGCCATCTTCAAGGCCCTGATTTTTCAGGGCCTTTTTCATTTTCGGCGACCTACATTAAGGCTCGATGATGGGCCTGAAAATGGCAAGAGTCCCAAAATAAATCGCCCTGAGTCCCAAAACTCTGGCTATTTCGCCGGCTTCGCGATGAAGCTGCGGCGGATATAGATCTTCTTGGCGATCTCCTCCTCTGTGTGCCCAAGCAGCCGGCTTGCTTCCTTCAAGTCGTTGATCTCGGTGGCCGCTTTCCAGTATCCGCGGGAGCCATCGTTTCGGATAAGGACAGGCACCTCCGGTGAGTCGGCCGCAGTTTGGCCGGCGGCCAGGCCGAACGCCTGGTGAATGGCACCGAAGGCCGGCAGGTAGATGTCGGTGGGCAGTGGTGCGATGGCCGCCAGCCCAGCTCTAGGAGACTCATCCGCGATTGCCGTGCACTCCTGCGCCCCCGCCACGTCGTTCCCATGTAGGAGCGCGCCCTGCGCGCGAATCGCAGGCAGGGCCTGCTCCTACAGTTGAGGTGGGGCCCACCGTAGGAGCGGACCTTGTCCGCGATAGCCGGAGGTTCCGGCGCGATTCGCGGATGAGATCCGCTCCTACGGGTTGCCCCGACACCGTGCCTTTGTAGGAGCGCGCCCTGCGCGCGAATCGCAGGCAGGGCCTGCTCCTACAGTCGAGGTGGGGCCCACCGTAGGAGCGGACCTTGTCCGCGATAGCCGGAGGTTCCGGCGCGATTCGCGGATGAGATCCGCTCCTACGGGTTGCCCCTGCACCGTGCCTTTGCAGGAGCGCGCCCTGCGCGCGAATCGCAGGCAGGGCCTGCTCCTACAGTCGAGGTGGGGCCCACCGTAGGAGCGGACCTTGTCC
>NZ_JAZAQP010000046.1:0-51551 GCF_036231725.1 Pseudomonas sp. JH-2 | reverse complement strand
AGCCGGGCTACCCTCGCGAATTCCCCCGCCACGGAGGCCCGCCCCGACAGCACGTCCCTGTGCTGATCGGGGCTCTAGCGACATCCATGTCGCATGACCTCCTGAGCGCCGGTTTCGCTCGGCCTTCTGAAGGGGCGTTCCGGTGCGCTCGGATATTTCTCTGGAAATCTAAAATCAAGAGCGGCACTGCTCTTCGTAGGAGCGAGCTTGCTCGCGAACCCTGGCTCCCCGCGTTCGCGATAGTCCGTAGGGCGCATAACGCCTACGGCGTTATCCGCCAAATCGCGAACGGAGTCTCCTACGGTTCCAGAGACGCACGGGCGTAGGACTCCGTCCGCGATTGGCTCGCCGGACGCACCGGGCTACCCTGTGGAGCGCTCCCCTTCGCGAACATCCTCACCTGCCCTCCCGCCCCTCCACACCCCGCGAATTCCCTGCTCCCGCGGCTTGCGCGAAGGGGCGTGCCTCACTAACGTAGCGGCTTTCCGCAAGCCCTGTGCAGGAGCACGCTTCCATGGCCTCGCGAGCCTTCCGCCCGCTTCCCCGATTCGGCCTCGCCGCCGCCCTCAGCGCCGCCGTCAGCCTGACTGGCTGTCAGACCTGGCTGAACGACCGCTACGCCGACAGCCTGCCGCCGACCTCCGGCGTGCAGCCGCTCAAGGGCCTGGCCGAAAGCGTGTCGGTGCGCCGCAATGCCCTGGGCATGCCGCTGATCGAGACCAGCACCTTCCACGATGCGCTCTTCGCCATGGGCTACGTGCATGCCAGCGACCGCATCAGCCAGATGGTCAGCCTGCGCCTGATGGCCCAGGGGCGGCTGTCGGAGATGGTCGGCCCGGGCGCCCTGGAAATCGACCGGTTCATGCGCACGGTCGATCTCAAACAGTCCGCCAATGCCCTCTACGCCGGCGCCTCGCCACGCCTGAAGCGCTTCTTCGAGACCTACGCGCGCGGCGTCAACGCCTACCTGTTCCGCTACCGCGACAAGCTGCCGATGGACATCGCCGAGTCCGGCTACCGCCCGGAATACTGGAAGCCGGAGGACTCCGCGCTGGTCTTCGCCCTGCTCAACTTCGGCCTGGCGGTGAACCTGCAGGAGGAGCTGGATTCCCTGGCGCTGGCGCAGAAGGTCGGCGCCGAGAAGCTCGCCTGGCTCACGCCCATCTACCCGGACGAGGAACTGCCCTTCGCCGAGGCCGACAAGCTCAAGGGCCTGCAGCTCGCCGGGCAGATTCCCGGCCTGGCCGAGGTGGGCGGCGCCGCCGAGGCGGTGGCCAGCCTGCAGATGCTCGGCGTGGCCGCCTCCAACAACTGGGCCATCGCCCCGCAGCGCAGCCGCAGCGGCAAGAGCCTGCTGGCCAACGACACCCACCTGCCGCTGTCGATACCGTCGATCTGGAACTTCATGCAGGTCCGCTCGCCGAAATACACCGCCGCCGGCGTCACCATCGCCGGCGTGCCCGGCGTGGTGGCCGGCTTCAACGGCAAGCTGGCCTGGGGCATGACCATGGTCATGGGCGACAACCAGGACGTCTTCCTCGAGCAGGTGCGGCGCCAGGGCGGCAAGCTCTACTACCTGGCCGACGGCCAGTGGAAGCCAGCCCGCGAGCGCGTCGAGACCTTCTTCGTCAAGGGCCAGCGCCCAGTGCGCGAGACCATCTACGAGACCCGCCACGGCCCGCTGCTCAACAGCGCCCTGCTCGGCGCGAAGAAGAACGACCTGCAGCCGCTGCCGCTGTCCAGCAGCTACGGCCTGGCCTACCAGAGCATCCAGGCGGTGTCGGACAAGAGCCTGGATGCCTTCTTCGACCTGTCGCGGGCCAGGAGCGTCGAGCAAGCCTTCGACGCCACCCGCGAAATCCGCGCCATGCCGCTGAACATCGTGTTCGCCGACGAGAAGCACATCGGCTGGCAGGTCACCGGGCGCTTCCCCAACCGCAAGGACGGCCGCGGCCTGCTGCCCTCCCCGGGCTGGGACGGGCGCTACGACTGGGACGGCTACGCCGACCCGATCCTCCACCCGTCCGACCAGGACCCGCAGCAGGGCTGGCTGGGCACCGCCAACAACCGCACCGTGCAGCCCGGCTATGGCGCGCAGCTGTCCAGCTCCTGGTACTACCCCGAGCGGGCCGAGCGCATCGCCCAGCTGGCGAACGCCAGCAACCGCCACGACGCGCGCAGCATGATCGCCATGCAGTACGACCAGACCACGCCCTTCGCCGCCAAGCTGCAGGGCATGCTCGACGCGCCCGGCATGGCCGGGCCGTTGAAGCAGGCGATCCAGGCCCTGCCCGCCGGCCAGCGCGAACGCGCCCGCGAGGCCCTGGACCGGCTGATGGCCTTCGACGGCAAGCTCTCCGCCACTTCCGCCGATGCCGCCCTCTACGAAGCCTTCCTGCAGGAAAGCACCCGGCAGATCTTCCTCGATGAACTGGGCCCGGAAGACAGCCCGGCCTGGAAGGCCTTCGTGCAGAACGCCGACCTTTCCTACTCGGCCCAGGCCGACCACCTGCTGGGCCGCGACGACAGCCCGTTCTGGGATGACGTGAAGACCCCGCAGAAGGAAGACAAGCCGGCCATCCTCGCCCGCAGCCTGGCCGCCGCCACCGCCTTCTGCGAGCAGAAGCTCGGCGCCGACCGCCGCGCCTGGCAGTGGGGCAAGCTGCACACCTACGACTGGGTCAGCGACAGCACCAAGATGGCGCCCTACCTGGACGCCGGCCAGCGCGCCAGCCTGGGGGCGATCAAGGGCTACCTGGACCGCGGCCCCTACCCCGCCGGCGGCGACCACAGCACGCTGAACGTTTCCGCCTACGCCTGGGGCCAGGACTTCGACACCTGGCTGATCCCGGCCATGCGCATCGTCGTCGACTTCGGCCAGAGCGAGCCCATGCTGGGCCTCAACAGCAGCGGCCAGTCCGGCAACCCGGCCAGCCCGCACTATGCCGACGGCATCGACGCCTGGCTGAAGGGCGACTACATGAGCTTCCCGTTCCAGAGCCAGAACCTCGACCGCGTCTACGGCACCAAGCGCCTGACCCTGGTGCCGCAGAAATAGTCGGCCGGCGCGGGAACTTCCGCCGCGCCGCCGACTCATAACTGTCGACTTACTCCATGATCATCTTGAAGGCACCCTCGGGTGCCTTTCTTTTTTGGTGCCTGCGCCACAACCGGCGCACCAGGCTGTTACCGAAAGCCCCGCCCCCTCGCCCCGTAACGGGGCATCGCTTCCCCGACCGGCTGCTATACCTGTCGTAGGAACGCGCCTGTCGTCCGCCTCCTACCGCCGAGGCCCGTGGTTGCGCCCCTGGTTCGAAACTTGCTGTCACATTGATGTTATGCCTTTCGTTCCACTGCTTGAATCAACCACCAAGGATTCCAACCGATGAAAAAAGCATGGCTGACCCTCTCCGCCCTGGTGCTGCTGGCTGGCGCCGGAGCCTTGCAGGCCAAGGAATGGAAAGAAATCCGCTTCGCCACCGACCCGTCCTACGCGCCCTTCGAGTCCAAGGCGCCGGACGGCAGCCTGGTCGGCTTCGACATCGACCTGGGCAACGCCATCTGCGCGCACCTGAAGGTCAAGTGCGTATGGATGGCCAACGACTTCGACGGCATGATCCCGGGCCTGAAGGCTCGCAAGTTCGATGGCGTGATCTCCTCGATGACCGTCACCGAGGCGCGCCAGAAGGAAATCGACTTCAGCGACAAGCTGTTCACCAGCCCCACCGCGATGATCAGCAAGAAGGGCTCGGGCCTGGAGGCCACCGCCGAATCCCTCAAGGGCAAGACCGTCGGCGTCGAGCAGGGCACCATCCAGGAAACCTTCGCCAAGGCCAAGCTGGAGCCGGCCGGGGTCAACGTGAAGAGCTACCAGAACCAGGACCAGGTCTACGCCGACCTGGTGTCCGGGCGCCTGGACGTCTCGCTGCAGGACATGCTGCAGGCCGAGCAGGGCTTCCTCACCACCGACCAGGGCAAGGGCTTCGAGATCAGCAAGCCGGTGCATGACCCGCTGATGCCGGCCGACATCGCCATCGGCATCAAGAAGGGCAACAACGAACTGCGCGAGATGATCAACAAGGGCATCAAGGCGATCCACGCCGACGGCACCTACGACAAGCTGCAGAAGAAATACTTCGGCGACATCGACATCTACAACGACTGACCCGCGCCCGCCGCCCCCGGCCGCCGCCAAGGCGGCCGGGGGCGGTCTATTCTGCTGACAAGGCACAAGGAGTTTCCTGCGCATGCTCCAGGACTTCTTCCGGACCCTGGCCGAGAACATGAGCCTCAAGGGTTACGGCTCCATCCTCCTCGACGGCACCTGGATGACCGTCAAGCTGTCGATCTGCTCGCTGCTGCTGTCGGTGCTGCTGGGCCTGCTCGGCGCCAGCGCCAAGCTGTCCGGCTCGAGGCTGCTGCGCTTCCCCGCCATCGCCTACACCACGCTGATCCGTGGCGTGCCCGACCTGGTGCTGATGCTGCTGATCTTCTACAGCCTGCAGACCTGGCTGGCCGACATCACCGACTACATGGACTGGGACTACATTGAGATCGACCCCTTCAGCGCCGGCATCATCACCCTCGGCTTCATCTACGGCGCCTACTTCACCGAAACCTTCCGCGGGGCCATCCTCGCCGTGCCGCGCGGACAGCTGGAAGCCGCCAGCGCCTTCGGCCTGACGCGCCTGCAGCGCTTCCGCTTCGTGCTCTTCCCGCAGTTGATGCGCTTCGCCCTGCCAGGCCTGGGCAACAACTGGATGGTGCTGATCAAGTCCACCGCGCTGGTCTCCATCATCGGCCTCTCCGACGTGGTGCGCGCGGCCCAGGACGCCGGCAAGAGCAGCTACCGGCTGCTGTTCTTCCTGCTGGTGGCGGCGGCCATCTACCTGCTTTTCACCACCGTTTCCAACATCGTGCTCAACGCCCTTGAGCGCCGCTATGCCATCGGTGTGCGCGAGGCCCTGCGATGATCGAGTTGCTGCAGCAGTACGGCAAGGCCTTCCTCTGGACCGACGGCTACCACATCACCGGCCTGGCCATGACGCTCTGGCTGCTGACGGTGTCCATCGCCTTCGGCTTCACCTTCGCCATCCCCCTGTCCATCGCCCGCGTCTCGCGTAACCCGCTGGTGCGCTGGCCGGTGCAGTTCTACACCTACGTGTTCCGCGGCACGCCGCTCTACATCCAGCTGCTGGTCTGCTACACCGGCATCTACAGCGTGGCGGCAGTGCGCGAGCAGCCGATCCTCGACGCCTTCTTCCGCAACGGCCTGAACTGCACCCTGCTGGCCTTCGCCCTGAACACCTGCGCCTACACCACCGAGATCTTCGCCGGGGCCATCCGCAACATCGCCCACGGCGAGGTCGAGGCGGCCCATGCCTACGGGTTGAGCGGCTGGCGCCTGTACCGCTACGTGATCATGCCCTCGGCGCTGCGCCGCTCGCTGCCCTACTACAGCAACGAGGTGATCCTCATGCTGCACTCCACCACCGTGGCCTTCACCGCCACGGTGCCGGACATCATGAAGGTCGCCCGCGACGCCAACGCCGCCACCTTCCTGTCCTTCCAGTCCTTCGGCATAGCCGCGGCGCTGTACCTGGTGACCTCCTTCACCCTGGTCGGCCTGTTCCGCCTGGCCGAACGCCGCTGGCTGGCCTTCCTCGGCCCCAGCCATGGCTGAACCCCATCCACCCACGGCCGCCAGGGGGCGGCCGGCGCACCCGAGGACTCCATGACCACACTGAAGATCGAAGGCCTGTACAAGCGCTACGGCGACAACGAAGTGCTCAAGGGTGTTTCCCTGGAAACCCGCACCGGCGACGTGGTGAGCATGATCGGCGCCAGCGGCTCGGGCAAAAGCACCTTCCTGCGCTGCATCAACTTCCTCGAACAACCCGACGAAGGCAGCATGAGCCTGGACGGCGAGGTCGTGCGCATGGTCCCCAGCCCTGGCGGCATGCGCGTGGCCGATGCGGCGCAGCTGCAGCGCATCCGTACCCGGCTGGCCATGGTGTTCCAGCACTTCAACCTGTGGAGCCATCTGACGGTGCTGGAGAACATCACCCTGGCCCCGCGCCGCGTCCTGGGCATCGAGCGCAAGGAAGCCGAGGAGCGCGCGCGCAGCTACCTGGCCAAGGTCGGCCTGCCGGCGCAGGTGGAGGACAAGTACCCGGCCTTCCTCTCCGGCGGCCAGCAGCAGCGCGTGGCCATCGCCCGTGCCCTGGCCATGGAGCCGGAGATCATGCTGTTCGACGAACCCACCTCGGCGCTGGACCCGGAACTGGTGGGCGAGGTGCTCAAGGTCATCAAGGCCCTGGCCGAGGAAGGCCGCACCATGATCCTGGTGACCCACGAGATGGCCTTCGCCCGCGAGGTCTCAAGCCAGGTGCTGTTCCTCCACCAGGGCCGCGTCGAGGAACAGGGCCCGCCCCAGGAGGTGCTGGGCCATCCGAAGAGCGAGCGGCTGCGGCAGTTTCTCAGTGGCAACCTGAAGTGAGGTCGGCGCGGTTGTCCGTCCCTGGCTCGACAGGATAAGGGCGGGGGAACGGAGCCAGGCCCGGCGCCGGCGTATCGTCGAAGTCCGCCCCTCTCCCCAGCCCTCTCCCTGAAGGGAGAGGGAGCCGTTCGGCGTCAAGCGAGGCCAAACAGGCATCCTGCACACCCGCCCGCTCTTGTAGGAGCGAGCTTGCTCGCGAACAGGCCCCCGGCTGACTGCGTGGCCGCCCATTCTGCCCAACGGTCCCCTCTCCCGCTTGCGGGGGAGGGTTAGGGAGGGGGAGCGGAGCCAAGCCCAGCACCAGTGTGTCGTCGAAGTCCGTTGCCCTCTCCCCAGCCCTCGCCTACGCGGCCCGCCCTGAAGGGAGAGGGGGCCGTTCGGCGTCAAGCGAGGCCAAACAGTCATCCTGCACACCCGAGCTACCCGCTCTCGTAGGAGCGAGCTTGCTCGCGAACGGGGCTACCGGCTGACTCCATGGCCCCTCGCCCTGCCCAACGGTCCCCTCTCCCGCTTGCGGGGGAGGGTTAGGGAGGGGGTGCGGAGCCAAGCCCAGCACCAGTGTGTCGTCGAAGTCCGTTGCCCTCTCCCCAGCCCTCTCCCTGAAGGGAGAGGGGGCCGTTCGGCGTCAAGCGAGGCCAAACAGACATCCTGCACACCCGCCCGCTCTTGTAGGAGCGAGCTTGCTCGCGAACAGCCCCCCCGGCTGACTGCGTGGCCGCCCATTCTGCCCAACGGTCCCCTCTCCCGCTTGCGGGGGAGGGTCAGGGAGGGGGAGCGGGGCCAAGCCCAGCACCAGTGTGTCGTCGAAGTCCGTTGCCCTCTCCCCAGCCCTCTCCCGCAAGCGGGAGAAGGAGCTGTCCGCAGCAGCCGGGCAGCGACATCGCTAGCCGGTTGGCCCGCAATCGCGCGCAGGGCGCGCTCCTACAGGGGGGCCATGCCGCCCTCTCTCCCCGCCCCCAGGCAACAAAAAACCGGGCCATGGCCCGGTTTCTCGTATCCGCCTTCGGCCTCAGGCCTTGGGCAGGGTCACGCCGGTCTGGCCCTGGTACTTGCCGCCGCGATCGCGATAGGAGACCTCGCAGGCTTCGTCCGACTGCAGGAACAGCATCTGCGCCACGCCCTCATGGGCGTAGATCTTCGCCGGCAGGTTGGTGGTGTTGGAAAACTCCAGGGTCACGTGGCCCTCCCACTCCGGTTCCAGCGGGGTGACGTTGACGATGATGCCGCAGCGCGCGTAGGTACTCTTGCCCAGGCAGATGGTCAGCACGTCGCGGGGAATCCGGAAGTATTCCACGGTGCGCGCCAGGGCGAAGGAGTTCGGCGGGATGATGCAGACGTCGCTGTTGATGTCGACGAAACTCTTCTCGTCGAAGTTCTTCGGGTCCACCACCGCCGAGTGGATGTTGGTGAACACCTTGAACTCGGCCGCGCAGCGCACGTCGTAGCCGTAGCTGGAGACGCCGTAGGAGATCACCCGGCTGTCATCGGCGCCGCGCACCTGGCGCTCGACGAAGGGCTCGATCATCCCGTGCTCCAGGGCCATGCGGCGAATCCACTTGTCCGATTTGATGCTCATGGCGGGCGTCCCGTAGCTGCTGAAAAATGAAACGCGAATCTTACCGGCAGGCGCGCCGCCCGGCAAAGGGGCACGCCGGGCGGCCTTGTCGCAGGGTCAATCCTCGCTGATGGAGATGCTCGGCATGGCCGGCGCGTCCTTCTCGCTCAGGGCGATGCGCGCACCGACGCAGCGGGCCATTTCCTGGTAGATCATCGCCAGCTGGCTTTCCGGGTCGGCGATCACCGTCGGCTTGCCGCCGTCGGCCTGCATGCGGATGGCCATGGACAGCGGCAGCGAGGCCAGCAGCTCCACGCCGTACTGCGCGGCCAGCTTCTCACCGCCGCCCTCGCCGAACAGGTGCTCGGCGTGGCCGCAGTTGGAGCAGATGTGCACCGCCATGTTCTCCACCACGCCCAGCACCGGGATGTTGACCTTGCGGAACATCTCCACGCCCTTCCTGGCGTCGAGCAGGGCCAGGTCCTGCGGGGTAGTGACGATCACCGCGCCGGCCACCGGGACCTTCTGCGCCAGGGTCAGCTGGATGTCGCCAGTGCCCGGCGGCATGTCGATCACCAGGTAGTCCAGGTCGTTCCAGGCGGTCTGGGTGATCAGCTGCAGCAGCGCGCCGGAGACCATCGGCCCGCGCCATACCACCGGGGTGTTGTCGTCGGTGAGGAAGGCCATGGACATGACTTCCACGCCATGGGCCTCCAGCGGCACGAACCACTTCTGCTCGCGCACCTTCGGCCGGGTGCCCTCGGCGATGCCGAACATGATGCCCTGGCTGGGGCCGTAGATGTCGGCGTCGAGGATGCCCACCCGCGCGCCCTCGCGGGCCAGCGCCAGGGCCAGGTTGGCGGCGGTGGTGGACTTGCCCACGCCGCCCTTGCCGGAGGCCACGGCGATGATGTTCTTGACGTTGCTCATGCCCGGCACCTGGGCCTGGGCCTTGTGCGCGGCGATCTTCACATCCACCTTCACCTGGGCCGACTCCACCCCGTCGGCGGCCTCCAGGGCCATCTGCACGGTCTGCGCCAGGCCGTTCCTGAACAGGCCGCAGGCGTAGCCCAGCTCCAGGCCCAGGGCAACGCGGCCGCCCTGGATGTCGAGGTCGCGCAGGTAGCCGGCGTCGAGCAGGTTCTGGCCGGTGTGCGGGTCGGTGATCTGGCGGAGGACGGCCTCCACCGTGGCGCGGGTGACGACGCTCATGGGTTCTCCCGAAAAAAGGCTGAGCACGGTAGGAGGGAATTCTAACAGCAGCGGCAGGCTACAGGCTGCAGGCTTCAGGCGAACAGCAGGCAGCGAACGCTCTTCGCTCCTGCCTGCAGCCTATGGCCTGCCGCCTGTAGCCTGTTGTGGCTTGCAGCTTGCCGCTTCCTATATAGTTACCGACTTCCCTCGTTTTGCCCCAATGGCCTGAGCATCATGTCCGAAAACCGCCAGATCCTCGTCACCAGCGCCCTGCCCTACGCCAACGGCTCGATCCACCTGGGTCACATGCTGGAGTACATCCAGACCGACATCTGGGTGCGTTTCCAGAAGATGCGTGGCAACCAGGCGGTGTACGTCTGCGCGGACGACGCCCACGGCTCGGCCATCATGCTGCGCGCCGAGCGCGAGGGCATCACCTCGGAGCAACTGATCGACGCCGTGCGCGCCGAGCACATGGGCGACTTCGCCGACTTCCTGGTGGACTTCGACAACTACCACTCGACCCACTCGCAAGAGAACCGCGAGCTGTCCTCGGCCATCTACCTGAAGCTGCGCGAGGCCGGGCACATCGCCACGCGCCCGGTGACCCAGTACTTCGACCCGGAAAAGCAGATGTTCCTGGCCGACCGCTTCATCAAGGGCACCTGCCCGAAGTGCGGCACCGCCGACCAGTACGGCGACAACTGCGAGGCCTGCGGCGCCACCTACGCGCCCACCGAGCTGAAGGACCCGAAATCGGCGATTTCCGGCGCCACCCCGGTGCTCAAGGAGTCGCTGCACTACTTCTTCAAGCTGCCTGACTTCCAGGCCATGCTGCAGCAGTGGACGCGCAGCGGCACCCTGCAGGAGTCGGTGGCCAACAAGCTCGCCGAGTGGCTGGATAGCGGCCTGCAGGAGTGGGACATCTCCCGCGACGCGCCCTACTTCGGCTTCGAGATTCCCGACGCCCCGGGCAAGTACTTCTACGTCTGGCTGGACGCGCCCATCGGCTACATGGCCAGCTTCAAGAACCTCTGCGCGCGCCGCCCGGAACTGGACTTCGACGCTTACTGGAACAAGGATTCCAAGGCCGAGCTGTACCACTTCATCGGCAAGGACATCGTCAACTTCCACGCGCTGTTCTGGCCGGCCATGCTCGAAGGCGCCGGCTACCGCAAGCCGACCGCGCTGAACGTGCACGGCTACCTGACCGTCAACGGCCAGAAGATGTCCAAGTCGCGCGGCACCTTCGTCAAGGCGCGCACCTACCTGGACCACCTGGACCCGGAATACCTGCGCTACTACTACGCCGCCAAGCTCGGCCGCGGCGTCGACGACCTCGACCTGAACCTCGAGGACTTCGTGCAGAAGGTCAACTCCGACCTGGTCGGCAAGGTGGTCAACATCGCCAGCCGCTGCGCCGGCTTCATCCAAAAGGGCAACAACGGCCTGCTGGTGGACGCCAACCCGGCGCCGGAACTGGTCGAATCCTTCCAGAGCGCCGCGCCGAGCATCGCCGCCGCCTACGAGGCCCGCGACTTCGGCCGTGCCATGCGCGAGATCATGGCCCTGGCCGACCAGGCCAACGCCTGGATCGCCGACAAGGCGCCCTGGGCGCTGAACAAGCAGGAAGGCAAGCAGGCCGAAGTGCAGGCCATCTGCGCCCTGGGCGTGAACCTGTTCCGCCAGCTGGTGATCTTCCTCAAGCCGGTGCTGCCGAAGCTGGCCGAGGCCGCCGAAGCCTTCCTCAACGTCGCCCCGCTGAAGTGGAGCGACCACGAGAACCTGCTGGCCAACCACCAACTGAACCCGTTCAACCCGCTGATGACCCGTATCGAGCCCGCGAAAATCGAAGCCATGATCGAAGCCTCCAAGGAAGACCTCGCCGCCGCCAACCAGCCCCAGGGCAATGGCGAACTGACCAAGGACCCGCTGGCCGCGGAAATCAACTTCGACGCCTTCGCCGCCGTCGACCTGCGCATCGCGCTGATCGAGAAGTGCGAGTTCGTCGAGGGCGCCGACAAGCTGCTGCGCCTGTCCCTGGACATCGGCGACGAGAAGCGCAACGTGTTCTCCGGCATCAAGAGCGCCTACCCGGACCCGAGCAAGCTCGAAGGCCGCCTGACCCTGTACGTGGCCAACCTGGCCCCGCGCAAGATGAAGTTCGGCGTCTCCGAAGGCATGGTTCTGGCCGCCGGCCCCGGCGGCGAGGAAATCTACCTGCTCAGCCCCGACAGCGGCGCCAAGCCGGGCCAGCGCGTGAAGTAAGCGCCCTGCGCTGTCCACGACGCCGGCCCCTGGGCCGGCGTCGTCGTTTCCGCAATGCCCTCACTTCCGCCCGCCACGGCGCCCCGCTAGACTCGCTGCGCCCCAAAGGACATCCCCGCGCAAGGAACCGCCGATGCCCCCGCACCACCACCCGGCCCGCCGGCCATGAAGAAATCCAACGTCGTCGCCACCCTGCTCACCGGCAGCGTGGTCGTGGCCATGCTCCACCACAACCCGGTGTACCGCGACCGCTACGCCACCCGCGAAGACTGCCTGAAGGACTGGGGCAGCACGCCCAGCGCCTGCGAGCCGGAATCCTCCGGCAGCACCAGCGGCGGCAGCAGTGCCGGGCGCAGCTACTACGGCCCCAGCTACGAGGAAGGCTCGCGCCCGCGCACCGCGCAGAGTTTCCAGGTGCAGTCGCGGCAACTCATCACCCGCGGCGGCTTCGGCGCGTCCGGGGCGCGCTTCTCCGGGGGCGGCTGATGCGACGCCTGGCCATGGAGCCGCGGCCGGACTGGCGCGAGCGCTGCGAGTCGGTCGGCTTCACCTTCCACAGCATCGACGGCCGCTACTGGGACGAGTCGGTCGCCTACGAATTCACCCTGGAGCAGATCGAGACGCTGGAAGCGGCGAGCGAAGACCTGCACCAGCGCTACCTGGAAGCGCTGGACTGGGTGATCGCCCACGAACACTTCGCCCCCTTCGCCCTGCCCGAGGCCGCCATCGAGGAAGCCGTGCGCGCCTGGCGCCGCCAGGACCCGAGCCTGTACGGGCGCTTCGATTTTTCCTGGAACGGCAGCGGCGCGCCCAAGCTGCTGGAGTACAACGCCGACACCCCCACCGGCCTGCTGGAGGCCAGCGTGGTGCAGTGGCACTGGCTGAACGACCTGAACCCCGCCGCCGACCAGTTCAACTCGCTGCACGAGAAGCTGATCGCGCGCTGGCGCGCCATCGCCCCGGACGGCCCGGTGCACTTCTGCGCCATCGACGGCCACGAGGAAGACACCGGCAACGCCCTCTACCTGCAGGACACCGCGCGCCAGGCCGGCCTGCAGACGCGTTACCTGCCCGTGGAGTTCATCGGCCACCACGCCGGGCGCGGCACCTTCGTCGACCAGTACGAACAGGACATCCGCCACTGCTTCAAGCTCTACCCCTGGGAATGGCTGATGCAGGACGACTTCGGCCGGCACCTCGAACGCAGCGGCACCCGCTTCGTCGAACCGGCCTGGAAGCTGCTGATGTCGAGCAAGGCCATGCTGCCGATCCTCTGGCAGCTCAACCCCGGCCACCCGAATCTGCTGCCGGCGAGCTTCCGCGACGACCTGCCCGGTGCCTACGTGCGCAAGCCACTGTATTCCCGCGAGGGCGAGAACATCCGCATCGTCGCCGGCGACCTGCGCCTGGAAAGCGACGGCCCCCACGGCGACGCGCCCTGCATCTACCAGGCCTACGCGCCGCTGGCCGAATACGCCGGCAACCACGCCGTGCTCGGCTGCTGGGTGGTCGGCGAGCAGGCCGCGGGCCTGGGCATCCGCGAGGATGCCAGCCCCATCACCCGCGACAGCAGCCGCTTCGTGCCGCACTACTTCATCGACTGAACCAACGGCGACGCCCGCAGCGCGCCGCGAGGGAATCCCATGGACCTGTTGCCCAACTTCATCGTCTACCTGGCCGCCGCCCTGGCGCTGTTCGGCCTGTTCGCCAGCCTGTACATCCGCCTGACGCCCTATGCGGAAATCCGCCTGATCCGCCAGGGCAACCTGAGCGCCGCCACTGCCCTGGTCGGGGCCCTGCTCGGCTTCGCCCTGCCGTTGGCCAGCGCCATCGCCAACAGCGTCGGCCTGCGCGACATGCTGCTCTGGGGTCTGGTGGCCATGCTGGTGCAGGCCCTGGTGTACCTGGGTATCTCGCGCCTTGTCCCGGAACTCAAGGCCGGCATCGCCAACGACACCCTGGCCCACGGCGTGTTCCTCGGCGGCTGCTCGCTGAGCGTGGGCCTGCTCAACGCGGCCTGCATGGTCTACTGAAGCGCCGGCGATTGCCGCTGGGGTGACATGCGCATAACCTATGCGCATGTCGACGCGGAGATTCCCATGCACACGACCTACGACCCCCAAGCCCCGAAGAAAGCCACCAACCTCAGCCTGAACAGCGACCTGCTCAAGCAGGCCCGCGAGCTGGACGTGAACCTCTCGGCGGTGCTGGAGGAAGCGCTGGCCGAAGTGGTCCGGGAGCGCCTGCAGGCACGCTGGCTGGAACAGAACCGCGAGGCCATCGACGCCTACAATCAGCATGTGGAAGACGCCGGCGTCTTCGGCGACGACCTGCGGAGCTTCTGATGCAGTTCGACCTCTACCGCAACCCCAGCCCGCGCGGCCGCGGGGAAATCCCGCTGCTGCTGGACGTGCAGAGCGACCTGCTCGCCTCGCTGAACACCCGCGTGGTGATCCCGCTCAGCCGCGGCAAGGGCCTGGCCGGCATCAGCCGGTTGATGCCCGAGGTGCTGGTGGAGGGCGAGAAGCTGCTGCTGCTCACCCCGCAGATGGCCGGCGTGGCCCGCCGTGACCTGGGCGAGGCGGTGGGCAGTCTGGCGCACCTGCGGCAGGACATCGTCGCCGCCATCGATCTGCTGACAAGGGGAATCTGAGCATGCGCAAGCTCTACCCTGCCCCGGGCGCCCGGCCATGACCGAACTCGCCCTGATCCTGGTCAGCGCCATCCTGGTCAACAACTTCGTGCTGGTGCAGTTCCTCGGCCTGTGCCCGTTCATGGGCGTGTCACGCAAGATCGAGACGGCCATCGGCCTGGCCCTGGCCACCACCTTCGTGCTGACCCTGGCCTCGATCTGCAGCTACATCCTCCAGCGCTACGTGCTGCGGCCGCTGGACCTGGAGTACCTGCGCACCATCGGCTTCATCCTGGTGATCGCCGTGGTGGTGCAGTTCACCGAACTGCTGGTGAAGAAGAGCAGCCCGCTGCTGTACCGGGTGCTCGGCATCTTCCTGCCGCTGATCACCACCAACTGCATCGTCCTCGGCGTGGCCCTGCTCAATGCCAACAAGCCCGAGTACGGCTTCCTGCAGTCAAGCGTGCAGGGCTTTGGCGCCGGCCTGGGCTTCTCCCTGGTGCTGGTGCTGTTCGCCGCCCTGCGCGAGCGCATCGCCATCGCCGACGTGCCCAGGCCCTTCCAGGGCGCGGCCATCGGCATGATCACCGCCGGGCTGATGTCCCTGGCGTTCATGGGCTTCACCGGGCTGATCAAGCTATGACTGCCGTGCTGCTCGCGGTCGGCGTGCTGCTGGCCCTGTGCCTGGCCAGCGGCGCCCTGCTCGGCTACGCCGCGGTGCGCTACAGGGTCGCGGGCGACCCGGTGGCCGAACAGGTCAACGCCCTGTTGCCGCAGACCCAGTGCGGCCAGTGCGGCTACGCCGGCTGCAAGCCCTACGCCGAGGCCATCGCCCAGGGCGACGCGATCAACAAGTGCCCGCCCGGCGGCAGCGCCACCATCGCCGCCCTCGCCGACCTGCTCGACGTCGAGGCGCCGCCCCTGGACGCAGCAGCGGAAACCCCGCCGCGGGTGGCCTTCATCCGCGAGGCCGAGTGCATCGGCTGCACCAAGTGCATCCAGGCCTGCCCGGTGGACGCCATCGTCGGCGCCGCGCGGCAGATGCACACGGTGATCGCCGACGAATGCACCGGCTGCGACCTGTGCGTGGAGCCCTGCCCGGTGGACTGCATCGAGATGCGTGACCTGCAGGTCGGCGTACGCGAATGGAAATGGCCGCTGCCCGCTGCCCGGCTGATCGCCAGCGACCGGGAGCAGGCCGCATGAACGCCAAGGCCTGGGACTTCCCCGGCGGCCTGCACCTGCCGACGCACAAACAGCAATCCACCGCCAGCCCCATCCTCCGGGCGCCGCTGCCCAAGCGCCTGGTCCTGCCGCTGCAGCAGCACACCGGCGCGCCCGCCCTGCCCTGCGTGGACGTTGGCGAGCGCGTGCTCAAGGGCCAGATGATCGCCAGCCCCGGCAGCGCCATCAGCGCGGCCGTGCATGCGCCGACCTCCGGCACCGTGATGGCCATCGGCGAACAGCCCTACCCGCACCCGTCGGGCCTGCTGGCCGAAGCCATCGTCATCGACGCCGACGGCCGTGACGAGTGGGCGCCGCTGCAACCCAGCCCGGACTACCGCCAGGAAAGCCCCGCCGCCCTGCTGGAGCGCATCCGCCAGGCCGGCATCGCCGGGCTTGGCGGCGCCGGCTTCCCCACCGCCGCCAAGCTGGCCGCGCGCGCCGCCGAGGACCTGCACACCCTGGTGATCAACGGCGCCGAGTGCGAGCCCTACATCAGCGCCGACGACATGCTGATGCGCGAACGCGCCGCCGAACTGGTGGAAGGCATCGAGATTCTCATGCACCTGCTGCAGCCGCAGCAGGTGCTGCTCGGCATCGAGGACGACAAGCCGCAGGCCATCGAGGCCCTGCGCCAGGCCATCGGCGAGCGCGCCATCGAGCTGCGCGTCGTCCCGACCAAGTACCCCTCCGGCGGCGAGCGCCAGCTGATCCAGTTGCTCAGCGGCCGCGAGGTGCCCAGCGGCGGGCTGCCGGCGGACATCGGCATGGTCTGCGTCAACGTCGGCACCGTCGTGGCGCTGCGCGACGCGGTGATCCTCGGCCGCCCGCTGATCTCGCGCATCACCACCCTGACCGGGGCCGCCCTGGCGCGGCCGATGAACGTCGAGGCGCTGCTGGGCACGCCGGTCGGCGAACTGCTGGACTTCGCCGGCCTCGACCACGGCCGGCTCGGCCGCCTGCTCATGGGCGGCCCGCTGATGGGCGTCACCCTGGGCGACCTGCAGGCCCCGCTGGTCAAGACCGCCAACTGCCTGCTGGCCGCCACCGCAGAGGAACTGCCGGCGCCACCGGCGGCCCTGCCGTGCATTCGCTGCGGCGATTGCGCCCAGGCCTGCCCGGCCAGCCTGCTGCCGCAGCAGCTGTACTTCTTCGCCCGGGGCGACGACCACGAGCAACTGCAGGCCTACAACCTGTTCGACTGCATCGAGTGCGGCGCCTGCGCCTACGTCTGCCCCTCCAGCATCCCGCTGGTGCAGTACTACCGCGCGGCCAAGGCGGACATCCGCGAACTGCAGCTGAAACAGCAGAAGGCCGAACACTCGCGCCTGCGCTTCGAGCACCGCCAGGAACGCCTGCGCCACGAGGAGGCGCGCAAGGCCGAGGAACGCCAGGCCCGCCTGGAACGCGCCGCCCGCGCCCGCGAGGCCCAGGCCGCCGCGCCGCTGGCGGAAGCGCCGCAATCGGCCATCGAGCGCGTGAAGGCGGAGAAGGCCGTGGGCAACGCCGGCGCCGACCTCAAGCGGCTGAAGATCGAGGCCAGCATGGCCCGCGTCGCCCTGCAGAAGGCCGAGAAGCAACTGGCCGCCCACGACACCGAGCAACTGCGCGCCCAGGTCGAGGCCCTGCGCCAGGCCGCCGAACAGGCGCGCCTGGCCCTGGAGACCGCCGAAGCCGGGCCGGCCCCCGCCGCCCCCGTGCCGGAAGCCCGCGACGAAGCAGCCCTGAAGAAAGCGAAGATCGACGCCGCCATGGCCCGCGCCCAGTTGAAGAAGTCCGAGAAAGCCTTTGGCGAAGCGCCCGGCGAACAGCAGCAGGCCACCCTCGCCCAACTGCGCGAAGCCGCCGAGCAGGCCGAGCGCCGCCTGGCGCAGTTGCAGGCGACGCCCGAACCCGCGGCAGCACCGGCCGGCGACGGCATGGCGCAACTGAAGAAGGCCAAGGTCGCCCTGGTCACCCGCCGCGCCGAGCTGCGGAAAGCCGAGCAGGACGGCGCCGGCGAAGCGCAGCTGGCCCTGCTGCGCGAAGCCCTGGCCGAGGCCGAGCGCCAGCTGCACGCCGCCGAGGACGCCAGCGGCAAGCCGGCGCCGGACCTGCAGCGCATCGACAAGCGCCCGGTGGACGCCGCCACCCGCGCCCTCAAGACCGAACTGGCCTACGCCCGCGCCGACCTCAAAAAGCTCGAACGCGAAGGCGCCGACGAAGCCCGCCTGGCCGCCGCGCGCGAGCGCCTGGCGGCAGCGGAAAGCGCGCTGGCCGCGCGCGATACGGAGTAGCCCATGGCCCTGCCGCGTTTTTCCTCGCCCCACGCCACCGGCGCCAACCGCACGCAGAAAGTCATGCTGCAGGTGCTCGCCGCGCTGGTGCCGGGCGCCCTGGCGCTGATCGCCCTGTACGGCGTCGGCCCCCTGTTCAACCTGCTCTGGTGCTCGGCCGTGGCCCTGGGTACCGAAGCGCTGATGCTGTACCTGCGCAAGCGCCCGCTGGCGGTCTTCCTCCAGGACGGCAGCGCGCTGGTCACCGCCGTGCTCCTGGCCCTGGCCCTGCCGCCCTACGCGCCCTGGTGGCTGAGCCTGCTGGCCACCGCCTTCGCCCTGGTGTTCGGCAAGCACCTGTACGGCGGCCTCGGGCAGAACCCGTTCAACCCGGCGATGCTCGGCTACGTGGTGGTGCTGGTGTCCTTTCCCCTGGAAATGACGCGCTGGCCCAGCCCCGACACCGGCCTCGGGCTGGTCGACGGCCTCTCGCGCATTCTCGGTCTCGGCGCGCCGCCGCCGGACGCCTGGGCCGGCGCCACCGCGCTGGACGTGCTGAAGAACAACCACAGCCTGACCATCGACGAGCTGGTGACGCAGAGCACGGCCTTCGGCCATGTCGGCGGGCACGGCGTGGAGCTGGTCAACCTGGCCTTCCTCGCCGGCGGCCTGTACCTGCTCTGGCGCAAGCTGTTCACCTGGCATGCGCCGCTGGGCATGCTCGGCGGCCTGTTCGTCATGAGCCTGCTGTTCTGGAACGGCTCGGGCTCGGATTCCCACGGCTCGCCGCTGTTCCACCTGTTCAGCGGGGCGGCCATGCTCGGTGCCTTCTTCATCGTCACCGACCCGGTCTCCGGCGCCACCAGCAACCGCGGGCGCCTGGTGTTCGGCCTGGGCGTGGGCATCATCACCTACGTGATCCGCGCCTGGGGCGGCTACCCCGACGGCGTGGCCTTCGCCGTGCTGCTGATGAACCTGGCAGCGCCAACCATCGACTACTACACCCGCCCGCGCAGCTACGGGCACAAGAAGCCCAAGCGCGGCTTCAAGCTGGGGGAATGAGATGGCCGACAGCCGCCGCTCCATGCTGAAGAACGCCCTGCTGCTGGGGGCCTTCGCGGTGCTCTGCGTGGGCCTGGTGGCGGTGGTCCACCAGTTCACCCAGGCGCGCATCGAGCAGGCCCAGCGCGAGGCGCGCGGGCGCCTGCTGCTGGAACTGCTGCCGCCGGGCAGCTACGACAACCACCCGCTGGACACCCCCATCGAGGTCTTCGAACCCAGGCTGCTGGGCAAGCCGCGGCCGGCCCAGGCCTTCGTCGCCCGCCTGCGGGGCCGCGCCACCGGCGTGATCCTCCCGGCCAGCGCGCCGGACGGCTACGGCGGCAGCATCGAGCTGCTGGTGGGCGTCAGCGCCGAAGGCCGCCTGCTCGGCGTGCGGGTGGTGGCGCACAAGGAAACCCCGGGCCTGGGCGACAAGATCGAGCTGGGCAAGAGCGACTGGCTGCACGGCTTCGACGGGCGCTCCCTGGCCGACCCCGGCGAGGCCGGCTGGAAGGTGAAGAAGGACGGCGGCCGGTTCGACCAGTTCGCCGGCGCCACCGTCACCCCGCGCGCCGTGGTCAAGGCCACGCACAAGGCGCTGCAGTACTTCGACGCGCACAAGACCGAGCTGCTGGCACCGGCGGCCGGAGGCGAGGCACATGAATAGCTACCGCGAGATCGCCCGCCAGGGCCTGTGGCGGAACAACCCCGGCCTGGTCCAGCTGCTGGGCCTGTGCCCGCTGCTGGGCACCAGCAACTCCATGGTCAACGCCCTGGGCCTGGGGCTGGCGACCATCTTCGTGCTGGCCTGCTCCAACGCCGCCATCTCGGCCACCCGCCGCTGGCTCAGCGAAGCCGTGCGGCTGCCGGTGTTCGTGCTGATCATCGCCGCCCTGACCACCTGCATCGAGCTGCTGATGCAGGCCTGGACCTTCGAGCTGTACCAGATCCTCGGCATCTTCATCCCGCTGATCACCACCAACTGCGTGATCCTCGGCCGCGCCGAGGCCTTCGCCGCGCGCAACGGCATCGCCCGCTCGGCCTTCGACGGCCTGATGACCGGCGCCGGCTTCGCCCTGGTGCTGCTGGTGCTGGGCACCTTGCGCGAACTCATCGGCCACGGCACCCTGCTGGCCGACATGAACCTGCTGTTCGGTCCGGCCGCCGCCGGCTGGAAGCTGCAGATAGCCGACTACCAGGGCTTCCTGCTCGCCGTGCTGCCGCCCGGCGCCTTCCTGCTGCTGGGCCTGCTGATAGCCCTGAAGAACCGTATCGATGAAAGCCTGGCGGAACGCGCCAGGGCGCAGGCGGGCAACGTACCCGCCGCAGAGCGCCAGCGCGTCCGCGTGACCGGAGTGATCGAATGAATGCCGCCAAGCGCGCGGAGATTTTCCGCCGTCTGCAAGAAGACAACCCCGACCCCAAGACCGAACTGGCCTACGACTCGCCCTTCGAGTTGCTGATCGCGGTGATCCTGTCCGCCCAGGCCACCGACGTCGGGGTGAACAAGGCCACGGCCAGGCTCTACCCGGTGGCCAACACCCCGGAAGCCATCTACGCCCTGGGCGTGGACGGGCTGTCGGAGTACATCAAGACCATCGGCCTGTACAACAGCAAGGCGAAGAACGTCATCGAGACCTGCCGCATCCTCATCGAGAAGCACGGCAGCAAGGTCCCGGAGAACCGCGAGGACCTCGAGGCGCTGCCCGGCGTGGGGCGCAAGACCGCCAACGTGGTGCTCAACACCGCCTTCCGCCAGTTGGCCATGGCGGTGGACACGCACATCTTCCGCGTCGCCAACCGCACCAACATCGCGCCGGGCAAGAACGTCCTGGAAGTGGAGCGCAAGCTGCTCAAGTTCGTGCCCAGGGAATACCTGCTGGACGCCCACCACTGGCTGATCCTGCATGGCCGCTACGTCTGCAAGGCGCGCAAGCCGCAGTGCGGCAGCTGCCGGATCGAGGACCTGTGCGAGTACAAGCACAAGACTTCCGACGATTGAGTGCTATCGTCAAAAGCATCGCCGCTCATTGAAAAAATCTTTTTTACCGCCCCGAGCTTTGTCGCTATAAGGGGCGCCAAGCACACCCCGCAAGTTGGAGTGATCGTTATGGCCGATAAAGAAGATCTCGAGCTCGAAGACGAAGTGAGCACCGACGATGCCGACGACAGCGCCGAAGCTGCCGCCGAAGTCGCCAAGACCAACCTGACCAAGCGCCGCATCATCGACAACTACCTCGAAGAGCGCCGCCTGCAGCGCCAGCTGTCGGACTACGACTTCGACCTCTGAGCCCTGCCCTGCATGAAAAAGCCCCGCACTTGGCGGGGCTTCGTTTTTCTGGCGGGCGGGCCGTCACTCGACGCAGGCGTAGACCACCAGCTCGACCAGCATCTCCTCCCTGGCCAACCCGGCCACCACGACGGCGGCCCGGTTCGGGTAAGGCGCCTGGAAGTACTCGGCGTAGATGGCATTCACCGTTGCCAGGTAGCGGCGGTCGGTCACGTAGATCAGCACCTGGGTCACCGCCTCCAGACCGCAGCCCGCGGCTTGCAGGGTGTGCCGTAGGTTGTCCAGAGTCTGCCGCGCCTGGGCTTCAATGCCGCCCTCGACCACCTGCCCCCGCGCATCGATGGGAATCTGTGCGGTGTACAGTATGCCGTTGCCCACCACCGCCCACTCCAGCGGTGCGGGCGAAGCGTACAGGTCGGTCTTGATCGCTCGTTTCATGCGCTTTTGCCATTCATCTGTTGAAGGATCGATTCGCTACCCTCGCCGGCGCCACGCAGCCGGGACGCTTCGGTGCTTTCCACCAGCACCCGCTCGCCCAGGCGCTTGAGGGTGTCCCAGACCTGCGGGTCGACTTCGATGCCCTCGCTCAATTGGCGTTCGGCCGTTTCCGCCAGGTTGTCGGCATCCCGGTCGATCAGCAAGGCGCCCTCCGGCACCCGCTGGGACAGCTGGAAGTATTGCGAGAGCAGGATATTCAGGCTCTGCTCGTCGTCCCGGCTGCCTGCCGGCAGGCGGTAGACGCTCAGCCTCGGGCAGCCCTGCCCAGCGGCGAAGCTCACCACCGCTTCCTGGCGGGTGTCGCGCCAGTAGGCGCAGACATTCAGGCCACGCCGAGCGCAGCCGGCGAGATGAGCGAGCAGCAGAATGCGGTTGTGGCAGCGGCGGATACGCACCGAGGCTGCGCCGCTGCGCATCGCCTTAGCCGCCCCCAGTTCGAGGGCCAGCACGGCACTGCGCAGGACACTCTGGCCACCGGCGTCGAGCAGCACCTGGCCATCGTCTTCATAGCATAACTCGACCGGCCGCTGGGCATCGCTCTCCATGAACGACAGCCCCCTGGCCAGCGCTCCCAGGCCATCCAGACCATGCAACTGGGCCCAAGCGACCATCTGAGCGGCGTCCTCGCCATCGCCCGGGTCCAGCCCCAGCCCCTCGAACGCCTTGCGGCACAGCACCTGGACTTCGTTGAAAGCCACACGCATTTCACTGCCCTCCCAACGGCATCAAGGCGAAGTTCCAGTCATCGGCGAACGGTTGGCCGATGTCGCTGACCAGCGGCGCCCCCTGGAACAGGGTGATGCGTACCCAGCGGCTGGACTTCGGGTCGAACTTGCCCGCGCCGAAGAACGCCAGCTTGCAGCGCAACAGGTGGATCGGCAGCATCTGCCGGTCCAGCGGGTTGGTGCGAATCTCGCCATAGACGCTCTGCGCCATGCCTTGCAGGCGGCGGACGGTGCCCTTGTGCTGCGGCTGGGCGAGCAGGAAGTGCGCCACCCTGTGCCGCGGCTCGCGGCGCAGGTACTCGTCGAGCGCCTGGTGACAGCGCTGGATGTCGCGGGCCACGGCCAGGCGCATCTCTTTCTCGGCGCCAGGCTCCTCCAGGCGCACGCCCAGGCGCGGCTCTTCCTTCTCCGCCGAGCGGTACCAGAAATAGTGGTTGGCCTCGGCGCTGTCGAAATCGTATTCCAGCGCCCAGGCATAGCGCTCCTCGATCAGCGTGAGCAAGCTGGCCAGCGGCATGTCCGCCTCCAACTGCAGGCCTTCGTCGACGCCCATCTGCCGCTCCAGCGGATCCACCAGCGATGGGTACAGCTCCAGCAACAGGCTCACAAGCAGCTCCTGGCAACCCAGCCCCGCATGGGCTTCGCTCCAGGCCAGCAGCCGCGGCCAGAGGTCCGCATCGGCCGGCTGCCGCGCCAGCCATTCACCCATGTGCAGCAGGTCGGCCAGGCTCTGGCGATTGGCCCGGGTCTGCCACGGGTCTTCTGTGTAGGTCTGTTCCAGGTGCAACGCCGCGCGCTCAACCAGCGCATTCAGGCGCGCCAGGGTCGCGCCATCGGCGGCGGTGGCCAATACGCGCCCCAGGGCGGTCTCGCGCGCCCAGACCCATTGCGCGATCAGTTGCGGATGGTTGATCAGGAAGGGCGCCATGCCCAGCCCGGTGGCATTGCCCACGCCCAGGTAGCGCTGCAGCTCCGGCGCCAGGCGCACAGCCTGCTGCGGCGAGCGGGCCCGGGCCATGTGCTCGATCTGCTCGATGCTGAAATGGCGCAGCAGGTAGACGGTGAACATCTGCGCGCTGAACGGTTGGTCGAAGTCCGGATTGCCCTGCAGGCAGGCGAAGTCGGCGATGCCGAACTTGCCATTGCCGTATACCGCGGTGGTCCGGTACAGGTAGCCGACCTCCGCCAGATGCTGCGGGTCGGGCTGGCGCCCCTCGGCGAGCGCGCCGAGGAAACGCTCGAAATTGCGCACGCTGCGGTTGGCGCGGGACAGCACCAGCACACGGGCATCGTTGCGCCCAGCCTCCTGCAGCGGGACATTGCGCCGCAACGCCTCCAGTTGCCCGGCCTCGACCTCGCCCCTGAGCAGCACGAAGCTGACGTCCCACTGGTCGGCGATCACCCGGTCACTGCGCTTTTCCTCCGGCAGGTAGAGCGAGAAGAACACCCCGTGGTAACGCCCGTTGGGCGTGTCAATGCGGTAGATGGCAGTGCCGTAGCCTTCGCCGTCGAGGTCGAAGCGCTGGCGCTCGATCCGCCAGCGCTCGTTCATCATCCGCCGCATGCAACTGCGCACGAAGCTCAGGCGGCACTGGAACTGGGCGCCCAGGCGCTCCAGTTGCATGACCTGGCTGGCCGGACGCAGGGTGGGGACGGTACTGCTCATGCTCTCGACTCCAGGAAAGCTCATGTTCATAGCCCTTGCTCCCGCGCCATCTGCCGGGCGATGCGCGGGGCATCCCAGAGCGACGGCAGCACCAGCAGCGACACCGGCAAGGCAGTGATCACGATGAACGATTGCAGGGCCGAGACGCCACCGGCCCCCATGGTGATCAGCACCGCACCGACCAGGCCCATGCCCACCGCCCAGAACACTTTCAGCCAGGCCTGCGGCTCATGCCGGTCGCCGGTGATCGCCATGGCCACGGTGTAGGACATCGAGCCCGCGGTGGTCACCACCGAGAAGAAGCTGAGGAACAGGAACAGCGCGGAGATCAGCATCGGCATCGGCATGGCCTGAGCCACGCCCAGCAGCAGCGCCTCGGGTTGCGTCGAACTGCCCATCACCGAGCCGGGGGACGCCAGCTCCAGGCCGATACCGGTCCCGCCGACCAACGTGAACCAGAGCATGGTGATCAGCGGCGCGCCCAGCGACAACAGCATCACCAGGCTGCGGATGTGCCGGCCGCGGGACACCTTGGCGACGAAGATCGCCATCATCGGCGCGTAGCCGATGAACCAGCCCCAGTAGAACAGCGTCCACCAGTTCAGCCATTGCGCATCGTCGCGGTAGAAGGCGGTCTGGAAGAAGTTGCCGATGTGCATCCCCAGCGCCTGGGAGAAGGACTCGCTGAGGAACAGCGTCGGCCCGAAGAGGAACAGGAAGGCGGCCAGGCCCAGCATCAGCCAGACGTGGATCTTGCCGACGAAGCGCAGGCCCTCCAGGCCGGCCACGCAGGCGATGGTGAAGATCGCGGTGACGGCAAGGATCACCGAGGTCTGCACGACCAGCGTGTCCGGTACCTGCCAGACCGAGTGCAGCACGTAGGCGATCTGCAGCCCGAGGAAGCCGATCGGGCCGATGGTGCCGGCGGCCACCGCGATGATCGAGGCGGCGTCGGCCAGGGTGGCGATCGGGCCTTTCAGCGCACGCTGGCCGAGCAGCGGGTAAAGCAGCGTACGCGGCGCCAGGGGCAGCCCCTTATCGTAGTGCAGGTGCATCAGCACCACGCTGAGCAGACTGCCCAGGGTCGCCCAGGCTAGGAAGCCCCAGTGCAGATAGGACTGCGCCAGCGCAGCCAGGCCAGCGGCATGGGTCCTGGCCTCCACCGCGAAGTACGGCGGCGGGCTGGCGAAGTGCATCAGCGGCTCGGCGGCGGCCCAGAAGGCGCCGCCCCCGGCCAGCAGGGCGCACATGATGACCACGACCCAGGAGAAGGTGCTCAGTTCCGGCCGCGCATCCGCACCGCCGAGGCGCACCAGCCCCAGGCGCGAGAAACCCAGCCACAGGCTGACCAGGAAAACCGCAACGGTGAGTACCTGCCAATACAGGCCGAAACTGCGGGTAGCCCAGGCGAACGCCGCATTCACCACGCTGGTCAGCGCCGGCAGGTTGGCCAGGGCCACGACCAGGAACAGCAGGAAAAAGCCACCGCTGATGATGAACAGCGGCCAGTCGATGTCGCGGATGGCCGCGCGATTGGGCGGGGAATCCGCCGTGGTTTGCAGAGCAGGGAGTTCCATAACGCCTCCTGAAGGCACCAGGCCTTGGTGGTCCGCCGCGGCACAGAGGGCGCCGGCGGACGAATGAGCGACGATGGGTCGAAGTGCTGCCGTTACCGGATCAAGTCGGCGGAACACGGCCATCGGGCAGTGGGGGCAGGAGCGTCGGGATCAGGCTAGGTCCATCGGTACGGCGGATGGACGAGGCACCATTGTTGTTGTTCATGCAGGCCTCTCGATATCCAGTGGTGTTCAGGGTTGGAGGGTGGTGGAGGACTCCAGCAGGCGCAGCCAGTTGAGTCCCATGATGTCGTGCACATCGGTTTCGGCGAAGCCGCGCTGGCGCAGGCCGCGGGCAATCACCGGGAAATCCCGGCTGTCGCGGAACCAGCCCAGCGGCTCGGGCCAGTGAGCGTTGTCCGCCGAGCCTTCGCCGTAGTCCTTGTCCTTGCTCCAGCGGCCGTTGCGCATCCATTCCAGTACCTGCAGGGGTTGCTGCTGGCACAGGTCGGAGCCGATCCCGATGCGTTGCACGCCCATCAGGTCGGCGGTCCGCGCGACCATGTCGCAGAAGTCCTCCAGCGAGCAGTTGGAGGCATCCCTGAGGTGGAACGGGTAGGTGCTGAAACCGAGCAGGCCGCCGGACTCGGCTATCGCCTGCAGGACGCGGTCGGACTTGTTGCGCCGGGCCGGGTGGAAGCTGCTGGGGTTGGCATGGGAGATGATCACCGGCCGGCTGGACAGCTCGATCGCTTCCAGGGTGCTGCGCTCTGCGCTGTGGGACATGTCGATGAGCATGCCGACGCGGTTCATCTCGGCGATCACCTGCCGGCCGAAGCGGCTGATGCCGTTGTCCTCGCTCTCGTAGCAGCCGCTGGCGAGCAGGCTCTGGTTGTTGTACGTCAGTTGCATGATGAACACCCCGAGCTGGCGGAAGACCTCCACCAGGTCGATGTCGTCCTCGATCGGCGAGCAGTTCTGCAGGCCGAAGAACACCCCGACACGCCCTTCCTGGTGGGCCAGGCGGATGTCCGAGGCCTGGCGTACCGGACGGATCAACTCCGGCCAGGCCTCGAAGCGACGATTCCACTCGCCGATGCGCGAGAGGGTTTCCCGGGCGTTCTCGTGGTAGGCGATGGTGGCATGCACCGCGCTCAGGCCACCTTCGCGCATCTGGCGGAAGATCGCTTCGCTCCAGTTGGAGTACTGCAGGCCGTCGATCATCAACATCTCGTGCATCTCGACCTCCGGCTCAGGGCCGCACATAGGTGGTTTTGACCTGGGTGTAGAAATCGCGGGCGTACTGCCCCTGCTCGCGCGGTCCGAAACTGGAGGCCTTGCGACCGCCGAAAGGCACGTGGTAATCGGTGCCGGCGGTGGGCAGGTTGACCATCACGCAGCCGCAGCGGGCGCGGCGCTTGAAGTCGCTGGCATGGCGCAGGGACTGGGTGACGATGCCGGCGGTGAGGCCATAGTCGGTGTCGTTCAGCGTGGCCAGCGCCTCTTCGTAATCAGCCACGCGGATCACGCAGGCGATGGGGCCGAAGATTTCCTCGCGGTTGATGCGCATGGCGTTGTCGCCGTCGACGAACAGCGCCGGACGCATGAAGTAGCCCTGGGTGGCCAGCGCCAGGCGTTCGCCGCCCTCGACCAGGCGCGCCCCCTCTTCCTGGCCCAGGCGCAGGTATTCGAGGTTCTGCTCCAGTTGCCGCGCCTCGGCCACCGGGCCGATCTGCACGCCCGCCTCCAGGGCATGGCCGACCTTCAGCTCGCGCATGCGTGCGACCAGGGCGGCGACGAAGCGGTCATGGATGCCTGCGCAAACGATCAGCCGCGAAGAGGCCGTGCACTTCTGCCCGGTGCCGAAGAAAGCCCCGTTGAGGGCACACTCCACGGCCAGCTCCAGATCGGCATCGTCGAGCACCACCAGGGCGTTCTTGCTGCCCATCTCCAGTTGGCAGCGCACCAGGTTGCCGGCGGTGGAGGCCGCCACCCGGCGGCCGGTCTGCAGCGAGCCGGTGAAGGTCAGGGCATCGATGTCGCGGCTATTGACCAGGCTGTCGCCGACCGTGGCGCCGCTGCCCATCAGCAGGTTGAAGGTGCCAGCGGGCAGGCCCTGGCGGCTGATCACCTCGGCCAGCGACCAGGCGCTGGCCGGCACCAGGTTGGCCGGCTTGAACAGTACCGCGTTGCCGAACGCCAGGGCCGGCGCGATCTTCCAGGCGGCGGTGGCCATGGGGAAGTTCCACGGGGTGACGACCCCGACCACGCCGACCGGTTCACGGCGCACTTCGATCTCGATGCCCGGGCGTACCGAGTCGGCGGTCTCGCCCATTTGCCGAAGCACTTCGGCGGCGTAGTAATGGAAGAATTGGCCGGAGCGGTATACCTCGCCGATGCCTTCGGCGAGCGGCTTGCCTTCTTCGCGGGACAGTTGGCGGCCCAACTCGTCCTTGCGTGCGATCAGCTCATCGCCGATGGCCTGCAGCACCCGCTGGCGCTGCTCCAGGCCGGTGGCCGCCCACTCTGGCTGGGCCCGGCGGGCCACGGCGATAGCCTGGGCCACCTGCCCCGCGCCGGCCTGGGCGTAGTGCCCGATGACGTCACTGGTGTCCGACGGGTTCAGGTTGGCGATGGCGCCTTCGCCCTCGCACCAGGCGCCGTCGATGTAGTTCTGCTGAATGTGCTGTGCCATGAAGACCTCCCATTGCGTGGTGCCATCTTGGAGGTTTTCTGGTAGATATAAAAATTAATTAAAATTCATTTTCGATAAGAAAATCTTTGCATGCTGCCCGAACTGAAAATCATCCAGCTGCGCTATTTCGTCATGGTCGTCGACCTGCAGGGCTTCCATGCCGCCGCGCGCCAGGCACACCGCACGCAACCGGCGGTATCGCTGGCGATCCGCGAGCTCGAGCAGAAACTCGGCCAGGCGCTGTTCGAAAAAGGCGGACGCGCTGAACTGACCCCGTTCGGCCAGCACTGCCTGCCCCTGTTCCGCGCGCTGCTCGAGCAGCACGACCGCATCGCCCGCGAGCTACAGTTGCTGGCCCGCCATGAGATCGGCCAGGTGAGCATTGCCACCGTGCCCTCGGTGGCCAGCCGGATCCTGCCGAAACTGCTGGCCGACTTCGTGCGCCGCTACCCCAAGCTGCACATCAGCATCCAGGACGCCAACGCCGATACCGTGCAGAACCTGGTCGCCCAGGGCCAGGTGGACTTCGGCATCAGCAGCCTGTGGAGCGAAGACGAAACGCTGGCATTCACCCCGCTGTGGCAGGACCGCATCGGCGTGGTCTGCCGCCATGACCACCCACTGGCACAGGACCCCCGGCCGCTGCACTGGTCGCGCCTGGAAAACCTGCCGCTGGTGCGCAACGGTACCTCGCGCCTGCTCGACGGCACGCCGGCGCAAAGCCTGCTGGCGAACAGCCCGCTGTTCGTGTCGAACATGATCTCGCTGATCGCGATGCTCGAGGAAGGCATCGGCGTCACCACCCTGCCCCTGCTGGCATTCCCCGCGGACAACCGGCAACTGGCCTTCGTACCGCTGGCCGAACCCCACATCGAAAGGCAGATCGGCATCGTTCGCCGCGCCGGCCGCAGCCTGTCGGCGGCGGCCGAACAGTTGCTCAGGCATATCGTCGAAGGCGGCACGCGCACCTGAAGGAGCGGCTCATCCATCGACTACGCGAAGAGGCATGACGACGCCACTCATTGAAAGACCATATTGTCATCGGCCAGCGCGACACGCCCTCCATACAGCGCCTGCAAGCGAGACAGCAGGTCGCTGCGCGCCTCCCCGTGCGTCAGCACGTGGGTGCCAATCAGCAGCCCGGGCTTCACCTTGGCCATCAGCGCCGCCAACTGCGTTTCCGTGGTATGGGCATCGAGCATGTAGTCGCGCCACTCCCCCGGAAGCTTCCCGGTGCCCGCCGAGCTCATGACTTCGCTGATGACGATGTCGCTGCCCGCCAGCTTCTCCTCCAGTGCCGGGGTCAAGCGGTATGAATAGTCGCCGGTGATGGCGATCACCAGGTCCGGGGTTTCCACCCTGTACCCGTATGTCCTGTCGGGGTCCCAACTGCCATGGACGACCTGGAAGGCGGAAACGCGAACGTTCTCGTCGGCGAAGACCAGGCCGGGGGCCGAGAACTCCCTGGTTTCCACGGTGATGCCTGCCTTGTTCCTCGTCCTGGCCGAAGCCAGGCGATAGTCTATCCACGCCTTGTTCCCCTCCAGCACGCCACGCACCAGCGCCTCCGTGCCCGGCGGGCCATGGACCCGGGCCGGTCCCTGGCGGCCGTATATCCAGAAGCGCAGGAGAAACGCCGGCACATCGAGGACATGGTCGCTGTCCAGGTGCGTCAGGAACAGCTTGTCCATGTAGCCGGCGCCCGGGTACCCGGTGGGCATCTTCCACGCGGGGAAGACCTTGCCGTCCGCATACCTGGACAGGTTGTTCATGCTGCCATGCCCGGCATCGAACACGTAGACCTGGTCCTTCACCACGATCGCGATCGATTGCCCGGCCTTGTTCGGCTCGAGGATGGGGCTGCCGGTTCCCAGGAAGACGATGCGCGTCTGGTAGTCCCTGCCCGTGCCCATGAGCCGGCCCAGGTCGACACTGCGGTAGAGGGGAGCCTCGTCCCGGGACGCGGCGATGCCCGGCGAACCGAGGCAACAGAGCGACAGCAACAACAGGATCAGCTTGTTGTTCATACCCCCTCCTCAGAAACCCTTGTGGATATTGGCGATCACCCGGGTACCCTGGCCCCGGTTCCTGGCGTCGAACTCCTCGTACCAGGCCACCCCGAAGCCCAGCCGTGCCTGGCGATGGAAATAGGAGAAGGCCGGCCCGAGCGCGGAGACGGACTCCTTCGAGCGGCCGACCCTGCGCCCGTCGATGCGATCGTCGTGCAACTGTTCCAGCCTGTAGCCCGCCAGGCCCAGCCTGAGGCGCTCCGATACCAGGTAGCCGCTCGACAGGCTCAGGTTCATGGCCGCACCGGGCTGGACGCTCCGGGCCCGGCCGCCGACGGGGTCGTCGTTGCGCTCGCTCCAGACATACCCGAGGTTGAAGCTGTGGCTCCAGCGCCCACTGAAGTAGGTGCCGGCGAACATGGGGTTCAGGTAGAGGTAGTTGCTCCCGACATTGACCTGCTGCCCGGCGTCATAGGCGCCGGTCGGCAAGGTCAGCGCCAGGATCGACTGCAGGGTGAGCCGCCCGGAGCCGAGCGGCATGTCGCGCCAGGTCAGCTTCACCGGCCGCAGGGTGATGTCCCCGACACCGGCGTCGCGCCCCCTGGCCCCGCCCTCGACATCGATGTCCGAGTGGATGACGGGCAGCCTGACCGTGAAACCGTATTCGGCGCCAAACACCTTCTGCGAGGTATTGAGCGCATATTGAAAAATGCTGGTGCTTATTCGGTTGTTCTTTTCCCCGGGTGTTTCCTCTCCGTAGCCGTCCTTTATGTTTTCAACCGAATAGAAGTTCTGTTGAAACATCAGGTGGTGCCCCGGCCTCGCCAGGCCCTCGGCGAAGAAACCGCCGCCTAGATTGACCGGCGGCAGCTTCACCGGATCGACGTTCCTTGCCAGAACCGGCTGTTGCAACAGGTAGCCCACGACACCCAAGGCAAAAAGTGGCGCCTTCATTTCCCTTCCTTTTCTTGTTCTTCGTCGCCTTCGGCCAAGCCCTCCGCGCAACCGCAATCGTCATGTCGACGAACGGCACAAAGAAGGCTCGAAATCCGCAATGGCTATTCGATAGAGCGCCATTGGCAGCGCTCCCCCGGCTCCTCCCTGAGCAAGGCTCTGATTCAGCTACTTCCCCCATGAAACAATGTTTCCCCGGGGAAATAGCAGAAGACATGCCAGCCCATTGGGCTCGGCAGGAAATCCGTGTTTCAGGCATTAAACCTTTGGAATCAGCCAGTTGAATGAAAAACTCGCCGAGTGCCGATACGCCGGCCAAGGTTCGACGTTTCAATGCTGAACAGGGGGATTAACCGACGTGCGAGGTGGGGCGGCCATGCCCAGGTCCCTACCGATGCCTGGTTCATTCGGTAACATCGCGGCGGGCATGAAAAAGCCGCCTGGCCGAAGGGGCCAGGCGGCTCGAACTTGGTGTCGGAGGCCGGCTACTCGCCTCCAGGGGTAACCTCAGTCCTTGCGCTGCGGCGACAGCAGCTCGATCTTGTAGCCGTCCGGGTCCTCGACGAAGGCGAGGATGCTGGTGCCGTGCTTCATCGGGCCCGGCTCGCGGGTGATCTTGCCGCCGCGGGAGCGGATGTCCTCGCAGGCCTTGTAGACGTCGTCCACTTCCAAGGCGATGTGGCCGTAGCCGGTGCCCAGCTCGTACTTGTCCACGCCCCAGTTGTAGGTCAGCTCGATGACGCTGTTCTCGTCCTCGGCGCCGTAGCCGACGAAGGCCAGGGTGAACTGGCCGTCCGGGTAGTCCTTGCGGCGCAGCAGGGTCATGCCCAGGACTTCGGTGTAGAAGGCGATGGACTTGTCCATATCGCCGACGCGCAGCATGGTATGCAGCAGTCTCATGGGGTGCGTACTCCTCAATCAGGCCCTGTTCCGGGCTTCCAAAACACGAACCCCGGCTCGTGGCCGGGGTTCGTCTGGCTCAGGGGTGCAAGCTTATCAGAACAGCTTGCGGCCCTTGTTCGCGGCGATGCGCATGCGCAGCGCGTTGAGCTTGATGAAGCCTGCGGCGTCGGCCTGGTTGTAGGCGCCGCCGTCTTCCTCGAAGGTCGCGATGTTGGCGTCGAACAGCGAGTCGTCGGACTTGCGGCCGACCACGATGACGTTGCCCTTGTACAGCTTCAGGCGCACCACGCCGTTCACGTACTCCTGGGAGGCGTCGATCATCTGCTGCAGCATCTCGCGCTCCGGGCTCCACCAGTAGCCGGTGTAGATCAGCTTGGCGTAGCGCGGCATCAGCTCGTCCTTCAGGTGGGCGACTTCGCGGTCCAGGGTGATCGACTCGATGGCGCGGTGGGCCTTGAGCATGATGGTGCCGCCGGGGGTCTCGTAGCAGCCGCGGGACTTCATGCCGACATAGCGGTTCTCGACGATGTCGAGGCGGCCGATGCCGTTGATGCCGCCGATGCGGTTCAGCTCGGTCAGCACCTGCGCCGGGGTCATTTCCTTGCCGTCGATGGCGACGATGTCGCCCTTGCGGTAGGTCAGCTCGATGTAGGTCGGGGTGTCGGGGGCCTTCTCCGGGGAGGTGGTCCACTTCCACATGTCTTCTTCGTGCTCGGTCCAGGTGTCCTCCAGCACGCCGCCCTCATAGGAGATGTGCAGCAGGTTGGCATCCATGGAGTACGGCGACTTCTTCTTGCCGTGGCGCTCGATCGGGATCTCGTGCTTCTCGGCGTAGTCCATCAGCTTCTCGCGGGACAGCAGGTCCCACTCGCGCCAGGGGGCGATGACCTTGACGCCCGGCTTGAGCGCGTAGGCGCCCAGCTCGAAACGCACCTGGTCGTTGCCCTTGCCGGTGGCGCCATGGGAGATGGCGTCGGCGCCGGTCTCGTTGGCGATCTCGATCAGGCGCTTGGCGATCAGCGGGCGCGCGATGGAGGTACCCAGCAGGTACTCGCCTTCGTAGACGGTGTTGGCACGGAACATCGGGAAGACGAAATCGCGGACGAACTCTTCGCGCAGGTCATCGATGTAGATTTCCTTGACGCCCATGGCTCGCGCCTTGGCACGGGCCGGCTCGACCTCTTCGCCCTGGCCGAGATCGGCAGTGAAGGTCACCACTTCGCAATTATAAGTATCCTGCAGCCACTTCAGAATCACCGAGGTATCCAGGCCACCGGAATACGCCAGGACTACCTTCTTCACGTCCGCCATGCCATCACTCCACGGGGGGTTGTCACGAAAACCCCCGATTCTACTGCTGCGCTTCGAGAAATTATAGAGGCGCGACAGCTTTTGACGACAAAGCGACAGATTCTATCGAGGGTGCGACTAGGCGCCGCGGGCGCTCGGCTGGCCCGGCGGCGCCGAGGCCGGGGCGTTGCCAGCCGGTGCCTTGGCCTGAGGCGCGGCGGGCGCCGGGGCCTCGGGCGGCGTGGTGCCGGGCTGCGCCGCATTGGGCGTGGCGGTGGGTGCCGGCGGGGTTTCCGGCAGCGCCTCGCGGGACAGGTGCAGGGTCACCCGGCGGTTGCGCGCGCGGTTGGCCTCGGAGTTGTTCTTCACCAGCGGGTAGCGCTCGCCGTAGAAGCGCACGGTGACCTGCTCCTCGGGCACGCCGTGGGCCTTCAGGTACTCCATCACCGCCAGCGCACGGCGCCGCGAGATGTCGCGGTTGCTCAGGCGGTTGCCGCTGTTGTCGGAATGCCCGTCCAGCTCGATGCGGTTCACCGTCGGGTCGGCCTTGAGGTATTGCAGGACGATGTCCAGCTTGGCCCGGGCCACGGCGTCCAGGGCGTCGCCGCCGCCGGGGAAGCCGACCTGGGCCTGGCGCACCTGGTCGAAGTTCACCGGCAGCATCTTCGTCGAGCAGTCCTGCAGCTGCGCGTAACCATCGGCGAAACGCGCCGCCAGCAGGCGCACCCGCAGGTCCTGGCCACCCGCCGCCCGCAGGCGCACCTCGGGGCTGCGCCCTTCCAGCACACCGTCGAGCAGGCGCCCGGCCTGCTGCTGGCTGCTGGTGAAGGACACCTCGCCGGCGACCAGGGCCACCGGGCCCAGGTCGATGTCGACCTGGGTCGGCCGCCACGGCGGCGCCGCCGCCAGGAGCGTCGCCGAACCGCTGCCGGCCCAGTTGCGCTGCGGCTTGAGGCGGAAGGTCGGCTGCTCGCCGGCGCGCCAGACGAACTCGCCGACGCCGAAGCCATCCACCTGTTGCGACAGGCGGCATTCGAACTGATCGCCCGCCGCCGTCCAGCGCGCGTTCTCCAGGCGCGTCTGGAAGGTCAGCCCCCAGGCCGGCACGCTGGCGCACAGGCCGAGCAGGAGAAGGTAGGAATGGCGCACGGATGGCTCCGGGTAATGCTGGAAAGTACCCAGGAGATATCGGACAGGGCCGGTAAAACTTGATAGCGAGTGCCGGCGACGGGCTTTTCCGGTAGCATTTCCCCACTTAACTCCGCTGCAAATCGTCCTCTGGTATCCCCATGTCCGACCGCCTGACCCTGCTGCGCCCCGACGACTGGCACATCCACCTGCGCGACGGCGCCGCCCTCGCCCAGACCGTCGGCGATGCCGCGCGCACCTTCGGCCGCGCCATCGTCATGCCCAACCTGGTGCCCCCGGTGCGCAACGCCGGCGAAGCCGACGCCTACCGCCAGCGCATCCTCGCCGCGCGCCCGGCCGGCAGCCGCTTCGAACCGCTGATGGTGCTCTACCTCACCGACCGCACCAGCCCCGAGGACGTGCGCAACGCCAAGGCCAGCGGCTTCGTCCACGCCGCCAAGCTGTACCCGGCCGGCGCCACCACCAACTCCGATTCCGGCGTGACCAGCATCGACAACATCTTCCACGTGCTCGAAGCCATGGCCGAGGTCGGCCTGCCGCTGCTGGTGCACGGCGAGGTGACCCGCGCCGAGGTGGACGTGTTCGACCGCGAGAAGCGCTTCATCGACGAGCACCTGGCCCGCGTGGTCGAGCGCTTCCCCACCCTCAAGGTGGTCTTCGAGCACATCACCACCGGCGACGCCGCGCAGTTCGTCCTGGCCGCCCCGGCCAACGTCGGCGCCACCATCACCGCCCACCACCTGCTGTACAACCGCAACCACATGCTGGTCGGCGGCATCCGCCCGCACTTCTATTGCCTGCCGATCCTCAAGCGCAACGTGCACCAGGAAGCCCTGCTCGACGCCGCGACCAGCGGCAGCCCGAAGTTCTTCCTCGGCACCGACTCGGCGCCCCACGCCCGCCACGCCAAGGAAGCGGCCTGCGGCTGCGCCGGCTGCTACACCGCCTACGCCGCCATCGAGCTGTACGCCGAAGCCTTCGAGCAGCGCAACGCCCTGGACAGGCTGGAAGCCTTCGCCAGCTTCCATGGCCCGGACTTCTACGGCCTGCCGCGCAACGCCGACAGCATCACCCTGGTCCGCGAGGAATGGCAGGCGCCCGCCAGCCTGCCCTTCGGCGATCATGAGGTGGTGCCCCTGCGCGCCGGCGAAAAACTGCGCTGGCGCCTGCTGGAGGCCGGCGCATGAGTGAAGAGCACTACGAAGAAGAATTCGACGGCAACTTCCCCCCCGGCCCGCGCCACCCCATGGCGCGCCGCTTCCGCGGCTACCTGCCGGTGGTGGTGGACGTCGAGACCGGCGGCTTCAACTGCGCCACCGACGCCCTGCTGGAAATCGCCGCGGTGACCATCGGCATGGACGAGAACGGCTACCTGTTCCCGGAACATACCCACTTCTTCCGCGTCGAGCCCTTCGAAGGCGCCAACATCGAGGCGGCGGCCCTGGAGTTCACCGGCATCAAGCTCGACCACCCGCTGCGCATGGCGGTGGCCGAGGAGCAGGCACTCACCGAGATCTTCCGTGGCGTGCGCAAGTCGCTGAAGGCCAACGGCTGCAAGCGGGCGATCCTGGTCGGCCACAACAGCAGCTTCGACCTCGGCTTCCTCAACGCCGCGGTGAACCGCACCGGCCTCAAGCGCAACCCGTTCCACCCGTTCTCCAGCTTCGACACCGCCACCCTCGCCGGCCTGGCCTACGGCCAGACGGTGCTGGCCAAGGCCTGCCAGGCCGCCGGCATGGAGTTCGACAACCGCGAGGCGCACTCGGCGCGCTACGACACCGAGAAGACCGCCGAGCTGTTCTGCGGGATCGTCAACCGGTGGAAGGAATGTGGTGGGTGGATGGAGGATGAGGACTGATTTTGGTCCTTGAGCCACTGCCATGAAAAAGCCCCGCCGATGCGCGGGGCTTTTTCGTTGGGGGTCTTCGTGCCACTGCAGAGGCTGGCAGGGCCTGCGGGTCCAATCGCGGACGGAGTCCGCTCCTACGACCGTGCCTCCTGGAACCATTGGTTCAGGATCCGCCCTACGGGTTCCGGCGTTCGCGGGAGTGACGAGGGGAAAGGATGGCGCCTTGCTTCCCGGCCGCTCGGGACAGCCCCCTCTCCCGCTTGCGGGAGAGGGCTGGGGAGAGGGCGCGGAGCCAGTCCAAAACACAGCCGCCGCCGGTAAGCACCGTTCGCGAGCACGACCGTAGGAGCGGACTCCGTCCGCGATTGGACTCACCGGCCACGCCGGACGCCCCGATGGCACGGCCAACGGCGGATAACCGCGAACGGTTATTCGCCCTACGGCGAGGCGGGCCTGACTCACCCTTCGCCGCTCAAAAAGACCATTCGTCGCCATGCCGGAATGTCGCCCCTCAAACTTTGACAATCATTCTCATTAACATTAGTATCGACGCCAACAACCCCACACCAGTAGTGCCATCCATGTACGTCTGCCTCTGCCAAGGTGTTACCGATACCCAGATCCGCGACGCGATCTACGAGGGATGCTGCAGTTACCGCGAAGTGCGCGAGAGCACCGGCGTCGGCACCCAGTGCGGCAAGTGCGCCTGCCTCGCCAAGCAGGTGGTGCGCGAGACCCTCGGTGATCTGCAGGGCGCGCAATCGATGAACTACTCGCTGGCCTATGCCGCCAGTTGAGCGATGCCGATTCGGCATACGCCAGAAGAACCGGGCCCAGGCCCGGTTTTTTTATGCCCGCAATTCAAGTATTTAGCGTCTAACTGCGGAATGAAAACATTCGTATTCATATTCCTTTTTATAACTAAATCAATAGCTTACGTTTGACATCAGGTTATAAGAAGCCCAAAATTTCAGTCCTACCCCACTCCATACGGCAGGACTCGGCATGAAAGGCGACAAGAAAGTCATCCAGCATCTGAACAAGGTCCTCGGCAACGAGCTGATCGCCATCAACCAGTACTTCCTGCACTCGCGCATGTGGAACGACTGGGGCCTGAAGCGCCTCGGCGCCCACGAGTACCACGAGTCGATCGACGAGATGAAGCATGCGGACAAGCTCATCGAGCGCATCCTCTTCCTCGAGGGCCTGCCCAACCTGCAGGACCTGGGCAAGCTGCTGGTCGGCGAGAACACCCAGGAAATGCTGCAGTGCGACCTGAACCTGGAACTCAAGGCCGCGAAGGACCTGCGCGACGCCATCGTGCATTGCGAAAGCGTGCATGACTACGTCAGCCGCGACCTGCTCAAGAACATCCTCGAGTCCGAGGAAGAGCACATCGACTACCTGGAGACCCAGCTCGGCCTGATCCAGAAGGTCGGCCTGGAGAACTACCTGCAGTCGCACATGCACGAAGACGACTGATGGCTACGGGCGCCGCCCCGCGCGGCGCCCCGGCCCTGCTCTACCCCGCCTGCTGCGGGCGGCGCACGAGGTGCGCCCAGCACAGCAGCCCCGCGCACAGCCCCACCACCACCAGCAATGCCAGGCGCAGGCCGATGTGCTCGGCCAGGATGCCGATCAGCGGTGGCCCCAGCAGCAGCCCGCCATAGCCGAACGACGCCACCGCGGCGACGCCGCTGGACGCCTCCACGGCCGGCCGGTTGCCGGCCGCGCCGATGAGGATCGGCACCACCACCGACAGGCCCAGGCCGACCAGGGCGAAGCCCGCCACCGACAGCTCGACGCGGCCGCCGAACAGCGCCAGCAGCATGCCGGCGATGGCCAGCAGGCTGAGCCCGCGCACCAGGGCGACGTCGGCGACGTGCAGGCGCAGGCGGTCGCCGAACAGCCGGCCGACCACCATGGTCGCCGAGAAGGCCGCGAAGCCCAGCGCCGCCACCCGCTCCGAAGCGCCCAGGACGCTGTGCAACAGCAGCGCGCTCCAGTCCGCCACCGCGCCTTCGGAGACGAACGCGCAGAGCGTCAGCAGCCCCAGGCCAACCAGCGCCGCCGGCGGCAGCCGCGGACCGCGCCGGCGCGGTTGCGCCTCGGCTTGCGGTTCGCTGCGCCCCTCCAGCAGGCGCCGGCCGAACAGCGGCAGGGCCAGCAGCGCCAGCACGGCGAGCAGGCTGAAATGCCAGAACGGCGTGAGCCCCGCCAGCAACGCCGCGCCCAGCGCGCCGAGCAGGCCGCCGAGGCTGTACATGCCGTGCAGGCTGGACAGGCAGGGCCGGCCCAGCAGGCGTTCCACCTCCACCGCCTGGGTGTTCATCGCCACGTCCAGGGTGGCGAAGGTCAGCCCCACCAGCAGCAGCGCCAGGGCCAGCTCCCACCAGCCGTGGCACAGCCCCAGCAGCGGGAACACCAGCAGCAGCGCCGCGGCGCTGGCCAGTGTCACCCACCGGCTGCCGAGGCGGCGCACCAGGGCGCCAGCGAAGGAGAACGCCAGCAGCGCGCCGAGCCCGGCGCCCAGCAGCGCCTGGCCCAGCGCCTGCTCGTCGACGCCGGTGAGGCTCTTCAGCGCCGGGATGCGCCCCATGACGCTGCCATGCACCAGCCCGCCCGCGCCGAAGCAGAAGGCGCAGGCCCAACGGGCCGCGCGGGCCCTCTTGCGGTCGTCCATCGGTTCGAATCCCTTCCCCGCACAAATGAAAAACCCCGCGCTGGCGCGGGGTTCTTCGCTACGACGGCTACGCCGTCGATCAGGCTTCGGCGTTGCCGACGGCCTGCTTGATCAGCGGCTGCAGTTCGCCCTTCTCGAACATCTCGACGAGGATGTCGCTGCCCCCGACCAGCTCGCCACCCACCCACAGCTGCGGGAAGGTCGGCCAGTTGGCGTACTTCGGCAGGTTGGCGCGGATTTCCGGGTTCTGCAGGATGTCGACGTAGGCGAATTTCTCGCCGCAGGCCATCAGCACCTGCGCGGCGCGGGCGGAGAAGCCGCACTGCGGAGCGTTCGGCGAACCTTTCATGTACAGCAGGATGGGGTTGTTGGCGATCTGCTCTTTGATGGTATCGATGATGTCCATTGGCTAACCTCGGCTGAACTTCGCTACTGCCCGGCCATGCAGCCGGTACTTTGCCGGCAGTGTACCGGAAAGCCGAGCACCGCGCTCGGCTTTACCGCCGACTTCAGGCCGCCTCCACCTCCACCGGCACGCCGTTGAGCGCGGCGTTGCCGGACAGCGTGTCCAGGTGGCGCTCGTCGGTCAGGTCGTTGGCGCTGGCGCCGCCCTGTTCGCTGGCGATGGCCAGTTGCACCCCGGGGCGCGCGTGGCCCCAGCCATGGGGCAGGCTGACCACCCCGGCCATCACCTCGTCGCTGGCCGCCACCTCGATCTCGACGCTGCCCACCCGCGAGCGTACCCGCACCCGCTGGCCGTCCACCAGGCCGCGGCTGGCCAGGTCCTGCGGGTGCATCAGCAACTGGTGGCGCGGCTTGCCCTTCACCAGGCGGTGGTAGTTGTGCATCCAGGAGTTGTTGCTGCGCACGTGGCGGCGGCCGATCAGCAGCAATTGGCCCTCGGCCGGCGCCGGGGTGTCGGCGAAGCGCCCGAGGTCGGCGAGGAACAGCGCCGGCGCGGCCTCCACCTGGTGGCTGGCGGTCTTCAGCCGCGCTGCCAGGTTCGGCTGCAGCGGGCCCAGGTCGAGGCCGTGGGGGTGCTCGCGCAGGCGCGCCAGGCTCAGCTTGTGCTCGCTGGCATCGCCGTAGGGGCCGAAGCGCAGGCCCATGTCGATCATCTGCTCCGGCGGCGCCGTCGGCTTCAGCTCGGTGCCCTGGCGCGCGGCATAGGCCCTGGCCAGGCCGACGAATATCTCCCAATCGTGCAGCGCGCCAGCCGGCCGGGGCAGCACCGCCTCGTTGAAGCGGGTGACGTTGCGCACCGCGAAGACGTTGAAAGTGGTGTCGTAGTGCTCGTGCTCCAGCGGCGCTGTGGGCGGCAGGATGAGGTCGGCGTAGCGCGTGGTCTCGTTGATGTAGAGGTCGATGGCGAGCATGAACTCCAGGCCGTCCAGGGCCTGCTCCAGGCGCCGCCCGTTGGGGGTGGAGAGCACCGGGTTGCCGGCCACGGTGATGAGCGCGCGGACCTGGCCCTCGCCCTCGCTGAGCATTTCCTCGGCCAGCGCCGCCACCGGCAGCTCGCCGCCGTATTCCGGCAGGCCGGACACCCGGCTGTGCCAGCGGCCGAAGGCACCGCCGGAGGTACTGGCCACCAGGTCCACCGCCGGCGTGGTGCAGAGGCTGCCGCCGACGCGGTCGAGGTTGCCGGTGACCAGGTTGATCAGTTGCACCAGCCATTGGCAGAGGGTGCCGAAGCGCTGGGTGGAGACGCCCATGCGCCCATAGCACACCGCCTTGTCGGCGGCGGCGAAGTCCCGGGCCAGGGCGCGGATATCCGCCGCCGGCACGCCGCAGCGCCGGGCCATGGCCTCGACGCCGAAGGGCGCCAGCGCCGCGCGCACCTCGTCCAGCCCGGCCACCGGCAGGTGGCTGGCGCGCCCCAGGTTCTCGCCGAACAGCACGTCGAGGATGCCCAGCAGCAAGGCCGCGTCCTGCCCCGGGCGGACGAACAGGTGCTGGTCGGCCAGCGCCGCGGTCTCGGTGCGCCGCGGGTCCACCACCACCAGGCGGCCGCCGCGGGCCTTCAGGGCCTTGAGGCGCTTTTCCACGTCCGGCACGGTCATGATGCTGCCGTTGGAGGCCAGCGGGTTGCCGCCGAGGATCAGCATGAAATCGGTATGGTCGATGTCCGGAATGGGGATCAGCAGGCCGTGGCCGAACATCTGCTGGCTGACCAGGTGGTGCGGCAGTTGGTCCACCGAGGTGGCCGAGTAGCGGTTGCGCGTCTTCAACTGGCCGAGGAAGTAGTTGCTGTGGGTCATCAGCCCGTAGTTGTGCACGCTGGGGTTGCCCTGGTACACGGCCACGGCGTCGTTGCCGTGGCGCTCGCGGATTTCCGCCAGGCGCGCGGCGACCAGCTCGAAGGCCTCTTCCCAGGCGATCGGCTGCCACTCGCCGCCGACCCGCCGCATCGGCTGGCGCAGGCGGTCGGGGTCGTTCTGGATGTCCTGCAGGGCCACCGCCTTGGGGCAGACGTGGCCGCGGCTGAAGCTGTCCTGCGCATCGCCCCTGATCGACAGGATGCGCTGTTCCTCGGTCTCGATGGTCAGGCCGCAGATGGCCTCGCACAGGTGGCACGCACGGTGGTGGAGGGTCTTGCTCATGGCTCGCCTCTTGTTGTTGCGCCGACCTTCGCGGGCCGGTCGTTACCAGAGCGAGCACTATGGAACGGCGCTGCGGCGAGCGCCACAAGCCTAAGTGCAGTGAATCGCGGGATATAGGCGCGAATCGGGGCCGCGCAGCTGCCCGGCGGGGCGCTCCGTGGCAAACTTGCGTGAATGCGTAATTTCCTTATAGGATCGCGTCTTCCCCCTAAATTTCCGCTGCATGCGGTCAGGCCGCAGGTTCAGTCCGTTTTTTCTCGAAAAGCCGGCCAGACCCTCGGTCGCAACTCTGAGAATAAGCAGTAGGTACTGAATCATGAGCGCAAGGCACTTCCTCTCGATGCTGGATTACACGACCGACGAACTCCTCGGTCTGATCCGCCGCGGCAGCGAGCTGAAGGACCTGCGCGACCGAGGCGTGCTCTACGAGCCGCTGAAGAACCGCGTGCTGGGCATGATCTTCGAGAAGGCCTCCACCCGGACGCGGATTTCCTTCGAGGCCGGCATGATCCAGCTCGGCGGCCAGGCGATCTTCCTCTCCCCGCGCGACACCCAGCTGGGCCGCGGCGAGCCCATCGCCGACGCGGCGAAGGTGATGTCGCGCATGGTCGACGCGGTGATGATCCGCACCTTCGCCCACAGCACCCTCACCGAGTTCGCCGCCAACTCGCGGGTGCCGGTGATCAACGGCCTGTCCGACGACCTGCACCCCTGCCAGTTGCTGGCCGACATGCAGACCTTCCACGAACACCGCGGCAGCATCGCCGGCAAGACCGTGGCCTGGATCGGCGACGGCAACAACATGTGCAACAGCTACATCGAGGCGGCCATCCGCTTCGACTTCCAGCTGCGCGTGGCCTGCCCCGAGGGCTACGAGCCCAGCGCCGCGCTGCAGGCCCTGGCCGGCGAGCGCGTGCGCGTGGTCCGCGACCCGCGCGAGGCGGTGGCCGGCGCGCACCTGGTGAGCACCGACGTCTGGGCCTCCATGGGCCAGGAAGACGAGGCCCAGGCGCGCCTGCGCACCTTCCGCCCCTACCAGGTGAGCCGCGAGCTGCTCGACGCCGCCGCCGCGGACGTGCTGTTCATGCACTGCCTGCCGGCGCACCGTGGCGAGGAGATCAGCGAGGACCTGCTGGACGACCCGCGCTCGGTGGCCTGGGACCAGGCGGAGAACCGCCTGCACGCGCAGAAGGCGCTGCTCGAACTGCTGGTCGAACACGCCCACTACGCCTGAGCCCTCATTGCCGCCGCGCGGCCCCGGCCTGCCGTGCGGCACGGGGTCGCCGGCATCGCGCTGGCGAGTAATTCTCATTCGCCACGTGTAAACTCTCTGCCTCCGCTTCTTTCTCCACGGCACCATCCATGACCCGACCGCTGTTGCTCGAACTCAGAAACCTCTCCTGTGGCTATGGGCAACAGCGCGTGGTGCAGGACGTCAGCCTGCACCTGAACGCCGGCGACATCGGCTGCCTGCTGGGCCCCTCGGGTTGCGGCAAGACCACCACCCTGCGCGCCATCGCCGGGTTCGAGCCGGTGCAGGAAGGCGAGATCCACCTGGCCGGCGAGACCATCTCGCGCCCCGGCTTCACCCTGGCGCCGGAGAAGCGCCGCATCGGCATGGTGTTCCAGGACTACGCGCTGTTCCCGCACCTGACGGTGGAGGACAACGTCGGCTTCGGCATCCGCAAGCACCCCGAGCGCCGGCGCATCGTCACCGAGCTGCTGGAGCTGGTGAAGCTCGACAAGCTCGGCCGGCGCTACCCCCACGAGCTGTCCGGCGGCCAGCAGCAACGCGTGGCCCTGGCCCGCGCGCTGGCCCCCGAGCCACTGCTGCTGCTGCTCGACGAACCCTTCTCCAACCTCGACGTGGAGCTGCGCCGCAAGCTCAGCCACGAGGTCCGCGAAATCCTCAAGGCACGCGGCACCAGCGCCGTGCTGGTGACCCACGACCAGGAAGAGGCCTTCGCCGTCAGCGACCAGGTCGGCGTGTTCAAGCACGGCCACTTGGAGCAGTGGGACACCCCCTTCAACCTCTACCACGAGCCGCAGACGCCCTTCGTCGCCAGCTTCATCGGCCAGGGCTACTTCATCCGCGGGCAGATGCTCGACCCGGACAGCGTGCAGACCGAACTGGGCGTGCTGCGCGGCAACCGCGCCTACAGCCTGCCCCAGGGCAGCGCGGTGGACGTGCTGCTGCGCCCGGACGACCTGGTCTACGCCCCGCAGGGCCCGCTGAAGGCGCGCATCGTCGGCAAGTCGTTCCTCGGCGCGGCCACCCTGTACCGCCTGCAACTGGCCACCGGCACCCTGCTGGAGTCGATCTTCCCCAGCCACGCCGACCACCAGCCGGGCGAGGAAGTCGGCATCGGCGTGGCCGCCGACCACCTGGTGCTGTTCCAGGCCGAGGGCAGCGTGGCGCTGGACTCGCCGCGCTGACGCGGCCCCCGGAAGGAAAGGGGGCTGTTCGTGCCACCGGGGCGTCCGGCGTAGCCGGTGAATCCAATCGCGGACGAAGTCCGCCTACGACCGTGCCCGACCGTAGGGCGAATAACCGTTCGCGGTTATCCGCCGTTGGCCGTGCTACCGGGGCGTCCGGCGTGGCCGGTGAGTCTGCTCCTACGTCCGTGCTTCCTGGAACCGTAGGAGCGGACTCTGTCCGCGATTTGGCGGATAACGCCGTAGGCGTTATGCGCCCTACGAACTATCGCAAACGAGGAAACCCAGGGTTCGCGAGCAAGCTCGCTCCTACGAGAAGCCATGCTCGCCTGCAACGTAGCAGACTCTGTCCGCGATTCGGCGGATAACGCCGTAGTAAACAGCATTACGCTGCGGCTCAGGCCTTCTCCGCCTGGTCCGCCTCGACGATCGCCAGCAGCGCCGCCTCGTCCACCACGTCCATCTGCTCCGGGCGCAGGAAGCGCTCGCCGTATTCGCGGTAGACGCCGCTGGCCACGAACAGGCGGAACAGCCCCGCGTCCACGTGGCGGTCGCGGGCCATGCAGGCGAGGATCTTCAGCGACTCGGAGAGCGTCTTCGGCGCCTTGTAGGGGCGGTCGGCGGCGGTCAGCGCCTCGAAGATGTCGGCGATGGCCATGATCCGCTCGGGAATGCTCATGTCCTCGCCCGACAGCCGCCGCGGGTAGCCGGTGCCGTCCATCTTCTCGTGGTGGTTGGCGGCGATGGTCGGCACCCGGCGCAGGTGCCGGGGCAGCGGCAGCGCGCTGAGCATCATCAGCGTCTGGACGATGTGCTCGTTGATCTTGAAGCGCTCCTCGTCGGTCAGGGTGCCGCGGCGGATGCCCAGGTTGTACAGCTCGCCGTAGTGGCTGGCGAAGGCCGGCAGGCGCATGTCGAAGCCCCAGGCGTTGCGCGGGTCGTCCCGGGCCACCGGCGGCTTGCGCTCGCCCCAGGGCACCTGGTGCGACGGCTTGTCGGCCAGCAGGCGCTCCTCCACCGGCAGCGGCTCGGCCGGCGTCGCCGCCAGGCGCTCGGCCTCGTCGTGGGAAATGCCGATGCGGTCGTCGAAGTGCCGCCACCAGCGGCGCTCGCCGATGCGCGCCAGGCGCTCGATGTCCTCGTCGCGCATGAACTCGCCGCCGACGTTGGCCTGGGCGACGAAGGCGAAGTCCTCGCGCAGCGCCTGCTGCTCGGCATCGCGCCGCTCGCGCAGGGCCGCCTCCTCGCCGCCCTCGGTGCGGCCGCGCCAGTAGCGGATGTCGGCGTCGCGCCAGAGCACCTCGAAGCGCATGCGGACCTCGTGCAGGCGGTTGTACAGGGTCTCCAGCTTGGTGGCCTTGTCCACCACGTACTCGGGACTGGTGATCTTGCCGCAGTCGTGCAGCCAGGCGGCGATCTGGAATTCGTAGCGCTCGGCGTCGCTCATGGCGAAGGCCGCGTAGGGCCCGTCGCGGTCGTCGATGGCCTTCTGCACCAGCATGTCGGCCAGCTGCGGCACCCGCTCGCAGTGGCCGCCGGTGTAGGGGCTCTTGGCGTCGATTGCATCGGCCAGCAGCTTGATGATCGCGTCCAGCAGGCGCTGCTGCGCCTCGATCAGCTGGCGCGTCTCGATGGCCACGGCGGCGGCCCCGGACAGCTCCTCGACGAAGCGCTTGAACGGCCGCCGCGGCTGGCGCCGGCGCTCGCCCTCCTCCTGCAGCTGCAGCACCAGCATGCCCAGCAGTTCCTCGCTGCGGTTGCGCAGCGGCACCTCCATGTGCCGGCCGCGGCCGCTCAGGGCCTGGTCCACCAGGCTGGCCAGCTGCGCCTCGTCGAAGCCCTCGATGAGCAGCGACTGCGGGTAGTGCCCGCCGTTCACCGCGCAGGCCTGCACCAGGCGGTTGTCCTGCTCCTGCAGCAGGTACACCGCGCCGCCCCGCACGCCGGTGGCCTCCACCAGGCGCGTGAGCACCTCGGCGAGCATGCTGTCCAGGCGCGTCTCGCGGCTCAGGCTCAGGGTGATGCCCTGGAAGTTGTGGATGGTCCGCGACATGCCGCCGAGCACCCGGCTCAGCTCGCGCACCTCGCGGATCTTCGAGTCGACGCCCACCGGCCGGGCGAAGTCGAAGGCCGCCAGCGCGCCCACCTGGTCGGCCAGGGCCCGCAGCGGGCGGGCGATGCGCCGGCCGATCAGCCAGCCGAGCAGCAGCAGGACCAGCAGCAGCGCGCCGCTCCAGGCGGCCTGGCGCAACAGCACCTGGCGCGCGCCGGCCAGCAGTTCGTCGGCCGGGATGCCGATCAGCACCCGCGCCTGGCCGCTGGCGAAGTTCACCAGCGGCACCCAGATGCCGTACCAGTCCTCTCCCGCCACCTGGTAGCGCTGCGGCGTGCCGGCCGGGCCGCCGAGCTCCACCAGGCGCTCCAGGCTGGGCACGCCGAGTTCGTCGAGGTGGGCCAGGCGCACCTCGTGGTCGTCGTGGCGCAGCAGGCGCCCCAGGTCCGGGTAGGCGATCACCGTGTTCTGCGCGCCGAGCACCGCCAGCTCGGTGTTGGCGGTCTGGCGCAGGTCGCCCATCTCGGTGGCCAGGTCGTCCACCGAGGCGTCCATGCCGATCACCGCCGCGCCGTCGACGCTGCGCAGGGCCAGGGTCAGGCCGATCTCCTGGGTGGTGAAGAACACGTAGGGCTGCGTCAGCACCGTGCCCTTGCCGGTGTAGGCGTCCTTGTACCAGGGGCGCTGGCGCGGGTCGTAGCGGTAGTCGGGGCGTTCCTGGCGCTGCAGCAGTTGCAGCCGCGCATCGTAGAAGCGCCACTCGCCGACCAGCGCGCCCTGCTCGCCGAGGGTCTGGCTCTGCACCAGGTAGAGGGTCTTGTCCGGCGCCTTGAGCGCCTGCCGCGCCTTCGCCGTGCGCAGGGCGCGGATCAGCAGGAACTCGCCGTTCGGGTAGCCGACGTAGAGCGCGCTCAGGGTGCGGTTGGCGCGCAGGTTCTCCGCCAGCATGGGCAGGCGCTCCAGGCGCGCCGGCAGGTTGTCGGTCTGCGAGATGCCGTCGTAGCTGAGCAGGCGCAGGGTGTTCTGCGCCGGGTCGAGCAGGCGGCGGATGCGCTCGTTGACCGTCACCCCCAGTTGCGCCGCGGACTCGCCCGCCGCCGTCACCAGCGCCCCTTCCACGCCGCGGTAGCCCTGCACCAGCAGCGACACGGCCAGCACCAGCATGCTCAGGATGATGGCGCCGGTCACCAGGACCTGCAGGGGAATGCCGCGCTTGTCTGCCCTCATGGTGCCTCGTCCTGTTCGCCGAGCCCATCGGGCGTCGGTCGGTAGCCGTTGTCGAGAAGCGACGCCGCGACGTCCAGCGGCGCGTTGCCGAGGAAGATGCGGGCCAGCGAGCCGTCCAGCCGCAGGTCCTCGAACAGGCGCTGCCACTGCGCGCTCTGCGCCGCGCTGAAACGCCCGCGAGCCAGCACCAGGCTGCGCGGCACGCCGGTCCCGCGGGCCACGTCGATGCCGCGGAAACGGTGACGCAGCGCCGGGTCGTGGAGCAGGCCGGCCAGGCTCAGCTCGTGGCCGATCAGCCCGTCCACCTCGCCGCCCAGCAATGCGTTGAAGCAGGCCGTCTCGTCGACGTATTCGCGCACCCGCCCCTCGCTGCGCAGGATGCGCAGCATGGCGTCCAGGTAGGGGCCGTGGTTGTAGCCGGCGACCGCGCCCAGGCGCACGCCCGGCAGCGCGTGGAAGTCGTCCAGGCTGTGCAGGTCGGCGGACAGGTCCAGCGGCACTATCAGCCGCTCGCGCAAGTGCAGGTAGGGCACGAAGTAGGCGTAGCGGCGTTGCTCGGCGGTGGCCACGGCGCTGGTGGCCATGTCCAGCTCGCCACGCTGCAGGGCCGTCCAGATCTGCGCCCGTGGCCGCACCGAGACCTCGAAGGCGCAGCCGGTGCGGCGCGCAAGCTCGGCCACCAGGTCAGCGTCCAGGCCCTTGCCGTCGTGGTAGAACACCTGGTTGCGGTAGAACGCCAGGCGCACGGGTTGCGTGCAGCCGTAGCGATCATCCGCGGCCGCGGGCAGGCACAGGCAGGCCAGCACGGCGAAAGCCAGCCCGGTTCGCAAAACAGGGTGCACGACCATGAATCCGACCCATCCATTGTGTCGGCCAGGGAGGAGCGCAACGACCTCTTCCGCGGCTGGAGGATTCGCAGGAAACGACTGAAGGAAAGTGTAATAGGGCGCTGGCCTTTTGCCGGAAAAACGCAGTTCGTCGGATTCCCGGTCGACGGCAGTGGGAAAACGCCCGGCACAGGGTTGCGGTCGACGAACCGTCCTGCTTAACTCTGCCCCATGCGTGACTCATCGGTCACGCATCACGTCCAAGAAGATTTTTCCGCCCGGCACTTCCCCGCCCGGCCTTTCCTACCTGCCTCGAAAGCCCCCGCGCACGGCCCTCGAAAAGAGGTTCGACGCTTCGCTTTTGCAATTATAAGTTTTTGAAAATAAAGAAAATATGAACTTTCGCCGTGTGACATGAAGCTGTCACCTCGAGGCGTTTTCCTTCTGCCTGGTAGTTCTCTCGCACCCGATCGTGGGGTGCATCCATTCGAGCTGCGTATGGAGGAAGCGACATGAGGCCGGAAACCGCCGTCGTCGAGATTCTGCAACACCGGGTATACACGGAGTTCCACGCCAACAGGGAAGCACGCCAGACCATCATCCTGGTCAACGGCTCGCTGTCCACTACCGCCTCCTTTGCGCAAACGGTGAAATACCTGCAACCGCACTTCAACGTGGTCTGCTACGACCAGCCCTATGCCGGCGGGTCCAAGGCGCACAACGACTGCCGCGAGTTCATCAGCAAGGAGTACGAGGCGCAGCTGCTGCTGGGCCTGATCGAGCACTACCGCGCCGACGTGGTGATGTCCTTCTCCTGGGGCGGGGTGGCCACCCTGCTGGCCCTGGCGCAGCGCCCGAGCCGCATCCGCAAGGCGGTGATCAGCTCCTTCTCGCCGCTGCTCAACGCCTCGATGCTGGACTACCTGCACCGCGGCCTGGACTACCTCGGCGCCTGCGACCGGCCGAACGTCGCCAACCTGGTCAACGACACCATCGGCCGCTACCTGCCGCAGCTGTTCAAGCGCTACAACTTCCGCCACGTCGCCGGCCTGGACGATCACGAGTACCGGCAGATGCACTTCCACGTCTGCCAGGTGCTCAAGCTCAGCGCCGAGAGCTACATGGAGAAGTTCGCCGCCATCGACATCCCGCTGCTGTTCGTCAACGGCGAGCTGGACATCTACACCACCCCGGCCGAGGCCAAGCTGTTCCAGCAGCTGATCCGCGATTGCGAGTTCCGCACCATCCGCAACGCCGGGCACTTCATCGACGTCGAGCACAAGCAGGGCTGGCAGGACACCCGTGATGCCCTGCTGGGCTTCCTGAAACCGCAGCGCCAGCCGGTCAGCCTGTCCCTGGGCAACGGCTACCTGCCCAACCACGAGGGCATTCCGCTGGCCGCCCTGGCCGGCTGAACGCCCCTTCCCCGTCGTCCGGCTCCCGCCTCCCGGCGGGCGGCCGAGGCCGGCCCGCCGCCGTGATGGCAATCCGCAGGGCTCGCCGCCTCGCTCCCCACGCACTACTATCCGGATAAGCCCCACCCTCACCGGGCCGCCCTTGCGGCCACACCGGGGCAGGACACCGCCAGCGCGCGGTCGAGTACCCAGGTGCCCTCCCGGGCATCCGCACCAATGGAAGCTGTAATGTCCCCCAGACCCACCATCAATGCCTCGGTCAGCCCCAAGGGCACCCTCGAAACCCTGTCCCAGCGCGAAGTCCAGCAACTCAGCGAAGCCGGCTCGGGCAGCGTCTACCAACTGTTCCGCCAGTGCGTCCTGGCCATCCTCAACACCGGCGCGCGCATCGACAACGCCAAGACCATCCTCGACGCCTACTGCGACTTCGAGGTACGCATCCACCAGCAGGACCGCGGCGTGCGCCTGGAACTGGTCAACGCGCCGGCCGACGCCTTCGTCGACGGCGAGATGATCGCCGGCACCCGCGAGATGCTCTTCAGCGCCCTGCGCGACATCGTCTACACCGCCAACGAACTGGACGACCAGCGCGTCGACCTGCACACCTCCCAGGGCATCACCGACTACGTCTTCCACCTGCTGCGCAATGCGCGCACCCTGCGCCCGGGCGTGGAGCCGAAGATAGTCGTGTGCTGGGGCGGCCACTCCATCAGCACCGAGGAATACAAGTACACCAAGAAGGTCGGCCACGAGCTGGGCCTGCGCAATCTCGACGTGTGCACCGGCTGCGGCCCGGGCGTGATGAAGGGGCCGATGAAGGGCGCCACCATCGGCCATGCCAAGCAGCGCCACCACGGCGGCCGCTACCTGGGCCTGACCGAGCCGGGGATCATCGCCGCCGAGGCGCCCAACCCCATCGTCAACGAGCTGGTGATACTGCCGGACATCGAGAAGCGCCTGGAGGCCTTCGTCCGCGTCGGCCACGGCATCATCATCTTCCCCGGCGGCGTCGGCACGGCGGAGGAGTTCCTCTACCTGCTGGGCATCCTCATGCACCCGGACAACCAGGACCTGCCCTTCCCCCTGGTGCTCACCGGCCCGCGCAGCGCCTCGGCCTACTTCGAGCAACTGCACGCCTTCGTCGGCGCCACCCTGGGCGAGGCGGCGCAGCGGCGCTACCAGATCATCGTCGACAACCCCGCCGAAGTGGCGCGGCACATGGCCCAGGGCCTGAAGGAGGTCAAGCAGTTCCGCCGCGAGCGCAACGACGCCTTCCACTTCAACTGGCTGCTGAAGATCGACGTCGGCTTCCAGCGCCCCTTCGACCCCACCCACGAGCACATGGCCGGCCTGCAGCTGAGCACCGACCTGCCGCCCCACGAACTGGCGGCCAACCTGCGCCGGGCGTTCTCCGGGATAGTCGCCGGCAACGTCAAGGAAAAGGGCGTGCGGGCGATCGAGGAGTTCGGCCCCTACGAGATCCACGGCGAACCGGCGCTGATGCGCCGCCTGGACGAGCTGCTGCACGCCTTCGTCAAGCAGCACCGGATGAAGCTGCCGGGCGGCGCGGCCTACGAGCCGTGCTACCGGGTGGTGGAGGGTTGATCTGCGCCATTCCCCTGTAGGAGCGAGCTTGCTCGCGAACGAGGTAACCGGCGGCGCCGCTGCCATGCCAACCTCCGCGCCCTCTCCCTAACCCTCTCCCTGAAGGGAGAGGGGACCGTTGGGCAGATGCTGATATTTCGGCGTTAGCCGGCTAGCACAGTGATTACCGGCTGAAACCATTCCTCCTCTCGGCACAGACTAGCCCCCTCTCCCTTCAGGGAGAGGGCTGGGGAGAGGGAACGGCGCCCACCCAACACACCGAAACCACCAGCGAGCACCCCACAAAAAATAGGTTCATCGCGCTTTCCCGGGGAAGGCGGCCTTGATTTTCAGGAAAAAGTAGGTGGAGTCCCTGAAGCCATAGGCCATGCGCTTGATCACCTTGATGCGGTTGTTTACCCCTTCCAGCAGGCTGGTGTGCATGGGGAAGCGAGCGCTGGCCAGGATGCC
>NZ_JAZAQP010000045.1:0-51900 GCF_036231725.1 Pseudomonas sp. JH-2 | reverse complement strand
AGGCTGATGACCTTTTCGTCATTGCCTGCCAGCCAGTCGAGAACGAAGTTGGCGCCGATGAAGCCGGCGCTGCCGGTCACGAGGATGGTCAAGGGAAATATCCTTATCAGAAAGAGTCCAGGCAGCCGATACGAGCCGCAGAGGTTGAGTTCTGCAGCTCGTATCGGCAGGGGAGCGCTATTCGGTGATCTTGCTGAAGCTGCCGTCGAACATGTCGACGTTGCGCCCGTCGGTAAGGGTATACAGCGAGTAGCTGCGGCCCAGGCGCGCACCACCGTCACGGGTCAGCGGGGCCCAGGCCAGGTTGGCGCGGCGCATGGTCGAGCTGCTCATGATCTCGTCGAACGGAATCGACACGTAGATGCCCTTGTCGAAGCTACCTTCGCCGTACTCTTCCTTGGAGGCGGTGGTGAGGGTCACCCAGCCGCCGAAGCGCACGCCGTTGCTGAACTCGCGGGACAGGTCGATGGTGGTACCCCAGTCGCGGGCCAGGTAGCGGCCCACGCTGACCGCGGCCAGCACGTCCTGGAAATCGGTCTTCAGGTAGCCGGTGACGTGGCCGGTGAGCACCTTGTAGTCGCGCAGGCCGAAGTCCTGCTCGAAGTCACGCTGGCGCACGTAGTTGAGGTCGCCACCGATGGCCCAGCGCTCGTTGAGCGGGCGATACAGCAGCTCGCCACCGACGCCGGCGAACATCGACTCCAGGTAGCCGCCGTAGACCATGCCGTACATGTCCTCGTCCAGGCGCCTGACCTTGTTCAGTTGGAAGGTCGGCATGGTCACGTCCGAGGTGGTCCAGTACTCGCGCAGGTAGGTGCGCACGCGCGGCAGGTTGCTGGGCGCGTCGTACTTGAACTTATCGAAGTTGTTCAGCAGGTTGGCGCTGAGCGAGCCGCTCCACCAGGTATCCGGGGTGAAGCGGTATTCGCCGTTCAGGTCCGCGGTGAACTGGTAGAGCAGGAAGCCATCAGGGCCGCCGACGTTCTGCTTGTAGCCCAGGCCGAGGCCGTAGCTGAATGGATCCGGCTTCTGCGTATAGAGCACCTTTTCCTGGTGCGGCAACGGCCAGTTGCTCTCGGTGCCGCGGCGCAGGTCGTCCAGCGGACGGTCGTTGTTCACCACTTCGCGGAAGGTCTCGCGCGGCACGCTGGTCTCGATGACCGGCAGGTCGTAGCGCTTGTCCACCACGGTGAAGTACTTGATGTCGTCATCCACGCTGTTGTCGAGGATGCGCGCCGCGCGGCCCACCGCCTTGGGCGGGTAGAGGTAGCGGGTCTGCTCGCCGTAGACGACGATTTCCTTGTCGCGCTGGGCGATGCGCTCGACCTTGTAGCCGGCGTTGTTCTGCAGGCGCCTGGACACGTTCGCCCAGTCCACCTGGTCCGGATGCAGGTCCGGCGCCTTGGCCGGCAGCGGCTCGGCCGGCGGGTCGAAGGTCTTGGCCGGCGCCGAGCGGGAAGCGAAGTTGGTGTGCAGGGTGATGCCGAACATGGCGGTGTTGCCACGTTCCCAGCCGGCGGTCAGGTCTACCGAGTCGCTGGCTTTGAAGACGAAGCCGAGGTTGATGGGGGAGCTTTGGTCCTGGTTGTTGCTCAGCGGTTCGCGCTTGTAGTCGTTGCCGTCGTATTCCAGCTTGAGCGCCAGGCGATCCCAAGGGGTTTGCCAGAGTACGCCGCCGAAGATGCCGGGGGAGCCGCGGAAATAGTTGCTGGCATCGAAGGAACCGGCATTGGCTACATCGCTGGTGGGGATCGGACGATCATCGAACTTGTCGTCCACCCAGCCGAGTGGGTTGCTGAAATCACCGCGGTTGCCGAGGTAGCCCCAGGCGATGCCCAGGCTGAGGTCGAAATTCCCGAATCGCTTGTTGCCAACGAAGTATTCGCTGGAGAACAGGCCGGTACCGCCGATGTCCAGCGCACCTACCGCTAATTCCGGTGTCCAGCGGCTTTCCTGGAGCAGGCGGAATTTGGCGTCTACCGCTTTGTCCTTGTAGCTCTGGTCGCCACTGAAGTCTTCGGCGCCGTAACGACGGTTGCTGACGGACGTGTAGCGGAACGATGTTTCCAGCCAGTCGAATGGCTGCAGGGCAAAGCTGTAGCGCGAATAGGGATCGACACGGTTGGCGGTGACTGCGACGTCCCCTGCCGGTGCCATGCGCGCCGTGGGCGTCTGCATCAACCCCATGATGCCGAAGTCGTTTCTCGTGTCGCGGGGTTCGGCATGGGCCATGGCCCAGGGCAGCAGCAGGCAGAAGGAATAGCGGAGCTTCATTGCGCCACCTCGGACAACGGTTGGGTGGCGATGAATTGGGCCATTTCTTCATTCAGGTCCGGGACGGCGCTATCCGGTCCGGCCGCCTTGATCGGTACCAGGATGGTTGCCCCCGGCGCGGCGGACATGCCTTCCTGGAGGTTCCACAGGGCGATGCCGAGGCGGCTGACCTGACCGTCCGGCTGGATCAGATAGACATAGTCGGGATCGGCTTCCGGCAGCGACGGGCACGCGGCGGAATAGTCCCGTGCCTGCTGCATCGGCACATAGGCCAGATAGCAGTCGGTCGCCACGGCTCCCAGCACACGGACCGCACTCGGCCGGGTGGGGAAAATGAAAATGTCGCCGGGCTCCACCAGGCTGTTCTGCGCCGGGGTGACTTCCACCTCGACGGGGTCCATCAGGTGCAGACGCCGACCACTGACCGGCTGACTGGCGACCTGGTCGTAGAGACGCTTGGCCAGGCTGGAAAGCGCGGGTTGATCGTCCAGCAGGGCTTTCTGTTGCAGCATGGACAGATCGAACAGAATGCCGGCCTTCAGGCGCTTCTGCTCCGGCAGCAGCTTCGACTGCAGCCACGCGGCACCCAGCCAATAGCCCTCGGCATTGACCTGGGTGGCACGGAAGACGTCGGCGAGGCGGGTCGTCGAGGTGATGGCCACGGGGCCGGGCTTGGCCGCATCGCCGCGAACTTCGACGGAGTCACCGGCCATGGCGGGGCCGACCAGCAGCAGGCTAATCAGGGCGAGAAGGCGCATGCTCATTTGCCTGCCCCCCGATATGGGCGCAGCTGGGTGATCGCAACCTGCAGGTCGGGCGTGACCTGTTGCAGGCTCTGCATCACGAAGCCGTCCCTGGGGTCGACCCAGTATTTGTTGGTAGCGCTGAAGCCCAGCAGCGGCGCGCGGATGTCTTCATCGACGCGCAGCAGGTCGTAGTCGCGCTCGAGAATGCTTACGCGCTCCAGGCCGACCTTGTGGAAGCTGCTCTGCACGGGAATACCCAGGCGATAGCCGCTCGCCAGGTCGATCCAGCGCTCGCTGCGCTGCCCATCTGCCAGCTTGTGCAGGCCGGTGTGGAAGGGCGAGTCCGCACCCAGACGCGTGCCGACGAGGTTGTCGCCAAAGCCGGTGGTGCGTACCACCAGGCCATCTCGCATCATCAGCACCTGGCGGGTAGAGGCGAGCCAGTACTGCAGGTCGCCCTGCTGGCGCACCAGCGCCATCACGGCTTCGCCGCCCTGGGTCTGCAGCTTGATCTGGTAGTAGGGCACCGCATCCACCTGGGCCTGGGTCAGCTCAAGCGGCTTCGGGCCCTGGGTGGCGGCGCGCAGGGTATCCCACGACGCCTGCATCAGCGGGTTGCAGGCGGATAGCGACAAGGCCGCCCCGGCCAGGGCGGCGAATTGGAGGAGTTTCACGTCGGTTGACCTGAGTTCGGTGGTTTATTCGTCGTTCAGGTCGTTCTTGATGTTGGCGCCAGTACCAAGAATGGTGGTAGATGGCACCAACTGGCTGATGAAGCGGTTCCAGCGGGTAACGCCAGCCGGGCCGACATAGACCACATCCTGCGGCTCCAGGTTGAAGCGCTGGGCGAGGATGAAAGCGGTAGGCGATTGGGCGTCCAGTTGGAAGACCTTGGCGGGTTCGCGCTCCAGGTCTTCGACGCCGCGAATCACATAGACGGCTTTGCCGTTGGAACTGGCCTGGTTCAGGCCGCCGACACTGCCCAGGGCATCGGCCAGGTTCAGGTACTTAGTCTTGTAGGTGATGGCGCGCGGACTGTTCACCTCGCCCATCAGGTAGACCTTCTTGCGGTCGTTGTAGGGCAGATAGATCTGGTCGCCGTCCTTCAGGTAGACGCTATACAGTTGGCTTTGCTGTTGGTCGTTGAGCGCGTCGAGATTGAGCTTGTACTCGCGGCCATCGCGCTTGAGGACCATGTTGGAGAGGTCGGCGGAACCAGTGTTCACGCTTGCGGTGCTAATAGCCTCCATCAGGCTTAGAGGAACAGTGGTAATGGCTTGGGGACCAGACTTATTAAAGGCGCCGTTGACAATCACTTTCTGACTGGCGAAGCGCAGTACATTCAGGTCAACTTGCGGTGTTTCGACGTATTGCGCCAGCCGACTGGAAATTTCATTTCTGACTTCTTCTATGGTTCGACCAGCGACCCTGACCTGACCAATATAAGGATAGAAAAGGGATCCATCGGGACGAACCAAGCGACCATTAGCGTCGATCTGCTGTTGTTGTCCAGATGGTGCAGTTAATTCAGGATGGTCCCAAACGGTGATGTAAAGCAGATCGCTTGGTCCGATGCGATAGTCTTGAGGATGATAGTTAAGCAACTCAGGTGGAACACGACCATCAATCTCCGTCGCGGCGTTCACAGCCAGCAGCTTGGGGGTGATTTGCACCAGCTCGACGCGGCTGCTCTCGGCGGAGTCATCACGAACGATGCGGCTGGTGTCCATATTCTGGCCAGGGGCGAACATGCAGCCCTGGAGCGAAAGAGCGGCGACAACGGCAACGGATAAAGAGCGAATCATGAGAAGGAACTACGCAGCAAGTCGATACGGCAACGCCCGATGAGCCGGGAGCCGTGAACGGGGTTTAAAGGGGGCTGGAGATAACCCTGCCGCTGCCGAGGCGGCGGCAGGGTCCAACAGCTACAGGCTGGAATCAGCGAGCAGTGCCGGTAGTACCAGTGGTACCAGTGGTGCCGGTAGTACCCGGAGTGCCGTCGTGGCCACCACCGCCACCGCTGTTGGAAGCGGCAACGCCTGCTGCCACTACGGCAGCACCGATACCGATGGCGCCACCTACGGTGACACCGCCGGCAACCGGGGTGGACAGGGTTAGTGGCTCGGAGGAGGCCGGCGGGTTTGCCGGCTCTTCCGCTGCCAGCAGCGGCATGCTCAGGGTCGCCAGAGCGGCGAACGTCAGCAGTTTTTTCACGTTAAGACTCCTTGTGGGGTCGTTCCTTCAGAAAGAAGGAAGGTTAAGGCTGGCACGAAGCCAGCGCAAGCAGAAAAGCCCCGGCGCCGCTGAAGTAATCCTATTTCGTTCAGCGAGCAGCCCGCAACTCGTTCCAGTCCTTGGGAGCGGTGAGCTCGACGGGGTGTCCTGAACTACTACAACTAGAACTCCGGCGCTTTTCAGCCTTTGGTGCTCTCAATAGGCGTTTTTGTGTATAAATCCTTTAAACACCGTGAGAAAAACAATTTTCAAATCCCACCAGAGGGACCAGTTGTGGATATAGGCTAGATCGTGCTCAACACGCTTTTGCATCTTATCTAGAGTATCTGTTTCTCCACGCCAGCCATTAATCTGAGCCCAGCCTGTAATGCCGGGCTTTACCTTGTGGCGAAGCATGTAACTATCAATCTTTCCACGATAGTGTTCATTATGAGCAACGGCATGCGGGCGGGGACCAACAATAGACATATCCCCAAGTAGAACGTTAATGAACTGAGGGAGTTCGTCTAGAGAGGTCCGGCGCAGCAAAGCACCGATTGGTGTTATGCGAGTATCTCCCCGAGTTGCCTGTACTACATTTCCATCGTTTTCCATGACCCGCATGCTACGGAATTTCAATACCTCGATTGATCTTCCATCAATACCATATCTTTTCTGACGGAAGAAGATAGGTCCTGGGGAGGTCAGTTTTATCATCAAGGAGATTAGAGTCATAGGAATCGCAATGATTGCCAGTATGGCAGCGGAAAGCACTATGTCTTCTGCCCTCTTGATGACGCTATTGGCGCCGGTCATTGGGCTATCAAATATGCTGATTGTAGGCACGCCATTGATATTCTGACTACGGGCATGTAGAAGTTCAAAAATGAATACGTCAGGAACAATATAGACAGATGCTGTCGTGTCACTGAGCTTCTCGGTAAGCCATTTGATGCGTGCTTCACTGCGCATCGGTAATGTTATATATACTCTGTCTATTTGACCGGAGCGAGCCTGCTCTACTAGGTCCTCTAGTGATCCGGAAACTGGAAGCTTAATCTTGCTGCCTGCAATCCGTACGGGGTCGCGCCGTTTATCATCAAAGAAGCCCAGTAGGTCTAGCCCCATCCACGGGGCGCTAGCAATATTTCCGGCCAGTCTCTGACCTAAAGGTCCTGCGCCGGCAATTGCCACTGTCCGAGTATTGAAACCACGCCGGCGCAAAGCATTCAATGAAGTTCGAAGTAGAACCCGATAACAACACAGCAGCGCCAGGGATAGGGCGAACCATTGCAGCATAACTGCATCATCAAGTAGTGGTGTTGCCAATAGTAGATAATCAGCGAGAAATACTGTTGTAAAGCTGAGTGCCCATGTGCCACCTACCTTTCTTAGCTCTTCACTGATACGCTCTCCACGCCAAGAGTTGTACAAATGAGAGAAGTCACTTAGGAGATAGAAGATAACTAATGAAAGAAGTGTGGCTACTGTCGGAGCATAGCTTAGGGGGATTGAGTTAAGTTTGATGGAAATTCCCATGCTGAAAAGTATTACAAAGAAGTCAAGGAGTCTCTGTAGTACAGAAATTGTCGCCTGATGGGGGCGCAGTATTCCGCGATCCATGCCGTTCATTATCTGTCTCCTTGCAGTAACAAGGGGCGTTGAGAGTGAGATGAAGTAGAAAGTTATTGAGGGTACCAAGAGTTAAGTAATTTCTCATAGTCCTGTAATACCTGCTCCCAGGTAAATCGTAGGAGAAATTGCGATTTACTAAACTCTCCCATACAAAAACTGGCCTTGATATCAGGAAGCAGAGTCCCAAAAATTTTTGCACAGTCGTCTTCCGTCTTGAAGAACATCGCGCCTTCCCCTGCCACCCAGCGATTGAATGGATTGTCATGTGCGATTACCGCATTACCAGCGCCAAGCGCCTCTACTAGAGAGGGGTTAGTTCCACCTACTGTGTGACCGTGGATATAGAAGCGACTAAAGTAGCGCAGGGCTTTCACTATGGTCGGCGTATAAATTGCCCCAGGAAACAAAACTTCATCACTCGCCGCATTCTGTACCATGCAATGGTAAGGGTTGGACGTCGAGTAGTTACCAAGTACCAGAAGTTTATGGTTTCTTCGTTCTCTGCTAAAGGCCTTGACGATTTCGAGTATTGAGTTTTCCGGCTCGGCTCGAGCAATGATAATGGAGTAATTTCGAGCAGACACTCCGTAATGAGAGATCTCTGTTTCGTCGGAGGTGGCGATGAGTTCGGCCCCGTAGGGGATCATTGTTATTTTTTTGTCGGGTACCGTCCGGGACAGATGTGCCTTTATATTAGGGTGGTCAGCAATTAGATGGTTGCCGGCATAACATCCGATTTTTTCATTAAGCCAGAACCAGGTTTTAGCGATACGGCCCCATTTTGCCCGGTGCCATTCAATACCATCCATGTTTATGAGATTAGTTTGTCCTTTTATTCTCTGAAGGATATTGAATATGGCGGTATTGTAGCCTAATGTAAGAAAAATTCCATTTCTCTTCATCGCATCTCGTGTGGCTTTCCAGTCGAAAATGATGGTACTTAGCGTTCCATCACCATTGACAGGGATATTTATTCGATGCACACCTTGCCACTGGTCAACATAAATATCGCCGCCAGAGTTTTTTTGGCAGTAGACGTGGACTTTCCAACCTCTCTTCGAGAGGAAGATTGAAAGATGCTCCGCAAAAGTTTCGAAGCCGCCATGTTCTGCGGGAATTCCTCGAGTGCCGAGAATATAAAGCTCTTTCATTTGAAATTAATTTACCAGTCGTTTGTATAAGTCAATTAATTTTTGGTAGTGGGCCTGCTTGTTGAATTTCCGCTCTAGGTTTTCGCGTCCAAGCCTTCCCATTTCCACTGCAGAGTTTCTGTCACTATCTAGCTTAATAATTGCAGTTATTAAACCTTCGACGTCGCCTGGTGAGACTAATAAGGCGTCCTCTCCATCTGATACAACCTCTGGAATCCCCCCTATTTTTGAGGCGATGACAGGTTTACCATAAGCGAAAGACTCTGTAATGGTCAGGCCAAAGGTTTCATACCACATTGAAGGTACAATCGTGGCAATACAATTATTTAATAAACTGTTTATTTTTTCCTTAGGAAGAAAGCCCAAAAACTTTATATTGTTTAAGCTTTTCTTCTTGCAGTAATTCATTGCGGATGAAAGTTCTGCGCCATTTCCTGCTACAATAAGATTAAGATTTGGCGTCATCTCGAAGGCACTGATTAGAGTATAGATGCCTTTGATTTTCTCCACTCTGCCGAAGTAAAGAAAATAATTACCTTGCGTGTAGTTGGGAGTGATGTTTTCAGTCTCTGTAAAGTTATAAATGGTGGTTACTTTTTCTTCTGGGACGCCCATTGAAATAACTTTTTCCCGGAGAAAATCACTAACAGAGATGAAATGATCGAATTTCGAAATTGAGCCAAGGGCAAGGCTGGTGTAGGACTCTAAAGTAGAAATTGCCGATCTAACTAAAGAGTTTTTATTACAGCGGTTTAAAGTTGCATTATAAAAGCGAAACCCGGAACATCTTTCGCAGGGAATGTCATCTTTAGTTAGCGTGTATGTAGGACAGACAGATTTATATTCGTGTAATGTCTGTATTAGCGGGATCTGCCTGCGTTTTATTTCGGATATTATTGAGGCTGATAGTTTTCCATAATATATGTGGCAGTGAACCAAGTCTGGATTAAAGTGGTGAAGCAGCTTAGAAAGTTCCCTCCTTGCCTGAGGGTTATAGATATATCGGGCTACATCCTTAATGCTTGGGTTTTTCAGGTTCACGTCGCTGGGGAAAAAAGCCTCAAACTCACTTGGTAGGTTTTTCGGGTTGCTTGCTGCAAAGGGAATGGCATAGTGTCCCATCGAATTTAATAATGAAATTTCATCCAAAAGCACACGGTCAGACCCGCCGGTGATGTGGTAGTTCTGGCCGGCCATGATTATCTTCATGGGTGTTCCATTTCTTAGTTGAAACTTCTCTTCAAAAGAAGCAGGGTATGGTCATCGTTGCTGAATTCAGATTTGGGAGACCAGTATTTTGAATTGCTGTAGTCATGGTATGTCCAGCCCCATTGGTACTCGTCAAACAGGCTTATTAAATCGCGAAGATATGCCTCTCTACCTGGTGCACCATTTATTGCACTGAACTCACCAATAAATATATTTACGTCGTACTTTGTTTGGAAGTCTCTGATTGGCTTCAATGCCTCTCGGAGTTTTTCTTTATCCCAATATTCATTCTCAAAAAAACCGGGATAGGTACGATTTTTAAAGTTTTTCAGCCCTATTCCCTGATGGGTATATTGAAGGGGGGTGTAGACGTGAGGACTGTATACGATATTCCTATCTTCAATGGGCGTTAGATCATCCATGGCTTCAGCTCTTGTATTGAGCTTTCCGTTGGAGGTTAGTTTTGCAGCTGGCTCAATTAAAATAGTAGTTTTCTTGTCGTATTGCCGAATGGTACTTACTATTTTATTTGCCAGTATATTCCAGTCTCCATGCCCGCCAACGTGATAGCCTTCAGCCATTGATGGCTCATTGAGAATGTCATAGGCTATTAATGCTCTAGATCTATATTTATACTGCTTCGCGATATCCCTCCACGCCTCGATCAGGATGTGTTGTTTTTCTTGGGAGCGCCAAAGGCTATCATTGGGCGTAGTGGTGAAGTTACTTTCCAGACCTGGTGCAGTATGCAGATCAAGTATTACGAATAGATCCTGATCTTCGCAAAGCTTTATTATCTCGTTTAGACGAGATATCGCTTCTTGATTAATGTTGTATGGGGGGTGTTTATTTATCAGCGAAACCGTATCAAAACTTAATCTAACAATGCTTGCGCCGAGGCTTTTAATTTCTAGGATTTCAGCCGTGGTTATGTCGGGATGAATATTAAACCCCTTGTGTGGGCTTTTCCAGAACTCTGAGCTAAGGGCATAGTGACTTGCTATTGCCATCACTATACCTGTTGCAAATGTGAGAAATTTAATTTTCATTTGTTTGCGGGAGTGCTGCTTTTGCTTGTCTTCTTGATAGAAGTCCGCAATATAGTGAAAAGACAAAGCATGTGAGCCCGAATAAGTAGATATGGCCTGTAAGGGCGCCGCTAGCGACAAATAATATTATTAATGTCTTTTTTAGGCTTGCTGTACTTAGGGTAACGGATTCTTTTCTGTATAGCTTTGTTGCAATGAGTGTGAAAATGACAAGCCCTAAAAGGCCATAAGACATAAATATGTCAACGACGTCATTTTCTGAGAATGAAAAATATGTTCCCCGTTTTAAGCCATAAACCTTTCCATACTCGGAAAGGTTTAATCCGATTATTGTATCAATAGAGTCATAGCACTTCTGATACAAGTCTATAGCTATTCCAACCAGCATGTCTCGTTCACTAATTAATGCGCTGAACAAGTTTAAATAACTAAGTTTTGTTGAGAATTTTTCTGCACCAGAGCTATACTTTGAGAGAATAAGTACAATGCCGTCAGTTATCGTGCTTATTATGTCGTATTGTAGATCTGCCGCAATAAAAATGAGAGGGATTAGTAATAGAAGACCGGCGTAAATGTATCTTGTGAGTCTTGAGGAATTGAAAAATATTAGTAATGAAAAGGCTAGCGCTAATAGTGGAATAAAAGCCTTGTTGCCGATAATGCTGAAGCAAATTATCGTTCCCAATGTCGTGGCGTATTTTTGGAGAGTTGAAGAGGAAAGAGTATAAATTACGATGAAGGAGGCTATATAGAAAAAGGTTAGCTCGTTTATTGAGGGGAAATAAAACTTGTGGCCGGCAGAAAATTCTTCATAAGTGTATAGGCCGATACCAGATAACCCAGAAAGAATGATGGATAATGTAACAAAGAGCCATGCATAGATGGCTGAGTTTTGCAGTATCTTTATTTTCTTCTGGTCTGGTATCGCATATGCAATTGAATAGGTTGCAAATCCTAATATAATCGAACGTAAAATGGCAAAGAAGTCATATTGCAGGTTTCCCGAAATGACTCCCTTGCTTGAGGTTAATAACAAGAATATAGAAACTAGTACTGCGAGCAGGACACTATGAGTGTTTTTTAGGCTGAATGACGAGGGGGCTAATAGAAAAAAGGCAATAATGAGTAGGGCAGCGAGAATGTTTGTGAACGCCTTTGAAGTATCACCTTGGAATATGAAGCCTTGGATGCATTCAATAATTGGAAATACGGCAATTGCGAGATATATCGCCCACTTTCTATAAAACGAGGATTTATATTCCATCATTTTTTTAAAGTTGTATAGTAAGATTCTAGACTTTTCCGCTGGGACTGGCAGACTTTCAGGTTTTCTGCGGCGTATCCTACCGCTAACATCATCAGGATTGTGTGGCTTTTCTTTATTTTAAACTTCTTTCTAAATGCGATGTCCGAGAGCGGTGATTTACTCCAGTTTAGACAGCAACTGCTTAGTCCGAGGGAGTGTAATGCCAGCACTACGGACATTGAGAACATTCCGCCATCAATCCAGTGCTGATATCTTTCTTCGGGCATGTCAAAAGCATGTAGATCGCTTGATAATATTAATAAGAACGGTATTTTTTGCCCAAAGCCCTTGTTTCCATTTTGATGGCTAAGTGCTTCTTTTATGGTGTTGGCATCATCTATTATGTAAGCATGCCAAGCTTGTCTATTACAGACCGAAGGAGTTTTTAAGGCCATCTTTATAGCGCGTAGTACCGTCTCTACAGATACTTTTCTACTTGAAAAATCGCGCACAGAATATCGAGTATTGAAGAAGCCTTCTGGGTCTTCCAAGGTGCCGTTAATCATGCTGAGAGAGTCTATGTTATAGACACCTCCTAGCTCTGAGGGTTTTAATTCAGTGGCTATGTCTAAAGTGGCCTCTTTGTTAGGCTCACTGTATTCAGGGGCGTTTTGGGTCAAGAATTGCTGTAGAACGTTGTTCGCAATTCTTTCATGAAATGTTGGATATTCCTTGCTCGTTTTGTGTTTTTCAAGGAAATAATTGAGATCATCAACCGCGTCCTTGCCAGAATTTTTACGGCGATTGGGAAAGCTCAGGCTTTTTTCTAGACGGTGATATATTTTGGAAGATTTATAATCTCTCTTGGAAGGGGTTTCTACACTCACCCATCCCGCGTGCCTTATTAGTCGAATATAGTCATATAGATAGCCTATGGCACTATTGACGGTATATTTTGCTGGGCGAAGAATGTCCTTGAGTTGTCTTTTAATCTTGTTCATACAAGTTGGTGCTCTTTGAAAACATGACGATGGGCGGCAAAAAAGTAAAGCGAAACCAAGATCAATTCACTTGCAACTGTTACTGCTGCTGCACCGATGATCCCATAGCGAGGGATAGCTATAAAATTTAGGATGACGTTAATCACTGAAACAGCCCCCATATATCGCACCTTTGTACGCATATGCTCCTGCGTGACAAGTGTGGCACCTACACTCATCGCGACAAAACGTAGGGGAACAGCCAAGGAAAGGAGTTGTAAAATATTTATCACGGGCTCGTAACTGCTCCCGAATATTACCGGTATCAGGACTGGCGATAAAAAGTAAAGTGCTATAGCAGCTACAATACCCAGTCCCGCCATAGCCCAATTGCCTTGTGTATATACTTTTCTAAACAGGGGTCTGTCGCTGTATGACCATCGATGAATTTTTGCTATCAAAAATCTTTGATAGATGACACTTGGTAAAAGATAAATTCCATTAATTACTACAAAGGCGACACTATATAAACCTGCGGAATGGTCTCCATCTAGGCGCTGAAGCAATATTATATTGCTTTGATAATAAATTAGATGAAATAGAATTGCTACTCCAAAAGGCCAGGCGTGTGAGTAAGAGTCACGAATACTTGGTATCGTTACTTGTGTTCTCTGAGTGGGGCGCGGGCCATGACCTTTCAGCTTGAATCCGTCAGCTGTCATTTTCTTGAGTTGAACTACACCAATAGAGATGTAGATGAGTGAAACGACTGAATACACAGACGAAACAAGTTCTACACTGAGTTCGTTATAGATTAATGTGGCTGCTACTATCAGTAGCAGTCTCATTGCATGAGGGGTGGTTTGCCATAGCGCCTGCTTTTTGTAGTTTTCCTCAAGTTGATATTTTGAGGCGACTAGTTCGATGATTGCTTGGCATACAAGAAAGGGAGTGAGAAGGGTTAGCGATCTTTGAACTGTTTCTCTGGTTTCAAAAAAAAAGGACCAGAGTATGACTAGGGCTGTGATTAAAATGGCGCTGTGAGTTAAAAGCTTGAATCCTGATGGCAGCCATCTCCTAGCTTTCCAGCCTTCTACGCCGAATACTCTTAGCCAGAATGCTGGTAAGCCGAACCCTGCTAGGGGAGCAAGCAGCGTCACAATAGTCAGCGATGCAGAAAATGCACCATACATTGTCGGCCCCATATGTCTGGCTAGAATAACCTGAGTGAAGAAACCCAGTGCGGCGCCAAACGCAGAGCTTAGCCAAAGTAACGATATTGCCTTCAAGGCGAGGGAAATATTCATTTATTATTTGGCTGAGCTGCGAGTATTGAGGACAGGAATTGCTTGGACTTGAATCTCTCTTGATCTAATTTAATCGAGGCCTCTGAGTAAGAGATGTTAGTCTGTATAAAGTCCTGATGGCTTTCGGGATGTATTACCCGCTCCTGTAATCCCAGTTTGCTAAGAAGATTTTCTATGCGGATTACACTCTTTCCTGGAGATGTCACAGAAAAAGGGACTTTAAAGATCAATGAGAATGCCACCCCATGAAAAGAATCAGTTACCACATATGAAGAATTTTTGATTAGTCTCATGAAATCCAAAGGGCCTGCGTCTTTATATACTTTTGATGCTGACCTATCAGGGAGTATTCCCGGGCTAATTGATATGATGGGAAGCTCTAGCTTTTTGGAGATTCTGACCAGGATGTCGTTGTAAAATGAGTTCTTCCGGTTTACAAAGTAAGAAACCATATAAGGTTGATCGTTTTTCTGCTCAAGATCAAACTTTTGGCTCCACTCTTCGGATGTAAGTAATAGGGTCGGATCTAATACTTCAGATGCTTTTAGGTTAAATGATTTTTCTATTTGTCTCTTTAGTTCGAGTTCTCTCACTCCAATATGTTTGAAATCGTGTAGTAGAGAGCGAACTTTGGTGGCTTCTTGTTCGGTAAATATATGTGCGCCAGCGCTGGCCGCATAAGATGCTTTGAGCGAGTGTTTTGGGGCAAAATCGAAGAAGTAAGTTGAGTCGAGTGTTGAGGTGGAAGATATGCAGTTTGGATTCCAAACTTGGTCGCTTCCTAGAAGGTAGATGTCGAATTCTTCTTCAGGTTTTTCCCCTTTATGAAATGGGGTGGTGACCTTCAAGTATTTGTTGATAAAGGTTTTAAACTCCTTGCATGCTTTTTGTCTGCTTCGAAATTCAATAATATCGAGTACTGTTCTTCTGATGGAACTTATAGACCTGGCTGGCCGAACTATATTTAAGCTGCTTGAGATGTGGGGGTTGTTGTAGTTGATTACTTTTACATCTTCAAATTCTGATCCAACGCTATGTTGGAGTGCGTATGCTTGTAGGACTGCACCAAAATTTTTGGCGTTATGGATCGTGAGTATGCCTATTTTCATAAGGTGCTGCCAATCTTAGGTATAATAAAGGAACGCTACCGCCCCAGGATTTACGGTCAGAATTCCTGAGGACGCAAATAACATCGAGAACGATAGGAGCTCTGCTTTATTCATAGGTGCAGAGGCATAAAAGTTTGAGAAGATTTCAGCGGGCTATGGATAGCTCTGAGCTTTCATTGTTCCTTGTATTTACTTGCTTTTCCCTGTTTGCAATAGTTGCATGTGGGAGCAGCTCTTCTTATGGAGTCAAGACTCTCTGGAGTCTACTCGATGTCTGGCAATTAGAGGTTTTTGTGCTTGCGGTTCAGACATCTCTTCTCCTCAATCTATCGATAGGGAAACTAATAGTGATCTCTCGTTGTAATAGATTGAGCAAAAGCAGTACTCGACTGTTTCCATCCTTACTCAAAAATATAGCTTCTAGTTGTTGTAGGTTGGGATCATCTATCAGAACCTGATCACCTTGTGACAAGGCGGGAAGCATGGGAGCCTGTCGATTGGCTAGTTGGCTGATGACGATCTTAGGCACCGAGGTTGGATGGCCACCGAAACTGACGATCCGGCTCACTCCACGGGTAGAGCGGATGGGCAACCAGTTATCGTCCACTTTATCCAGATGGATGAAGAGATAGCCCGGAAACAGAGGTTCGCTGAGCTGCTGCAACTGTCCCTTGTGCAGACGCTCGATCTGATGCATTGGGAGCAGGCACTCGTATCCCTGGCGTTCCAGATGCTCCAAGGCCCTTGGGGCCTGGCGTGGTTTGCATTGGACCAGATACCAGCGTTTTCCGGTTGCGTCCGGCATGATTCCCTCGTTGCAGGGCTGACTGCTCCTGCTGCGTTTCATGTCCGCTATGCGGACGGGTATATGGATAAGGCCTTCCTTGGCCCTTCCTCAATCAGGCTTTGTCTGATTTGTATTCGTAGTGGTAATAGCCGTAACCGCCATAGCCGTAGGAGGCCGAGGCACGTTTCTCGACGCCGTTGAAGATGGCGCCCTTGAGTTCGATACCGTTCTGTGCGAAGCGGCGGATGGTCAATTCGATTTCCCGTGCCGGGTTCAGGCCGAAGCGGGTGACGATCAGGCTGGTGCCGGACTGACGGCCGACGATGGCAGCGTCGGTTACTGCCAGCAGCGGCGGGGTATCCAAGATCACCAGGTCGAACTGTTGGCTGGCCTCTTCGAGGAAGGCTGTGAAGTTGGGGTGCATCAGCAGTTCGGACGGGTTCGGCGGGATCTGGCCGCGCGGGATGAAGTGGAAGCCCTCGATCTCGGTGGTGCGCACAGCGGTGTTGAAGTCGCAGCGCTTGACCAGGATGTCGGACAGGCCATTCTCTTCCCCGCTATTGAGCACCTTGTGCAGGTAACCCTTGCGCATGTCCACGTCCACCAGCAGCACGCGCTGGCCGGTCTGGGCGATGACGGCTGCCAGGTTGGAGGAAACGAAGGTCTTGCCCACCGCGGGGCTGGGACCGGAAATCATCAGGCGGTTGTTGCCGGCTTCCAGCATGGCGAAGTGCAGGCTGGTGCGCAGGCTGCGCAGGGACTCGATGGCCAGGTCGGTGGGGTGGCTGATGGCGAGCAGAGGAGCTGCCTTGGCTGCGCGGCCGCGGCCCTTGTCGCGTCTGTCTTCCTCGGCCTTCTGCAGAACGCTATAGGGGATCGAGGCATAGACGGGCAGACCCAATTGCTCGATGGCGTCTGGCGTTTCGATGCCGCGATTAAGGGCTTTGCGCAGAAGTACCAACCCTATGGAGAAGAACAGGCCGAGCAGGGTGGCCATCAGGACAACCAGAGGCTTCTTGGGCTTGACCGGTTTGGTAATGTCGACGTCTGCAGTATCGATGATGCGCACGTTACCTACGGCACCGGCGCGCATTACGTCCAGCTCCTGAGCCTTATTCAGCAATTGCGTATAGATGGCGGTACTGACCTCCACATCGCGAGTGAGGCGCAGCAGCTCCTGCTGGGTTTCCGGCAGGCCTTCTACCCTGTGCGACAGGCCATTCTGCTTGGACGTCAGTTCACCGATCTGTTTCTGCAGGGCCTGGTAGGCCGGATGCTGGCGGGTGAACTTGCGGTCCATCTCGGCTTGCTGCAGCTTGAGTTCGGAAATGCTGGTGTCCAGGGCGACAATCTGGTCCAGCAGGGCCTTGGTTTCCAGGCTGATGTCCGCGGATTTGGATTTAGTCTGGTACGCACTCAGGGCATCCTCGGCCTTTTCCAGCTCGCGGCGCACATCGGGCAGTTGGCCTCGCAGGAATTCCAGGCTGGAAGCTGCCTCGGCGGAGGCACGCTCCACGTTCTGCCGGACATAGAGCTTGCTGATCTCGTCCAATACTTTCAGAGCGCGGGCCGGCTCATCGTTTTCCAGCGACAGGCTGATGATGCCGGATTCCTTGCCAGTCTCACTTACGTTCAGGTTGTCCTGGTAGCGCAGGATGGTGGTCAGGCGACGCTCGCGCATCACATTGAAATGCGTACCCGGGTTGGCGTGTAGGGATTCAACCTGGATTTTCACGCCATTCCGGTCGTAAGCCTCACCTACCTTGCCCTGCACAAGGACATTGTCATCATCATCAAGCAGGGTGAAGGTGCCGTTTTCCCCGGCGATAAGTGTCAGATCCTCTTCGAGGAGATTTTCCGGCACATCGAGTTGGAAGATATTCAGCTCTTCCCCGCCCCAGCCAAAACGGCTCAGGCCGAACAGCGGTGTCGCGATTTCATCCGGAGTCTCCGGACTGAAATGTCGAGCCAAGAAGCCCCCGATCACCGGAAACCGCGACGGCTCCACAACGATATTCAGCCTGAGGCTATCCACCGCCTTGCCAATGACCGCACGCGAAGTCAGCAGTTGAATCTCGGTAATGGCCTCCGACTGCGCCCCCAGCAGATCCCCCATATCCGACAACCCCGGAATGGTCGGCTTCTTCGGCTCCACCTGCACGATCGCATCCGACCGGTAGATCGGCGTAGCCAGCAGCGCATAGGCAACGCCCACGGCCATGAAGCCCGCGGTGATGCCGGCGATCAGCCATTTGTGGTCGATCAGGGTGCCGAGCAGACCTAGCAGGTCGATCTCGTCATCGTCTTTGTCGTGAATGGCTACCGGGGCTTGCTGTTGCATGGGCGTGCTTCTTTTACTTCTTCGTCAGTGAGGCTTGGCGGTTCGGGCGAATGCGTTTGGCCCAGGCGTCGACGCCCTGTTCGATCAGCGCGTAGGCGTGCTCGAACACGGCTGTGCTCTGGCGGTAGGGGTCGGGGACTTCCAGGTCTTCCTGCCACTTGCCGAGCAGGAAGGTCTTGCCGCGGGCTTCCGGGGCGATCTGGGTGACGCCTTGCAGGTGGCGCTTTTCCATGACCAGGACCAGGTCGGATTCGCGCAGCAGGCTGGAAGTCAGTTGGCGGGCACGGTGTTCGTGCGGCTCCTCGCCGTGTTGCTGGAGAACGGCCAGGGCATGTTTTTCGATGGGTTTGTCGACCAAGGCGCCGAGGCCAGCGGAGCTGACCTGGATGTCGCTGCCGGCCAGGCGCTGGCGCAGCAGATGTTCTGCGGTAGGGCTGCGGCATATGTTGCCGACGCAGACGACCAGAATCCGTTTGAACACAGGGACTTCCTTGATCCTACAGACGTGTATGTATGAAGGCGGGGAATGTAAGAGTCGGGGCTTTCTGAGTCAAGGCTGGCAATCGGAATGTGACGAGTTTCAGATTCTTCCAGGCGTGGCCATGTGCCATGCCGTTGCTGCCTTACAGCGCGGACAGCCGTTTGTCGGCTGGCTGTCCGCGGGGGAGGGGGATGCCTATTCGGCGTTTGCCTGAGGGGCCTCCTGGGGCGGCCGTTCCAACGCCACCTGCCGGATCGACAGGCGAATCTCCGCCGGCAGCACCCGCTTGGCGGCGCCTTCGACGACTTCGCCGAGCTTCTCGTGGTAGCTCAGCTTGCCTGCCTCGTCCTTGCGCAGCACGCGCTGTTCGAGCAGGGCCTGGATGAAGTTGCGGAACAGTGTCTTGTCGAAGAACTCCGGGGCGTTCAGGCCGTGGAGGATGGACAGGCGCTGGGCCATGACGGTGCACAGGTTCTCCAGCTCCTCGGCGCTGAGCTGGCGCTGGCCGGCGTTGAGCAGCAGGGCGATGGCCATGTAGAAGCGTTGCAGCGTCTGGGTGATGGCGCGGGCCAGCAGTGTCAGCAGCACGTATTCGCGCGAGCTGGGGGCCGGGCGCACGTAGGCGTCGCCGTCCTGCTTCAGCAGGTTCTGCTCCACCAGCGCGGCCAGCCACTGGTCGATCACGGCGTCGAGCTGGTCCAGGTCCCAGCGGATGAACAGTTCCTGCTGCAGGAAGGGGTAGAGCGCGCGGGTGTAGTTCAGCAGTTGCTCGCGGCTGATCCGCGCGTTGCTCTGGAAGAAGCTGGCGATCAGCGCCGGCAGGGCGAACACGTGCAGGACGTTGTTGCGGTAGTAGGTCATGAGGACGGCGTTCTGCTCGTCCAGGTAGAGGATGCGGCCCAGGGCGTCCTTCTGTTCGGACAGCAGGTTCATGCTCTTCACGTATTCGATCAGCGCCTTGCCGTCGCCGTCGGGCAGGGTGGCGCTGGGCGAGTAGGGCACCTTGCGCAGCAGCGCCAGGTAGAGGTCGAGCACACGTTCCAGGGCGCGTTCGTCCAGGGCCAGGCGGCTGGTGGAGAGCAGCGCCAGGGCCACCAGGTTGACCGGGTTGATGGCCGCCGCGTCGTTGAGGTGGCGGGCCACTTCGCGGGCCAGTTGGTTGGTGGCGTCCGGCAGCCAGGCGGGGCGGTATTCCGGCGCCAGTTCCTGCTTGCGCCAGCCGGGTTCGTGCTGGTCGAGGAAGCTGTCCAGGTGGATCGGCTCGCCGAAGTTCACCCACACCTGGCCGAAGCGCTGGCGCAGCGCGCCCACCACCTTGAACAGGTCGAAGATGGATTCCTTCTTTTTCGCCGCGCCGCGCAGCTCGCCCAGGTAGGTGCGGCCTTCGAGCACGCGCTCGTAGCCGATGTACACCGGGACGAAGACGATCGGCCGGCGCGAGTCGCGCAGGAAGCTGCGCAGGGTGATGGCGAGCATGCCGGTGCGCGGATGCAGCATGCGCCCGGTGCGCGAGCGGCCGCCTTCGACGAAGTACTCGGTGGAGAAGCCGCGGCTGAACAGGGTGTGCAGGTACTCGTTGAACACCGCGGTGTACAACTGGTTGCCCTTGAAGCTGCGGCGCATGAAGAAGGCCCCGCCGCGGCGCAGGATGGAGCCCACAACCGGCATGTTGAGGTTGATGCCGGCGGCGATGTGCGGCGGCGTCAGGCCGTTGCGGAACAGCAGGTAGGACAGCAGCAGGTAGTCGATGTGGCTGCGGTGGCAGGGCACGTAGACGATCTCGTTGCCCTGGGCCACGTCCTGCACGCGCTCGATGTGGTTGACCCGCACGCCCTCGTAGAGCTTGTTCCAGAACCAGGTGAGGGTGACTTCGAGGAAGCGGATCACCGGGTAGGACACGTCCGCGGCGATCTCGTTGGCGTAGCGCAGGGCCAGGGCCTCGGCCTTTTCCTGGGGGATGTGCTGGGTGTCGACCTCTTCCTGGATCGCCTGGCGCACCAGGGGCGCGCGCAGCAGGCCCTTGACCAGGGTGCGGCGGTGCGAGAGGTCCGGGCCGATGACCGCGGTCTTCTGGTTGCGGAAGTGCACCCGCAGGATGCGCTGGACCATGCGCAGGGTGCGCTCCTGGCCCTTGCCCTGGTCGACCAGCTCGCGCAGGTGGATGGGCGCGGAGAACTGCACCCGCGTCTTGCGCCCGAGGATGAGGATGCGCGCCAGCTTGCGCAGGCGCCCGGTCACCGCCCAGTTGTCGGCGAACAGCAGCTTCCAGGCGCTCTTCTCGCTGTCCGGGGACTGCCCCCAGAACACGCTGACCGGGACGATCTGCGCATCGTCCACGCCGTTCTGGCCGATGGCCGCGAGCATCCGCACCAGCGCCGGCGGCGCCCCGCGCTTGTCCTGGCGGCCGAGCCAGTCGGGTTCCGGCGTCAGGTAGAAGAAGGCCGCCGGCTCGATGCTGCTGCCCACCGCCACCGGCATCACCGGGCGCGGCAGGCCGGCCTTGCGGCATTCCGTGTCGACTACCGCCAGGTCGCTCACCGAAGGCTGCTGCAGCACGTAGAGCACCGGCTTGCTGCGGTCGATCTTCAGGCTCAGGGACGACTGGTTGATGGTTTCCGAGCGCACCCAGAGGTAGAGCAGGCGGCGCAGGACGCCAAAACCGAAGCGGCGGAACGGGTAACGGGGCATACGGGCTCGCAGGCAGTTTAACGGGGCTCGGTGGCGACCAAGCGGACGCTAGTGTGCCGCAACGGCACCGCCGGCAAAAGGGCGGGGAGGCTGGCCCGGGACCAGCCGCGGCGCCTTCTCCCTGAAAGGATGGCAGCATTCCTGAAAAAAATTTCATGCACGGCGACGTACTTTTTCGTCACAGTCGCCATCTTGCACTGCCGCCCGTCGGTTCCTATAGTCCCGGCGGCATTTGTGGGAGCGGGTCTGCGCCGTGTATTTCGAGTGTCGGGGCGGGCTCTTGGCGCAACGGTGAGAGAAATGATCGAAATAAGCAGACTCACGAAGCGATTCGCGCAGCACACCGCGGTGGACGACCTGTCCTTCAGTGTGCAACCGGGGGAAGTCCTGGGCTTTCTCGGCCCCAACGGCGCCGGCAAGTCCACCACCATGAAGATGCTCACCGGGTTCCTCGCGCCTACCTCGGGCACCGCGAGCATCCATGGCTTCGACATCCAGACGCAGACCCTGCAGGCCCAGCGCCTGATCGGCTACCTGCCCGAGGGCGCGCCCTGCTATGGCGACATGCGCGTGCGCGCTTTCCTCGAGTTCATCGCCGAGGTGCGCGGCTACCGCGGCGCGCAGAAGCGCGAGCGGGTGGCGCGGGTGGTCGGGCAACTGGAGCTGGAGCGCGTGCGCGAGCAGTCCATCGAGACCCTCTCCAAGGGCTTCAAGCGCCGCGTCGGCGTGGCCCAGGCGATCCTCCACGACCCGCGGGTGCTGATCCTCGACGAGCCCACCGACGGCCTCGACCCGAACCAGAAGCACCAGGTCCGCGAGCTGATCCGCGGCCTGGCGCGGGACCGCATCGTCATCATTTCCACCCACATCCTCGAGGAGGTCACCGCGGTCTGCACCCGCGCCGTGGTGATTGCCAACGGCCGCCTGCTGGCCGACGGCACGCCCTTCGAGCTGGAAAGCCGCTCGCGCTACCACCAGGCGGTGACCCTGGTCGCCGACGACGAGCTGGACCGCGCGGCCCTGGCCGCCCTGCCGGGCGTGGCGGCGCTGGAGGAGAACCCGCTGGAGCGCAGCCTGACGCTGCTGGCCAGGCCGGGCGAGGTGATCTTCCCGCAGGTGAACGCGCTGATCGCCGAGCGTGGCTGGCGCATCCGCGAACTGGACGTGGAGCGTGGCCGCCTCGACGAGGTGTTCCGCAGCCTGACCAGGGGGGAAGCGGCATGAAGCAGTTGCCGGTGATCTTCAGGCGCGAGCTGGCGAGCTACTTCGCCACCCCGCTGGCCTACGTTTTCATCGTCATCTTCCTGGTCCTGTCAGGGGTTTTCACCTTCTACCTGGGCAATTTCTACGAGCGTAACCAGGCGGATCTGACAGCCTTTTTCAACTTCCACCCCTGGCTCTATCTGTTCCTCATCCCGGCGCTGGCCATGCGCCTGTGGGCCGAGGAGCGCAAGTCCGGCTCCATCGAGCTGCTGATGACGCTGCCGATCACCCGCTTCGAGGCGGTCACCGGCAAGTTCCTCGCCGCCTGGGTGTTCGCCGGCATCGCCCTGCTGCTGACCTTCCCCATGGTGCTCACGGTCAACTACCTGGGCGAGCCGGACAACGGCGCCATCCTCGCCGGCTACCTCGGCAGCTGGCTGCTGGCCGGCGGCTACCTGGCCATCGGCTCGTGCATGTCGGCGCTGGCCAAGAACCAGGTGATCGCCTTCATCCTCGCCGTAGTGATGTGCTTCGTGTTCATCGTCAGCGGCTTCCCCCTGGTGCTCGACGCCTTCAACGCCTGGGCCCCGCAGTGGCTGCTGGACGCGGTGGCCTCGATGAGCTTCCTGACGCGCTTCGATGCGATCAGCAAGGGCGTCATCGACCTGCGCGACCTGCTGTTCTTCGCCAGCCTGATCGTCGCCTGGCTCGCCGCCACCGCGGTGGTGGTCGACCTGAAGAAAGCCGACTGAGGAAGCCCGCATGAAGAAACTGATGTATTCCGCCGCCGGGCTGCTGGTCATCGCCCTGCTGTTCCTGGCCTTCAACCTGGTCTCCGGGCTGGCGTTCACCGGCGCGCGCCTGGACCTGACGCAGCAGAAGCTCTACACCATCTCCGACGGCACGAAGAAGGTCCTGGGCTCCATCGGCGAGCCGATCAACCTGTACTTCTTCTTCTCCGACAAGGGCAGCAAGGACCTGGTCCCGCTGCGCAACTACGCCAAGCGCGTGGAGGAGCTGCTCAAGGCCTACGAGCGCGAGGCCGACGGCAAGATCCGCCTGCACGTCATCGACCCGCAGCCGTTCTCCGAGGAAGAGGACAAGGCCGCCGAGTTCGGCCTGCAGGCGGTGCCGCTGAACCAGGGTGGCGACACCCTGTACTTCGGCCTGGCCGGCACCGATGCCCTGGACAACACCCAGGTGATTCCGTTCTTCCAGCCGGACCACGAGGAATTCCTGGAGTACGACGTCAGCCGCCTGGTCAACGCCCTGGCGCACCCCAAGCGGCCGGTGGTGGGCGTGCTCAGCACCCTGCAGATGACCGGCGGCTTCGACATGCAGACGCAGCAGCCCAGCTCGCCCTGGATGCTGCTCGACGAGGTGCGCCAGCAGTTCGACCTGAAGAGCCTCAAGCCCGACGTCGACGCCATCCCGGACGACGTCAGCGTGCTGTTGCTGGTGCACCCCAAGCACCTGCCGCAGCAGACGCTCTACGCCATCGACCAGTTCGTGCTGCGTGGCGGCAAGCTGCTGGTCTTCGTCGACCCCTTCAGCGAAGCCGACAAGTCCTCGCCCATGGCCGCGCTGGACGGCCCCGGCGACCAGGCTTCGGACCTCGAACCGCTGTTCAGGGCCTGGGGCGTGCAGCTGCTGCCGGGCAAGGTGCTCGGCGACGGCAGCTACGCCATGTCGGTGAGCATGGGCCAGGGCCAGCGCGCCGCGCATCACCCGGCCTGGCTGAACCTCGACGCCAGGGCCCTGGACGCCGACGACGTGAGCACCGCCGGGCTGGAGAACCTGACCCTGGCCACCGCCGGCATCCTGGAGCCGCTCAAGGACGCGAAGACCCGCTTCACTCCGCTGGTCCGCAGCTCGACCCTCGCCATGCCCTTCGACGCCCAGCGCTTCGCCGGCCTGCGCGATCCCGGCGAGCTGATGGCCCAGCTCAAGCCCACCGGCCAGCGCTACGCCATGGCCGCGCGCATCCAGGGGCCGGCGCAGAGCGCCTTCCCCAATGGCATCGAAGGCCGCAAGGATGGCCTGAAGAGCGCCGACAACATCAACGTCATCGCCGTGGCCGACACCGACCTGCTCACCGACCGCATGTGGGTGCAGGTGCAGGACTTCTTCGGCCAGCGCGTGCCGCAGCCCTGGGCCGACAACGCCAGCTTCGTGATCAACGCGCTGGACAACCTGGCCGGCTCCGACGCGCTGATCAGCGTGCGTTCGCGCGGGCGCTTCAGCCGCCCGTTCACGGTGGTGGACGAACTGCAGCGCCAGGCCGAGACGCGCTTCCGCGAGAAGGCCGACGCGCTCAAGGCACGCCTGGCGGACACCGAGCAGAAACTCGCCGCGCTGCAGAACCAGGACCCGGCCAAGGTCCTGGAGCTGACCCCCGAGCAGCAGGGCGCGGTGCAGCAGTTCATCCAGGAGCGGGTGCGCATCCGCAAGGAGCTGCGCGACGTGCAGTTCCAGCTCAACGCGGACATCGAGTCCCTGGGCCGCACCCTGAAGATCGTCAACATCGCCGCCGTGCCGCTGCTGCTGACCCTGGGCGTGCTCGCCCTGTGGTGGTGGCGCCGCCGGCGCCAGGCCTGAGGAGGCGGCCATGCAGCGCAAGAGTCTGATCCTGCTGGTGGCCCTGGTGCTAGCGCTCGGCGGCCTCTACGCCTGGCTGCAGCGCGAGCCGGAGCGCGTGGCGCCGAAGGAGGCACGCTATTTCCCGGGCCTGGACGCGCAGCAGGTGAGCGCGGTGACGGTGCGCCGCCCCGGCCAGCCGGACATCCGCGTGGCGCGCCAGGACGGGCGCTGGGTGATGCCGGCCAAGGCCGGCTACCCGGCGGCCGGGCGCCTGGTCGGCGACCTGCTGCACGACCTGGCGCAGGCGCGCAAGGTCGAGGCGAAGACCCGCGAGCCGGCCAACTTCGCCCAGCTCGGCGTCGCCGACCAGGGCGAGGGCGCCGCCGTGCGCCTGAGCCTGGAGCGCAGCGGCGGCGCGCCCCTGGACCTGTTGGTGGGCAAGGCCGCCCAGCAGGGCGGGCGCCTGGTGCGCCAACCCGGCGACGACCAGGTCTGGCTGATCGACAAGGACCTGCGCCTGCCGCCCGACGAGCTGGACTGGCTGGACCGGCGCATCACCAGCATCCCCTTCGAGAAGATCGCCGAGGTGTCGGTGAGCTACCCCGGCGGGGAAACCCTGACGGTGTTCCGCGACCAGGCCGGGGAGCCCAACCTGCGGGTGCGCCAGCTGCCCAGGGATGCCAAGCTCGCCTACGAGTCCATCGCCAACGGCATGGCCACGCCCTTCGGCGGGCTGACCTTCAGCGAAACGGCGCCGCTGGACCAGGTGCAGTTCAAGGGGCCGACGCGGTTGAACCTGGCGCTCAGGACCCTCGACGGCGCCAGCCTGGGTGGGCGCGTGCTGGAGCAGGGCGGGCAGAACTGGCTGTTGCTGGAGCGCATCGAGGGCTTCGCCGACGGGCAGATCCAGGCACGCAAGGGCTGGGCCTATCGCATCGAGCCCAATCAATACGAGGCGCTGGCCCGGCACCTGGCCGATTTCACCGCGAAGAAACCCTGAGTGTCCGGCATTGCCGGCCGGAGGAAATTCCGGCCGGCAGCCGTTGCCTGGCAGTGCGTAAATGTGCACTGCAGCACACTCGGAATGACAAAACTTACATCTCCCTTATATCGCCAGAACGCACCAAAATGGCCTTGGAAGCCCCGTAGAATGGCACTTTGGCCAGATTGGCGAGGGTGCCGGCACGAAGACGAAAAAGTGCTTTCCAGCTGTAACTTTTGATTTATATACTCGGGATCGCGGTCGTCATTGGGGTGTTATTCGAATTGCCCATCCAGCGGCTAAGGCCCTGGACGGTCAACGCGGACAACCTTCCGCCTGTCGAGCCGTTGCAGTCCTCATTCCCGGGGGCCACCCAAAAAATAATAGCAAGTTGGAGAGTGTGGTAATGGCTGATCGTGAGGTCGGAACCGTCAAGTGGTTCAATGACGCCAAGGGTTATGGATTCATTCAACGCGACAGCGGTCCGGACGTTTTCGTCCACTACCGCGCCATTCGTGGCGAAGGTCACCGCTCCCTGGTCGAAGGCCAGAAAGTGGAGTTTTCGGTGATCCAGGGTCAGAAAGGCCTCCAGGCGGAAGACGTCGCCAAGGTCTGAGCCCCCGAAATCAAAGGCCCGTCGCGAGACGGGCCTTTGTTTTCCAGCCGGCGCCTGGCGCACGGCTGTTCAATGACGGCGCCGCATACCGCGGAAGCGCCGTTTTCGTGCTTCAGCCGGTACGCCAGGTGATCTCGGCCACGCCCTCGGCGGTCACCTTCAGCCAGCGGTCGGCGTCTTCCTCGCCCTGTTCCTCGCTCCAGCCGCCCGGCGCGCAGCGCACCTCCACGCCCAGCGCGGCGTTGGCCGCCTTCGCGCAGGCCAGGTCGTCGTCCCAGGGCGTGGCGTCGCTGTCGATGAACAGGCTGTGCCACTTGCCCACCGCCTGTGGCAGCCAGGTCAGCGGGATCATCCCGCGCGGGCTGTCGGCCAGGCACTTGAAGGTCTCGCCCTGGCGCCGCCAGTCGCTGCAGGGGCCCAGCGCCTCGGCCAGCCAGGCGCCGACAGCGGCCTGGTCGGCGTCCTTCAGGTAGATCTCGATATCCGGTTGGCGCATGGGCATCCTCGTCAGGGGGTTTGGCGTTCCAGCCAATCGTAGCGTACCGCCACCGTGACCTCGAAGGGCTCGGCGAGGATGCGCTCGCGGCGCTGCGGATTGACCCGCCAGCCGTGCGGCGTCATCGCCAGCAGTGTCTCGCGGGCTTCGCGGCTGTCCAGGGCCAGGCGGAAATTCAGGCTTTCCGTATGGGCCAGGGCCAGGCTCGGCGGCAGGTCGGCCAGGTGCTTGTCGTCGACGTACTCGCGCACCTCGTCGTACAGGCGCTGGCGCAGTTCCAGCAGGTGGTCGCGGGCCGGGCCCAGGCGCAGCACGCCGCCACCGGCCGGCAGCAGGCGGGCCGCCTCGTTCCAGTCGATGGGGCTGAACACGCTGGCCAGCAACTGGCAGCTGGCGTCGGCCAGGGGCACCCGGGCCATGCTGGCGACCATCCAGGTCAGCTGCGGGGCGCGGCGGCAGGCGGCCTTCACCGCCTCGCGGGAGATGTCCAGGGCATAGCCGTCGCTGCCGGGCAGGGCCTGGGCCAGTTGCGCGGTGTAGTAGCCCTCGCCGCAGCCGATGTCGAGCCAGCGCGCCGGCGCGCGTTCGGCGGCAAGCTCGGCCAGTCGCCGGGCCAGTGGGGCGTAGTGGCCGGCGCCGAGGAACTGGCGGCGGGCCTCGACCATGGCGGCGTTGTCGCCCGGGTCGCGGCTCTTCTTGTGCTGCACCGGCAGCAGGTTCAGGTAGCCCTGGCGGGCGCGGTCGAAGCTGTGCCCGGCGGGGCACTTCACGCCGTTGTCGAGGCGCTCCAGGGGCGCCTGGCAGATCGGGCAGGTGAGCATTTCAGTCCTTGCGCTCCGTGCGCAGCGGGCTCAGCACCGTGAGCAGCGGCAGGCTGCGCTGGCGCAGGTTGAGCTGGTAGCTGCGCAGGGCGTAGCGGCGCTCGGGGGCCGGCGTCGGCGGTGGGATGTCGGGTTGGGTGGCGGCCAGGCAGAAGCCTTTCTTCACGTCGCTCATGCCAGCAGCCGCACCAGGGTCTGGTAGTAGATTTCGCTGAGCAGGTCGAGGTCGCTGGCCAGCACCCGCTCGTTGACCTGGTGGATGGTGGCGTTGACCGGGCCCAGCTCGACCACCTGGGTACCCAGGGTGGCGATGAAGCGGCCGTCGGAGGTGCCGCCGGAGGTGGAGGGCTGGGTCTTGCACCCGGTCACCGCCTGGATGCTGGCGGCCACGGCGTCGAGCAACTCGCCCGGTTCGGTGAGGAACGGCAGGCCGGACAGCGCCCAGTCGATGTGCCAGTCCAGGCCGTGCTTGTCGAGGATGGCGGCGACGCGTTGCTGCAGCCCCTCCGGGGTGGATTCGGTGGAGAAGCGGAAGTTGAACACCACCACCAGCTCGCCGGGGATGACGTTGGTGGCGCCGGTGCCGCCGTTGATGTTGGAAATCTGGAAGCTGGTCGGCGGGAAGAAGGCGTTGCCGTCGTCCCAGTGCTCGGCGGCCAGTTCGGCCAGGGCCGGGGCTGCCAGGTGGATGGGGTTCTTCGCCAGGTGCGGGTAGGCCACGTGGCCCTGCACGCCGCGTACCCTGAGGACGGCGCCGAGGGAGCCGCGGCGGCCGTTCTTCACCACGTCGCCCACCAGGGTGGTGCTCGAGGGTTCGCCGACGATGCACCAGTCCAGGCGCTCGTTGCGCGCGCGCAGGCGCTCGACCACGGCCTTGGTGCCGTGCTGGGCCGGGCCTTCCTCGTCGCTGGTGATCAGGTAGGCGATGCTGCCGCGGTGGTCCGGGTGCTCGGCGACGAAGCGCTCGGTGGCGATGATCATGGCTGCCAGGCTGCCCTTCATGTCCGCCGCGCCGCGCCCGCAGAGCATGCCGTCGGTGTCGATCAGGGCGTCGAATGGCAGGTGCTGCCAGGCCTGCTCGGGGCCGGTGGGGACCACGTCGGTGTGCCCGGCGAAGCACAGCACCGGGCCTGCGCCACCGTCGCGGCCGGCGCGGCGGGCCCAGAAGTTGTCCACTTCTTCGATGCGCATCGGCTCCAGGTCGAAGCCGCAGGCGGCCAGGCGCTGCATCATCAGCTGCTGGCAGTCGGCATCGACGGGGGTGACGGAGGGCCGGCGGATCAGCTCGCAGGCGAGGGCCAGGGTCGGCGACAGGGACATGGGCAAGGCATCCAGGGTGAAACGGAAAAGGCGCACATCTTAAAGCAAAAGCGCGGGGCCGGCGCGTCGTCCGGTCGCACCGGGGGCCTACAACGTGCGCGCTGTGTTGGATGGCGCGGGCCCTGCCCGCGATTTCGCGCGCAGGGGAACGGCGCGGTGGGGCGGCGTAGGAGCGGATCTTATCCGCGAAACGCGCCGGAACCACCGGGTATCGCGGACAAGGTCCGCTCCTACAGGGGGATACCGTGCCTCACGGCGAACTGTAGGAGCGGGCCCTGCCCGCGATTTCGCGCGCAGGGCGCGCTCCTACAGGGGAATGGTGCGGTGGGGTGGCGTAGGAGCGGATCTTATCCGCGAAACGCGCTGGAACCTCCGGCTATCGCGGACAAGGTCCGCTCCTACAGGGGAATGGTGCGGTGGGGCGGCGTAGGAGCGGATCTTATCCGCGAAACGCGCCGGAACCACCGGGTATCGCGGACAAGGTCCGCTCCTACAGGGGGATACCGTGCCTCACGGCGGATTGTAGGAGCGGGCCCTGCCCGCGATTTCGCGCGCAGGGCGCGCTCCTACAGAGGCACGGTGCTCAACCCACCTGCTCGGACCCGCTCAGCACCTCTTCCTCGCGTGGGCGCGGCAGCGAGGAGAGCAGGGCCATGATCAGCGCCGCCAGGTAGGGCAGCGACTGCACCAGCAGCATCACCACCCAGAACATCAGGTCCGGGCTGGGCACGCCCTGCACCAGCACGATGCCCAGGGCCGCGCCCCACAGCAGGAGCATGATGAACACTTCCTCGCGGGCCTCCGCCAGGGCCACCAGCAGGCCGTGGCTGGAGCGCATCTTCGGCGTGCGGAAGAAGGGGATGGAACGGGTGACGAAGCCGTACAGCACCGCCTTGGCGATGGTGTGCGACAGCGACAGCCCGGCCAGCGCGGCGAACAGTGCGTCGCGCAGGTTCACGCCCACGGTGCGGCGGTAGAGGAAGAGGATCTTGCCGACCTTGAAGGCGAACAGCGTCAGCGGCAGGATCGCGAAGATCAGCAGCGGCGGGTCGACGCGCTTGGGCACGATGATCATCGCCGCCGACCAGAGCAGCGCGCCGAGGGTGAAGAAGATGTTCATGCCGTCGGCGATCCACGGCAGCCAGCCGGCCACGAAGTGGTAGCGCTGGCCGCCGGTCAGCTTGCTGCCGTCCGGGCCGCGGCCGCGCAGCAGGGCGTCGGTGTGGCGCTTCATGATCTGGATGGCGCCGTAGGCCCAGCGGAAGCGCTGTTTCTTGAAGTCGATGAAGGTGTCGGGCATCAGGCCCTTGCCGTAGCTGCGCTCGAAGTAGGCCGCCGAGAGGCCGCGCTCGAACACCCGCAGGCCCAGCTCGGCGTCCTCGGTGATGCACCATTCGGCCCACTTCAGCTCGTCCAGCACCTGGCGCCGGACCATGGTCATGGTGCCGTGCTCGATGATCGCGTCGCGGTCGTTGCGGGTGACCATGCCGATGTGGAAGAAGCCCTTGTACTCGGCGTAGCAGAGGCGCTTGAAGGTGTTCTCGTGCTGGTCGCGGTAGTCCTGGGGCGACTGCACCACGGCGATCTGCGGGTCGGCGAAGTGCGGCACCATGTGCTTGAGCCAGTCCGGCTCGACGCAGTAGTCGGAGTCGATCACCGCGATCACCTCGGCGTCGGGCGCGACGAACTGCAGCGCGTAGTTCAGCGCGCCACCCTTGAAGCCGGCCAGGGGCGCCACGTGGAAGAAGCGGAAGCGCGGGCCGAGCAGTTCGCAGTGGGCCTGCACCGGCTCCCACACCGCCGGGTCCTTGGTGTTGTTGTCGATCACCAGGACCTCGAAGTCCGGGTAGTCGAGCTTCGCCAGGGCGTTCAGCGTCTCCTTGAGCATTTCCGGCGGCTCGTTGTAGCAGGGCACGTGGATGGAGACCTTGGGCCGGTAGGCGTCGGCCGCGGTGACCGGCAGGAACAGGCGGCGGCGCTTGCGCGTCCATACCGCCTCGGCCAGCTCGTGGGCCTCGGTGAACAGCACTATCACCACGCCCAGCGCACCGATGCCCAGCAGCACGCCGACGGTGATGCTGAACCAGGTGCTGTACTGCTGGCTGTAGTCGTAGCCGATCCACACCAGGATGGACGCGCAGACGAACGAGACCACGGCGAGGAAGGTCCGCCCGCGCTGGCGCAGGGCGCTGCTGTCGATCAGCAGCAGGGTGAAGGTGAGCAGCGCCAGCACCACCGAGGCGATGGCCAGCACGCGCCACTTGGGAATGGCCACCACCGGGCCCTGGAAGTTGAACTTGGGCTGGCGCGCGGCGTTGAACACGCCCCAGTAGGCGCCCACCGAGCCTTCGTCGGTGTACTTCCACGGCTGGTCGAAGGCTTCGACCACGAAGTAGTTGTAGCCCTTCTTGTTCAGCGCGTTGGTCAGCTCGCGCAGGAAGATGGCCTGGTCCGCCTGGGTGGCGGTGGCGCCGCCGCGCATGCGGCCGTTGCTGGGCCAGCCGACCTCGGCCAGCAGCAGCGGTTTTTTCGGGAACTTCAGGCGCAGGTCGCGGGCGCGCTCCAGGACGAACTGCACCGAGTCCTGCATGGGCACGAATTCCCAGTAGGGCAGTACGTGGGCGGCGATCAGGTCGACGTGCCGGGCCAGTTCCGGGTACTTCTCGTAGATGTGCCACTGCTCGGCGGTGGTCACCGGCACCTTCACCGCGGCGCGGACGCGGTCGAGGTAGCCGATCAGCTGGTCCTTGGTGACTTCGCGGCGGAACAGCGCCTCGTTGCCGACTATCACCCGCACCACGCTGCGCGAGCGGTTGGCGATCTCGATGCCGCGGGCGATCTCCGCCTCGTTCTCGGCCTCGTCGGCGCTGATCCAGATGCCCAGGCTGACGCGCATCCCGTACTCCTCGGCGAGGAAGGGGATGTCGGCCAGGCTGCCCTTGGTCGAGTAGGTACGGATGTTCTCGGTCATCCGCGAGACCAGCTCCAGGTCCGAGCGGATTTCCTCGTCGCTGGGGAAGCGGCCGCTCTGCGGGCTCTGGTCCAGACGGAAGGGCGAGAAGGAGAAGCCGGAGATGCTTTCCGGCCAGTCCGGCGCGCTCACCGGGCGGTTGTACAGGGCCCAGACGCCGGTGAGCAGGGCGGCCAGGGCGACCAGGACGACCAGGTTGAGGCCGAATTTGCGTGATGGCATGGAGCGATCGGGTTCCTGTCGGTGTTTCGGGGCCGGGAACGGGTCGGCGCGCATCCTACCCCGCACCCCCCTGGGTGTATAGCTCCCGTCCGGCGCCCCGGGGCCGGCGTAGAATGTCAGCAGCGCCCGGCAGCGGTCTTGCCGGGGGTCAATTCGGCCGGCCCTGGCGCCCGCCTTCCTATAGAATGCCGGGCGTTTTTTGCGGAGACACTGTGATGGTAGTGGACGATCAGCGTTTCGGGGGCATCGCCCGCCTCTACGGCACCCAGGGGCTGGAGCGCCTGGCCGCGGCCCACGTGGCGGTGGTCGGTATCGGCGGCGTCGGCTCCTGGGCGGCCGAGGCCCTGGCGCGCACCGGCGTCGGCGAGATTTCCCTGTTCGACCTGGACGACGTCTGCGTGACCAACACCAACCGCCAGGTCCACGCCCTGGACGGCGCCGTGGGCAAGCCCAAGGTGGAGGTGATGGCCGAACGCATCCGCGCCATCAACCCGGCGTGCAAGGTCCACGCGGTGGCCGACTTCGTCACCCGCGAGACCATGGCCGAGTGCATCACCCCCGACATGGACTTCGTCATCGACTGCATCGACAGCGTGCCGGCTAAGGCGGCGCTGATCGCCTGGTGCAAGCGGCGCAAGATCCAGATCGTCACCACCGGCGGCGCCGGCGGCCAGGTCGACCCGACCCAGGTCCAGGTGGCCGACCTGAACAAGACCTTCAACGACCCGCTGGCGGCCAAGGTGCGCTCGCTGCTGCGCCGCGACTACAACTTCTCGCGCACGCCGGGCCGCCACTACAGCGTGCCCTGCGTGTTCTCCACCGAGCAGCTGCGCTACCCCAAGCCGGACGGCAGCGTCTGCCAGGCCAAGGGCTTCGTCGGCGAAGGGGTGAAGCTGGACTGTGCGGGTGGTTTCGGGGCGGTGATGATGGTTACGGCCACCTTTGGCATGGCTGCGGCGGCGAGGGCTGTGGATAAGTTGGTGGCGGGGGCGCGGCGGCCTTCGGAGCGTAGCGCGGCTGGAAATCCCTTGTAGAAGCGAGCCTGCTCGCGAATGGCGACGTCAAGCTCGGCTCCGGAGCGATGTCGAAGTCTGCACCCTCTCCCCAGCCCTCTCCCTGAAGGGAGAGGGGGCATGTCCGTGCCGACGGACAGGCATGGTTTCAACCTGCAGTTTCGTGTCCGGCTAATACCGAGATATCCGACTCTGCCCAACGGTCCCCTCTCCCTTCAGGGAGAGGGTTAGGGAGAGGGGCGGTGTACCAGCCAGCACTTTGATAGCCGGCGAATACCGTTCGCGAGCAAGCTCGCTCCTACGAACGGCGGTGTGTACCGATCAGCTCCTGCATCCGTTTCAGCACCGCATTCAAGCCATTGCTGCGTGACGGGGAGAGTTGGCGGCCCAGGCCGAGGTCGCTGAACCACTGCCCCAGGTCCAGTTGCGCCAGTTCCTCCCCCGGCAACCCCTGCACCCGCACCAGCAGCAGCGCGATCAGCCCGCGCAACAGCCGCGCATCGCTGCTCGCGCGGAAATGCCAGGCGCCATCTCGCTGTTCCGCCACCAGCCACACCAGGCTTTCGCAGCCGTGGACGCGGTTGGCTTCGTTGCGCTCTTCCTCGCCCAGGGGTTCCAGCTTGTCGCCCCACTGCATCAGCAGGCGCGCGCGCTGTTCCCAGGAAGGCTGGCCGGTGAAGGCCCCCAGCGCCTGGAGGGCAGCTTCGGGCAGGCTCATCGCAGCAGCTCCAGGGCGCCGTCCAGGGCATGGAAGAAGCGTTCCAGGTCGGCGCCGTCGTTGTACAGGCCCAGGGAGACGCGGATGGCGCCGGGCAGGCCCAGGCGCTTGAGCAGCGGCATGGCGCAGTGGTGTCCGGCGCGCACCGCCACGCCCTGTTCGGTGAGCAGGTGGGCGAGGTCGGCGCTGTGCACGTCCCGCACCACGAAGCTGGCCAGCGCCGCCTGAGGCTCGCCCAGCAGGCGCACGCCGTCGCGGGCGCGCAGGCCAGCTAGCAGTTGCGCATGCAGCACGGCCTCGTGGGCGGCCAGCTCCGCGGCGTCCTGGCGGGCCAGCCAGTCCAGGCTGGCACCCAGGCCGATCACCGCGCCAATGGCCGGGGTACCGGCCTCGAAGCCCAGCGGTGCCGGGCGGAAGTGCGCGCTCTGGTAGTCGGCGTTCTGCACCATCTCGCCACCGAACTGCCAGTGGCGCAGGCGCGCCAGCGCCTCCGTGCGGCCCCAGAGCAGGCCCAGGCCCTCGGGGCCGTAGAGCTTGTGGCTGGAGAACACGTAGAAGTCGCAACCCAGGGCGGACAGGCTGTGGCGGCCATGGACCACGCCCTGGGCGCCGTCCACCACGCTCAGCGCACCCTGGGCGCGGGCCAGGGCCAGCAGTTCCGGCAGGGGCTGCCAGGTGCCGAGTACGTTGGATAACTGGCTGACGGCCAGCAGCCGGGTGCGCGGGCCGATCAGTTGCCGGGCGACCTCGAGGTCGATCACCCCGCGGTCGTCCAGCGGCAGCACCACCAGCTTCGCCCCGCGGCGCAGCGCCAGTTGCTGCCAGGGCAGCAGGTTGGCGTGGTGCTCCAGGGCGCTGACGGCGATCTCGTCGCCTTCGCCGAACAGCGGCTCCAGGCCGTAGGCCAGCAGGTTCAGTGCCTCGGTGGCGCCATGGGTGAACACCAGCTGTTCCGGGCTGCCCGCATCCAGCCAGTGCGCCAGGCGCGTACGCGTCGCCTCGAAGGCGCGGGTGGCGCGCTCGCCGGGCAGGTGCTGGGCGCGGTGCACGTTGGCGGCGCCGCTGGCGTAGTAGCCGGCCAGGGCGTCGAGCATGGCCTGGGGCTTCTGCGCGGTGGCGGCGCTGTCCAGGTAGGTCTGCTCCTCGGCCGCCAGCGCGGCGAGGGCAGGGAAGGCGGAGCGCCAGGGGGAATGCAAAGCCATAAGCCTCAAGCCTCAAGCTGCAAGCCAAAGTGCCTTTACTTGCAGCTTAGGGCTTGCAGCTTGCCGCTTCCCGTCTCAGTTATGCGCGTGCAGCGCTTCGTTCAGCTCGATGGCGGTCTTGTTGGTCTTGCACTCCACCGCGCCGGTCTGGGAGTTGCGGCGCAGCAGCAGGTCCGGCTGGCCGGCCAGCTCGCGGCCCTTGACCACCTTGACCAGGTTGTTCTGGTCGTCCAGCAGGGCGATCTTGGTGCCGGCGGTGACGTACAGGCCGGCCTCGACGATGTTGCGGTCGCCCAGCGGGATGCCGATGCCGGCGTTGGCGCCGATCAGGCAGCCTTCGCCGACGCTGATGACGATGTTGCCGCCGCCGGACAGGGTGCCCATGGTCGAGCAGCCGCCGCCCAGGTCCGAGCCCTTGCCGACGAACACGCCGGCGGAGACGCGGCCTTCGATCATGCCCGGGCCTTGGGTACCGGCGTTGAAGTTGACGAAGCCTTCGTGCATCACGGTGGTGCCTTCACCGATGTAGGCACCCAGGCGCACGCGGGCGGTGTCGGCGATGCGCACGCCGGCCGGGACCACGTAGTCGGTCATTTTCGGGAACTTGTCCACCGAGAAGACTTCCAGCAGCTTGCCCTTCAGGCGCGCTTCCAGTTGCAGCTCGGCCAACTCGGCCAGGTCGACCGCGCCGATGTTGGTCCAGGCCACGTTCGGCAGCAGCGCGAAGATGCCCGACAGGTTGACGCCGTGCGGCTTGACCAGGCGGTGCGAGAGCAGGTGCAGCTTCAGGTAGGCCTCGGGGGTGGAGGCGGGGGCCGCGTCTTCGGCCAGCAGGGTGGCGACCAGCGGCTTCTGGCTCTCGGCCAGGCGGTTGAGCAGCGCGGCCTGGGCCGGGGCCAGGGTCTTCAGGGCGTCGGCCAACTGGTAGGCCTGCTGGTTGCTGAACGCGATGGCCTGGTTGCCGGCTTCGTAGCCGAGGATCGGCGCGACGGCGGCGACCAGCTCGGCGGCCGGGTTCAGCAGCGGTTGCGCGTAGAAGACTTCCAGCCAGGCGTCCTGGCGGTTCTGGGTGCCGACGCCGAAGGCCAGGCTGAACAGGGATTGGGACATGTGCGGTTCCTCGAAAAACGGTGGAAGGTGTCAGGCCAGCGCAGCGGCGTAGGCGTCGGGCTTGAAGCCGACCAGGGTGCGGTCGCCGAGGTCGAGCACCGGGCGCTTGATCATCGACGGCTGGGCGAGCATCAGCTCGATGGCGCGGGCTTCGTCGAGGTCGGCCTTCTGCGCCTCGTCGAGCTTGCGGAAGGTGGTGCCGGCGCGGTTGAGGACCGTCTGCCAGCCGTGCTCGGCGCACCATTGCTGCAGGTGCGCGCGGTCTATTCCGCTAGTCTTGTAGTCGTGGAAGGCATACTCGACGCCATGTTCCTCCAGCCAGGTGCGGGCTTTCTTCATGGTGTCGCAGGCCTTGATTCCGTAGATGGTCCGCTGGGTCACGGGCGGCGCTCCTCGTCGTTCCTTTGGCAAGCGCGGGATTATGCCATTTTCCCGCGAAGTTGCGGGTGGCGGGGAAGGCGCGGCGGACCTTTCGTCATTGCAATAGTCTATTGCTCGACCGGGAGCTGATGGAAAGCATCTCTGGATGTTTCAATGTGGCGCCGCGAACTGACGACCGGGAGATCGTCGATGCAAACCGTGTATACCGTGCTCATCCTCTTGCTGGTGGTCGGGGGCACCCGCCTGGTGGCGCAGTTGCTGCCCTTGCCGCTGCCGCTGATCCAGATCGCCTCGGGGGCGATCCTGGCCTGGCCCAGCCTGGGGTTGCACGTGGCGCTGGACCCGGAACTGTTCATGTTCCTGTTCATCCCGCCGCTGCTGTTCGCCGACGGCTGGCGCATGCCCAAGGGCGAGTTCTGGCAGATGCGCTGGCCGATCCTGACGCTGGCCTTCGCCCTGGTGCTGTTCACCGTGGCCGGCGGCGGGGCCTTCATCCACCTGCTGATTCCCGAGATTCCCTGGGCCGCCGCCTTCGCCCTGGCCGCGGTGCTGTCGCCCACCGACGCCCTGGCGGTGTCGGCCATCGCCCAGAACCGCCTGCCGCGGCGGCTGATGCACGTGCTGCAGGGCGAGGCGCTGATGAACGACGCCTCGGGCCTTGTGGCCTTCAAGTTCGCCATCGCGGCGGCCATGACCGGGGCCTTCTCGCTGCTCGACGCCAGCCTCAGCTTCCTCCTCGTGGCCATCGGCGGCCTGGCCTGCGGCGTGGTGCTGAGCTGGCTGCTGGGGCGCATCCGCGGCTGGATGATCCGCCGCGGCTGGGACGACCCGGCCACCCACGTGGTGCTGATGCTGCTGCTGCCGTTCGCCGTGTACATGGTCGCCGAGGAGTTCGGCGTGTCCGGCATTCTCGCGGCGGTGGCGGCGGGCATGATGCAGAGCTGGACCGACCTGCTGCCGCGGCAGACCAACACCCGCGTGCTCAACCGCAGCGTCTGGTCGATGCTGGAGTTCGCCTTCAACGGCGTGGTGTTCCTGCTGCTGGGCCTGCAGCTGCCGGACATCCTCAAGTCGGTGACGCACCACGCCGGCGACAGCCTGTGGCGTTCCTCGCTGCTGCTGTTCTACGTGCTGGCGGTGTACGCGGTGCTGATCCTGCTGCGCTTCGCCTGGGTCTGGTGCTACTGGAAGCTGTCGCTGCGCTTCGAGCGCTGGTGGGGCATCGAGCTGGGCGGCAAGCCCGGCGAGCCGGTGCTGCGGCTGTCGGCGATCTCGGCGCTGGGCGGGGTGCGCGGGGCGGTGACCCTCGCCGGCGTGCTCTCGGTGCCGCTGCTGCTGGGCAGTGGCGAGCCCTTCCCGCAGCGCGACCTGATCATCTTCATCGCCGCCGGGGTGATCCTGGTCTCGCTGCTGGCGGCCACCCTGGGCCTGCCGGTCCTGCTCAAGGGCCTGCCGGTGGCCAGCAACGACCAGTCGGAGCTGGAGTTCCGCTCGGTATGGCGGCGCACGGCGGTGGCGGCCATCCACATGCTGGAGAAGGAGGAAATGCCGGCCGGCGAGAAGGTGGATGCCGAGGAGGCGACGCGGCTGGCGGAGGTGAAGGCGCGGCTGATGGCCGAGTACCGCCAGCAGCTGGACCCGGCGCCGGACAGCGCCGAGGCCCGGCAGCGCGCGCGCAGCCTGGAGGTGGCCGACCAGGCCCTGCGCATCAAGGCGCTGCGTACCCAGCGCCTGGAGTTGTACCGCCTGCGCCGGGAGAACCTGGTGGACGACGAGACCATGCGCAAGGTGCTGGCCGACCTGGACTCCCAGGAGGCCTGGCTGACCAGCAAGGCTGCGCGCTGGGTGTAGGGCGGCGGCAGGCGGCTTCGAGCTTGACCACGGCGCGGGCTGAAGCCTAGGTGAAACGGCGTATAACCGCGAACGGTTATACGCCCTACGTCAAGGGTGGGCTCGGCGTAGGGCGAATAACGCTCCGCGTTATCCGCCGTTTGGCCTTGGCTACAGGCGGCTCCGAGGTTGACCTGGGCGTAGGAGGCTCTTCGTAGGAGCGAGCTTGCTCGCGAACAGACTCCGCTGCGGGTCCGTTCGCGAGCAAGCTCGCTCCTACAGGGGCGGGGAGGGCGTTACCTGGCCTGGACGAACCGCTTGATCCGCTCGGCCGCTTCCACGCACTCGGCCAGCGGGGCCACCAGGGCCATGCGCACGCGGTTGGCGCCGGGGTTCTCGCCGTCCACTTCGCGCGACAGGTAGGAGCCCGGCACCACGGTGACGTGCTGTTGGTCGAACAGGCCGCGGCAGAACTCGGTGTCGGCGATGGGCGTCTTCGCCCACAGGTAGAAGCTGCCGTCCGGGCGCTGCACGTCGAGCACGCCCTGGAGGATGTCCAGCACCGCGTCGAACTTCTCGCGGTACAGGTCGCGGTTGGCGCGCACGTGGTCCTCGTCCTGCCAGGCGGCGATGCTGGCCAGTTGCGTCTGCACCGGCATGGCGCAGCCGTGGTAGGTGCGGTAGAGGAGGAATTTCTTCAGCACCTCGGCGTCGCCGGCGACGAAGCCCGAGCGCAGGCCCGGCAGGTTGGAGCGCTTGGACAGGCTGTGGAACACCACGCAGCGCCCGAAGTCCGAGCGGCCCAGCTCGGCGCAGGCGCTGAGCAGGCCGGGCGGCGGGTTGCCTTCGTCGAAGTACAGCTCGCTGTAGCACTCGTCGGCGGCGATCAGGAAGTCGTACCGGTCGGCCAGGGCGATCAGCTTCTTCAGGGTGTCTATGGGCACCAGAGCGCCGGTGGGGTTGCCTGGGGAGCAGAGGAAGAGGATCTGGCAGCGCTGCCAGACCTCCGCCGGCACCGCGTCGAAGTCCGGGTTGAAGCCGTTCCCGGCGCGGCAGGCCAGGTAGTGCGGCTGGGCGCCGGCCAGCAGGGCCGCGCCTTCGTAGATCTGGTAGAAGGGGTTGGGGCTGACCACCAGGCCCTGTTGGCCACGGTCGACCACGGCCTGGGTGAAGGCGAACAGCGCCTCGCGGGTGCCGTTCACCGGCAGCACGTGGCGCGCCGCGTCCAGCCAGCCGGCGGGGACGCCGAAGCGGCGCCCGCACCAGGCGGCGATGGCTTCGCGCAGGGCCGGCAGGCCCAGGGTGGTCGGGTATACCGCCAACTGGTCGAGGTTGTCGGCCAGGGCCTTGGCCACGAACGCGGGCGAGCGGTGCTTGGGCTCGCCGATGGACAGCGCGATGTGCGGCAGCCCGGCCGGCGGCTGGGCGCCGGCGAGCAGGGCGCGGAGCTTCTCGAAGGGGTAGGGCTGGAGCAGGTCGAGGTCTGGGTTCATGTAAGTCGCTCGTCAGATGCTGATGCGGACCGGAACGGTTTCCTGGCCGTTGGCCTGTGACAGTTGCTCGACCAGGGCTGCCTGCAGTCGCTTGCACAGGTCCGGGTCGGAGAGTGGCTGGTTGTGCGCGTCGGTGACGTAGAACACGTCCTCCACGCGCTCGCCGAGGGTGGCGATCTTGGCGTTCTGCACCGACAGGTCGAAGTCCAGGAACAGCCCGCCGATGCGCGCCAGCAGGCCCGGGCGGTCGGGGGCGATGACCTCGAGCACGCTGACCTGGCGCGAGGCGTCGGTGGAGATGGTCACCAGCGGCGCGAAGGCGAAGTGCTTGAGCTGCCGGGGCACGCGGCGCTGGATGATGGTCGGGTAGTCGTCGGGGTTCTTCAGCGCGTCCACCAGGCCCTGGCGGATTTCGGCGATCCGCTGGGGATTGTCGCCGATCGAGCCGCCATCGGCGTCCAGCACTATGTAGGTGTCGAGGGTGAACAGGCTGGTGGAGGTGATGATCCGCGCGTCCTGGATGTTCAGGTTCAACTGGTCCATCGCCGCCACGGTCACGGCGAAGAAGTCGTGCTGGTCGGCGGCGTAGATGAATATCTGGGTGCCGCCCTCGAACTCGCGCTGGGTGGTTTCCTTGATCAGCACCAGCGGCGTGCCGTCGTGCGGGTGCTGGAGGATGGCCTCGGTGTGCCAGGCCACGTCGGCGGCGCTGTGGCGCAGGAAGTAGTCGTCGCCCAGCTGGCTCCAGAGCTGCTCGGCGTCGTCCTGGTCGATGCCGTCGCGGACCAGGATGTCGATGGCCGCGCTCTGCGTCTGGCGGATCTGCTCCTCGCGGTCCAGCGGGTTCTCCAGGCCGCGGCGCAGGGCGCGCTTGGTCTCGGTGTAGAGCTGGCGCAGCAGGCTGGCGCGCCAGGAGTTCCACAGGCTCGGGTTGGTGGCGTTGATGTCGGCCACGGTGAGCACGTAGAGGTAGTCCAGGCGCGTCTGGTCGCCCACCAGCTGGGCGAAGTCGAAGATCACCTGCGGGTCGGAGAGGTCCTTGCGCTGCGCGGTGGTGGACATCACCAGGTGGTTCTGCACCAGCCAGCTGACCAGCTGGGTGTCCCACTGCGGCAGCTGGTGGCGCTGGCAGAACAGCTCGGCGTCCACCGCGCCCAGCTCCGAATGGTCGCCGCCGCGGCCCTTGGCGATGTCGTGGTAGAGCCCGGCGAGGTAGATCAGCTCCGGCTTGGGCAGGCGCTCCATGATCTTGCTGGCCAGCGGGTACTTCTCGGCCATGTCCGGGCGCTGCAGCTTGCGCAGGTGCTTGATCAGGTTGAGGGTGTGCGCGTCCACCGTATAGATGTGGAACAGGTCGTGCTGCATCTGCCCGATGATCAGGCCGAACTCCGGCAGGTAGCGGCCGAGGATGCCGTAGCGGTTCATCCGCCGCAGGTTGCGGTGGATGCCTTCCTTGCACTTGAACAGCTCGATGAACAGGCTGGTGTTGCGGATGTCGTGGCGGAAGTCGTCGTCGATCAGGTGCCGGCTGTCGCGCAGCAGGCGGATGGTGTCGGCGCGCACGCCCTTGATCTCCGGGTGCTGGGCCATCAGCACGAAGATTTCCAGCAGGGCGAAGGGGGTGCGCTTGAAGACGTTGGCGTTGGTCACCTCCAGGTAGCCGTCGCGGACCTGGAAGCGGCTGTTCAGCGGCGTCACATTGCCGCCTTCGCCGGCGCGCAGGATGACCTCCTCGAAGTGCTGCATGATCAGGTCGTTCAGCTCGGAGACCGCCATCACCACCCGGTAGTACTTCTGCATGAAGCGCTCGACGGCCAGCTTGGCGTCGCTGTCCTGGTAGCCGAGCATGCCGGCGATGCGCCGCTGGTGGTCGAACAGCAGGCGGTCCTCGGCGCGCCCGGCGAGCATGTGCAGGGCATAGCGGACCTTCCAGAGGAACTCCTGGCAGGAAGCCAGCACGCTGGACTCGCTTTCCACCAGGAAGCCTTCCTTGACCAGCGCGTGCAGGTTGAGGCTGCCGAAATGGCGGCGGGCCACCCAGAGGATGGTCTGGATGTCGCGCAGCCCGCCGGGGGAGCCCTTCACGTTGGGCTCCAGGTTGTATTCGGTGTCGTTGTACTTGGTGTGGCGGTGGATCTGTTCCTTGCGCTTGGCCATGAAGAACTGCCCGCTCGGCCACATCTGGCTGCTGGCGGTGGCCTTGAGCATGCGCAGGCGCAGGTGGTCGGGGCCGGAGATGGTCCGGCATTCCATCAGGTTGGTCACCACCGTCAGGTCGGCGCGCGCCTCCTCGGCGCATTCGGCCACCGAGCGCACGCTCTGGCCGACTTCCAGGCCGATGTCCCAGAGCAGGGTGAGGAAGCCCTCGATGGGCTCGCGGAAGACTTCCTGGTCCTCGCTGTCGAGCAGGATCAGGATGTCGATGTCCGAGTGCGGGTGCAGTTCGCCACGGCCGTAGCCACCCACCGCCACCAGGGCGATGTCGGCGTCCTCGCTCCAGTCCAGGCGCTGCCAGGCCTGCTGCAGGATCTGGTCGACGAACCAGGCGCGGTCCTCGATCAGCCGGCGGATGTCGCGGCCGCCGTTGAAGCGCGCGTCCAGCACCTCGTTGGCCTGGCGGATGGCCTTCTTGAAGGCGGGGATGGGGCTGGATTTCAGGGCCAGTTCCGCCTGGAACTGCCCGCGGTCGAACAACTCGGGATCCACCTGCGGCATGGCGGCCTTCCTAATGCTGGGATGGGGGAGGGCAGGGGCAAGAGACCGGCCGGGCCTGGGCGCGTGGCGCCAGGCCCGGCGCTGGTGCCGGGCCGGGTTTTCTATGTTCTACCCAGCCGTCGGCGAGATTGCAAACGCCGCTCACGCGTTGGTGCGCGGGAAGCTCTCGTCGTTGCGCAGGGTGAGGATCTCGTAGCCGTCGGCGGTCACCAGCACGGTGTGCTCCCACTGGGCGGAGAGCTTGCGGTCCTTGGTGATGGCGGTCCAGCCGTCGCCCAGCAGGCGGGTTTCCGGGCGGCCCTGGTTGATCATCGGCTCGATGGTGAAGATCATTCCTTCCTTGAGTTCCAGGCCGGTACCGGCGCGGCCGTAGTGCAGCACCTGGGGCTCTTCGTGGAACACCTTGCCGATGCCGTGGCCGCAGTACTCGCGCACCACCGAGAAGCCATTCTTCTCGGCGTACTTCTGGATCACCTCGCCAATGTCGCCCAGGTGCGCACCCGGCTTCACCAGGGCGATGCCCTTGTACATGCATTCCTGGGTGATCTGGCTGAGGCGCTCGGCCCATTCGGCGACCTTGCCGACGGAGAACATCTTGCTGGTGTCGCCGTGGTAGCCGTCCTTGATCACGGTGACGTCGATATTGACGACGTCGCCTTCCTTCAGCGGCTTCTCGTTGGGAATGCCGTGGCAGACCACGTGGTTGATCGAGGTGCAGATGGACTTGGGGAAGCCCTTGTAGTTCAGGGGCGCGGGGATGGCCTGCTGGACGTTGACTATATAGTCGTGGCAGATGCGGTCCAGTTCGTCGGTGGTGACCCCGGGCTTGACGTGCTCGCCGATCATTTCCAGCACCTCGGCGGCCAGGCGGCCGGCGATGCGCATTTTCTCGATGTCTTCGGGCGTCTTGATGGTGACGGTCATAGAGTTCTCGGACGCGGGCGGAAAAGGACAATGGTAACAGTTTCGAGGGCGGCAGGCTGCAGGCGGCAGGCTACAGGCAGGAGCGGGGGTGTAGCGGGGCGCTTTGCGCTTGGCCTGCAGCCTACCGCCTGTAGCCTGCAGCAGCTTTCTGTGATATAAAGCGCCCCGCTTTTGCAGGCTATGGCCTGTTCAAGCCTAACCCACACATGCATCGACACGATGACCTGGGTGCCCTTCGACGCGTTCGGGGGTTGGTCATTGGGATGCATGGAGGCCCAACCCGACTTATCGAGGAACTATCATGTCCCAAGTCAACATGCGCGATATGCTGAAGGCCGGTGTGCACTTCGGCCACCAGACCCGTTACTGGAACCCGAAAATGGGCAAGTTCATTTTCGGCGCGCGCAACAAGATCCACATCATCAACCTGGAAAAGACCCTGCCGCTGTTCAACGATGCCCTGACCTTCGTTGAGCGCCTGGCCTCGGGCAAGAACAAGATCCTGTTCGTCGGCACCAAGCGTTCCGCCGGCAAGATCGTCCGCGAAGAAGCTGCCCGTTGCGGCATGCCGTACGTCGACCACCGTTGGCTGGGCGGCATGCTCACCAACTACAAGACCATCCGTCAGTCGATCAAGCGCCTGCGCGAGCTGGAAACCCAGCAGCAGGACGGCACCTTCGACAAGCTGACCAAGAAAGAAGCCCTGATGCGCACCCGTGATCTGGAAAAACTGGATCGCAGCCTGGGCGGCATCAAGGACATGGGCGGCCTGCCGGACGCCCTGTTCGTGATCGACGTCGACCACGAGCGCATCGCCATCACCGAAGCCAACAAGCTGGGCATCCCGGTCATCGGCATCGTCGATACCAACAGCAGCCCGGACGGCGTCGACTACGTCATCCCCGGTAACGACGACGCCATCCGCGCCGTTCAGCTGTACCTGGGTTCGATGGCCGAAGCCGTACTGCGCGGCCGTCAGAACGCCCAGGGCGGTGCTGACGAGTTCGTCGAAGAAGCGCCGGCCGAATCCGCCGAAGGCTGATTCCGGGGCGTCCAGACGTCCAGCGGTGCGCAAAAAGGGGGCCTGGCCCCCTTTTTGCCACTCCCGAATTCCGCCCGGCCCGCCGGGCGATCTGGTTTTGAGAACCAACTCAAGAGGATTTGCAAATGGCAGAGATCACTGCAGCACTGGTTAAAGAACTGCGCGAGCGCACCGGCCAGGGCATGATGGAGTGCAAGAAGGCCCTGGTTGCCGCTGAAGGCGACATCGAGAAGGCCATCGACGACATGCGCGCTTCGGGCGCCATCAAGGCTGCCAAGAAGGCCGGCAACATCGCCGCCGAAGGTTCCATCGCGGTGAAAGTGGCCGACGACGCCAAGGCCGCCACCATCATCGAAGTCAACTCGCAGACCGACTTCCTGGCCTTGCAGGACGACTTCAAGAACTTCGTCGCCGCCAGCCTGGACAAGGCTTTCGCGCAGAAGCTGACCGACGCCGCTCCGCTGATCGCCGAGCAGGAGTCCGCCCGTGAGGCCCTGGTCGCCAAGTGCGGCGAGAACGTCAACATCCGTCGTCTGGCCCGCGCCGAAGGCGACGTGGTTGGCGCCTACCTGCACGGCCACCGCATCGGCGTACTGGTCACCCTGAAAGGCGGCAACGCCGAACTGGCCCGTGACATCGCCATGCACGTGGCTGCCAGCAACCCGCAGTTCCTGGACCCGTCGCAGGTTTCCGAGGACGCCGTGGCCAAGGAAAAGGAAATCTTCCTGGCGCTGAACGCCGACAAGATCGCCGGCAAGCCGGAGAACATCGTCGAGAACATGGTCAAGGGCCGTATCGCCAAGTTCCTCGCCGAAGCCAGCCTGGTCGAGCAGGCGTTCGTCAAGGACCCGGAAGTCAAGGTCGGCGACCTGGCCAAGAAAGCCGGTGCTGAAATCGTCTCCTTCATTCGTTTCGAAGTAGGCGAAGGCATCGAGAAGGTCGAGGCCGACTTCGCTGCCGAGGTTGCTGCTCAAGTAGCTGCATCCAAGCAATAAGACGGTTTCCACCGTCGCCCCGGAAGAGGCTGCCCGCTCGCGCGTGCGGCCTCTTCGTCAAACTGGGGAGGCCATTCGGGGCGGTCTCCGCGGCTTCGCACCGTTCGTCGGCTCGCGGCGCTGCTAGCCTGGTAGGGCCAGGCTTCCCCGACAGGCGCCCGGTCAGGCGCCCCGCATTCCACATCGCCGCAGGAGAAAAAGGTCATGGCTCAGCAGCTGAGCGCACGTCAACCTCGCTATAAACGCATTCTTCTAAAACTGAGCGGCGAAGCCCTGATGGGCAGCGAAGAGTTCGGTATCGACCCGAAAGTCCTGGACCGCATGGCCCTGGAGATCGGCCAACTGGTCGGCATCGGCGTCCAGGTCGGCCTGGTCATCGGCGGCGGCAACCTGTTCCGCGGCGCGGCCCTGTCGGCGGCCGGCATGGACCGCGTCACCGGCGACCACATGGGCATGCTGGCCACCGTGATGAACGGCCTGGCCATGCGCGACGCCCTGGAGCGCTCGAACATCACCGCCATCGTCATGTCGGCCATCAGCATGGTCGGCGTCACCGACCATTACGACCGCCGCAAGGCCATGCGCCACCTCGCCAGCGGCGAAGTGGTGATCTTCTCCGCCGGTACCGGCAACCCCTTCTTCACCACCGATTCCGCCGCCTGCCTGCGCGCCATCGAAATAGATGCTGACGTGGTGCTGAAGGCGACCAAGGTCGATGGTGTGTACACTGCCGATCCGTTCAAGGACCCGAACGCCGAGAAGTTCGAGCGCCTGACCTACGATGAAGTGCTCGACCGCAAGCTGGGCGTGATGGACCTGACCGCCATCTGCCTGTGCCGCGACCAGAAAATGCCGCTGCGGGTGTTCAACATGAACAAGCCGGGCGCGCTGCTGAATATTGTTGTTGGTGGTGCCGAGGGCACCCTGATCGAGGAGGATTGACATGATCAACGAGATCAAGAAAGAAGCGCAGGAGCGCATGGGCAAGGCCCTGGAGGCCCTGGGCCACGCCTTCGCCAAGATCCGCACCGGCCGTGCGCACCCGAGCATCCTGGACAGCGTCATGGTGTCCTACTACGGCTCCGACACCCCGCTGCGCCAGGTCGCCAACGTCACCGTCGAGGATTCCCGCACCCTGGCCCTGAACGTGTTCGACAAGAGCATGATCCAGGCGGTCGAGAAGGCCATCATGACTTCCGACCTGGGCCTGAACCCGGCCACCGCCGGCACCACCATCCGCGTGCCGATGCCGGCCCTGACCGAGGAAACCCGCAAGGGCTTCACCAAGCAGGCCCGCGCCGAGGCCGAGCAGGCCCGCGTCTCCGTGCGCAACATCCGCCGCGACGCCCTGGCCCAGCTCAAGGACCTGCAGAAGGAAAAGGAAATCAGCGAGGACGAAGAGCGTCGCGCCGGGGACGAGGTGCAGAAGCTCACCGACAAGTTCGTCGCCGAGATCGACAAGGCCCTCGAGGCCAAGGAAGCGGATCTGATGGCCGTCTGACGGCCAGGTTGCAGTCATGGACAAGACCAAGCTGGTGGCCGCGGTGCCACGTCACGTGGCCATCATCATGGACGGCAACAACCGCTGGGCGAAGAAGCGTCTGCTGCCCGGCGTCGCCGGGCACAAGGCCGGCGTCAGCGCGGTTCGTGCGGTGGTCAAGACCTGCGCCGAGGCCGGTGTCGAGGTTCTGACGCTGTTCGCCTTCTCCAGCGAGAACTGGCAGCGCCCGGTCGACGAGGTCGGCGCGCTCATGGAACTGTTCCTCATGGCCCTGCGCCGCGAGGTACGCAAGCTCGACGAGAACGGCATCCGCCTGCGCATCATCGGCGACCGCAGCCGCTTCCATCCGGAGCTGCAGGCCGCCATGCGCGAAGCGGAGAGCCTCACCGCCGGCAACAAGGGGCTGCTGCTGCAGGTGGCGGCCAACTACGGTGGCCAGTGGGACATCACCCAGGCTGCCCAGCGCCTGGCCCGCGAAGTGCAGGCCGGACACCTGGTGCCGGACGACATCACCCCCGAGCTGATCCAGGGTTGCCTGACCACCGGCGACCAGCCGTTGCCGGACCTGTGCATCCGCACCGGCGGCGAACACCGCATCAGCAACTTCCTGTTGTGGCAGCTGGCCTACGCCGAGCTGTACTTCTCCGATCTCTACTGGCCGGACTTCAAGAGCGCGGCGATGCGCGAAGCGCTGGCCGACTACGCCACCCGCCAGCGTCGCTTCGGCAAGACCAGCGAGCAGGTGCAGGCCGAGGTCCCCCCGTCATGCTGAAACAACGGATCCTCACGGCGCTGGTGCTGCTGCCCGTCGCGCTGGGTGGTTTCTTCCTCCTCGATGGCGCCGCCTTCGCGCTGTTCATCGGCCTGGTGGTGACCCTCGGCGCCTGGGAATGGGCGCGCCTGGCCGGCTACAACGAACAGCCGGCCCGCGTCGGCTATGCCGGCGTGGTCGCGTTGCTCATGCTGCTGTTGTACTGGCTGCCGCAGCTGGCCGGCGCCGTGCTGCTGCTGGCGGTGCTCTGGTGGCTGCTGGCGACCGTGATGGTGCTGACCTACCCGGACAGCGCCTCCAGCTGGGGCGGCCGCTGGCGCCGCCTGCTGATCGGCCTGCTGATCCTGCTGCCGGCCTGGCAGGGCCTGGTGGTGCTCAAGCAGTGGCCGCTGGCCAACTGGCTGATCGTCGCGGTCATGGTCCTGGTCTGGGCCGCCGACATCGGCGCCTACTTCTCCGGCAAGGCCTTCGGCAAGCGCAAGCTGGCGCCGCGGGTCAGCCCCGGCAAGAGCTGGGAAGGCTTCTACGGCGGCCTGGCGCTGAGCCTGGCGATCACCTTCGCGGTGGCCATCTACCGTGACTGGTCGGTGCGCGAGCTGCTGCTGGCGCTGCCGTGCGCGGCCGTGGTGGTGGCGCTGTCGGTGGTCGGCGACCTGACCGAAAGCATGTTCAAGCGCGAATCCGGCCTGAAGGACAGCAGCAACCTGCTGCCGGGCCACGGCGGCGTCCTCGACCGCATCGACAGCCTCACCGCGGCCATTCCGGTCTTCACCGCGCTGCTCTGGGCCACCGGTTGGGGTGCGCCATGAGCGCGCCGCAGCAGGTCTGCGTGCTGGGCGCCACCGGCTCCATCGGCCTGAGCACCCTGGACGTCCTCGCGCGGCATCCGCAGCGTTACAGCGTCTTCGCCATCACCGGGCATTCCCGCCTCGCCGAGCTGGAAGCCCTGTGCCTGGCCCATCGGCCGCGCTTCGCGGTGGTCGCCCGCGACGAGCAGGCCCGCCACCTGCAGGGCGCCCTGCGGGCGGCCGGCCTGGACACCCGCGTGCTGGCGGGCGAGCCGGGGCTGTGCGAGGTCGCCGGCCATCCCGAGGTGGACGTGGTCATGGCCGCCATCGTCGGCGCGGCCGGCCTCAAGCCGACCCTGGCGGCGGTGCAGGCCGGCAAGCGCGTGCTGCTGGCCAACAAGGAGGCGCTGGTGATGTCCGGCGCCCTGTTCATGCACGAAGTGCAGGCCCACGGCGCGGTGCTGCTGCCGATCGACAGCGAGCACAATGCCATCTTCCAGTGCATGCCCGGCGACTACGCCCGCGGCCTGGGTGCGGTCGGCGTGCGGCGCATCCTGCTGACCGCCTCCGGCGGCCCGTTCCGCGAGACGCCGCTGGCGCACCTGGCGGAGGTCTCCCCGGAGCAGGCCTGCGCCCATCCCAACTGGTCCATGGGGCGGAAGATCTCCGTCGACTCGGCCAGCATGATGAACAAGGGGCTGGAGCTGATCGAGGCCTGCTGGCTGTTCGATGCCTCGCCGTCGAAGGTCGAGGTGGTGATCCACCCGCAGAGCGTGATCCATTCCCTGGTCGACTACGTGGACGGCTCGGTGCTCGCCCAGCTGGGCAACCCCGACATGCGCACGCCCATCGCCCACGCCCTGGCCTGGCCCGAGCGCATCGATTCCGGGGTATCCCCGCTGGATTTGTTCAGCATCGCCTGCCTGGACTTCCAGGCGCCCGACGAGCAGCGCTTCCCCTGCCTGCGCCTGGCGCGCCAGGCGGCCGAGGCGGGCGGCAGCGCGCCGGCGATGCTCAATGCCGCCAACGAGGTGGCGGTGGCCGCATTCCTCGAACGGCGCATCCGTTTCACCGAGATCGCGGTTATCATCGACGAGGTGCTGAACCGCGAGGCGGCCACGCCGGTCGAAAGCCTCGACGTGGTGCTGGAGGCCGACCGCCGCGCGCGCGAAGCCGCGCAGGCCTGGTTGCACGGGCGGGCTCGCTAGGCCCTGAGCCTTGGAGGTAGAGATGAGCGCACTTTACATGGTCGTCGGGTTGATCATCGCCCTCGGCGTCCTGGTGACATTCCACGAGTTCGGCCACTTCTGGGTGGCGCGCCGCTGTGGGGTCAGGGTGCTGCGCTTCTCGGTGGGCTTCGGCACGCCCCTGGTGCGCTGGCACGACCGCCACGGCACCGAGTTCGTGGTGGCCGCCATCCCGCTGGGTGGCTACGTGAAGATGCTCGACGAGCGCGAGGGCGAAGTGCCCCTCGACCAGCTCGACCAGGCCTTCAACCGCAAGACGGTGTTCCAGCGCATCGCCATAGTCGCGGCGGGCCCGGTGGCCAACTTCCTGCTGGCCATCCTGTTCTTCTGGATCCTCGCCATGCTGGGCACCCAGCAGGTGCGCCCGGTCATCGGCGCCATCGTGCCCGACAGCCCGGCGGCGCTGGGCGGCCTGGCCGCCGGCCAGGAAGTGCTGGCGGTGGACGGCGAGCCGGTGGACGGCTGGGCGGCGGTCAACCTGCGCCTGGTGCGGCGCCTGGGCGAGACCGGCGAGCTGGCCGTCAGCGTGCGCGAGCCGGGCTCCTCGGCCCAGAGCCTGCACCAGTTGCCGATCAAGGCCTGGCTGAAGAGCGCCGACAACCCCGACCCCATCGGCGGCCTGGGCATCCAGCCGTGGCGCCCGGCGATGCCGCCGGTGATCGCCGAGCTGGACCCGCAGGGCCCGGGCAAGGCCGCGGGCCTGGCCATCGGCGACCGTCTGCTGCGGGTGGACGGCCAGGCGGTGGACGACTGGCAGCAGGTGGTCGACAAGGTGCGTGCCCGTCCGGAGCAGTCGGTGAGCATCGCCCTGCTGCGCGACGGCCAGGAGCGTGAGCTGACGCTGAAATTGGCGGCCAAGGGCGAGGGCAAGGCCCGTGCCGGTTACCTGGGGGCCGGTGTCGCCGGCGGCCAGTGGCCGGCGGAAATGCTCCGCGAAGTCCGCTTCGGCCCGGGCGCCGCGGTGGGGGAGGCGCTCTCCCGGACCTGGTCGATGAGTCTGCTAACCCTGGATTCTCTAAAGAAAATGGTGCTGGGCCAGCTCTCGGTAAAAAACTTGAGCGGGCCGATAACCATTGCTAAAGTGGCGGGCGCTTCAGCCCAGTCCGGCGTAGGGGATTTTCTGCATTTCCTCGCCTATCTGAGCATAAGTTTGGGGGTTCTCAACCTGTTGCCGATTCCCGTCCTCGATGGCGGGCATCTGTTGTTCTACCTGGTCGAGTGGGTGCGTGGCCGCCCATTGTCAGAGCGGGTCCAGGCTTGGGGGATGCAGATCGGCATCAGCCTGGTCGTTGGGGTCATGTTGCTGGCCCTGGTCAACGATCTGAGTCGACTGTAGCTGCCATTGGGTTTCGGATCTGCCGCCTCACGCGGCAGATTCTTTATTTGTCAGTTGGAAAAAAAAGGACTCCATGAAACGCTTTCTGTTACCCGCGGCTCTTTCCGCGTTGATGATCGCCCAGGTTCACGCAGAGTCCTTCACAGTTTCCGACATCCGCGTCAACGGCCTGCAGCGCGTATCCGCGGGTAGTGTATTCGCCGCCCTGCCGCTGAACGTCGGCGACCAGATCGACGACCGCCGTCTGGTCGAGGCGACCCGCTCGCTGTTCAAGACCGGCTTCTTCCAGGATATCCACCTCGGCCGCGATGGCAACGTGCTGGTCATCGACGTGGTCGAGCGCCCGTCGATCTCCAGCATCGAGATCGAAGGCAACAAGGCCATCAGCACCGAAGACCTGATGAA
>NZ_JAZAQP010000044.1:0-52604 GCF_036231725.1 Pseudomonas sp. JH-2 | reverse complement strand
GGAGGAATACCGTGTTTCCCGGCAACCTGTAGGAGCGGGCCCTGCCCGCGAAATCGCGCGCAGGGCGCGCTCCTACAGGGGAATGGCGCGGGTGGGGCAGCGTAGGAGCGGATCTCATCCGCGAACCGCACCAGCTATTGCCCAGGGGCAGGTAGGCACGGCTTCTCGTAGGAGCGAGCTTGCTCGCGAACAAACGCGGTGCCTTGCGGTTCGCGAGCAAGCTCGCTCCTACGAAGATACCAAGAGCGTTTCGGCGCGTTGCGGGCTCAGCGCTTGGCCAGGGTCGCGCTGCGCCCCAGGTTCTGCGCCTTGGCCAGGCTGCAGCTGGCACCGGCGAGGAACTGCGAGTTGTTCAGCCATTCCTGCTGCGGGTAGTAGGCGAACACGTAGCTGCCTTTCTGCAGGGTGTCGATCAGCTTCTGCGCCACCTGCGGGCGCACCGCCGGGCAGCCCTGGCTGCGGCCCAGGCGGCCGAGGCCGGGGACCACCCTGGGGTCGGCGTAGGCGGCCGCGTGCATGACGATGGCGCGCTCTTCGCTGTTGTCGTTGAAGCCCGGCTCCAGGCCCAGCAGGCGCAGCGAGCGGCCGTGCTTGCCGCTGTAGGTCTGGCCGGTCTGGTACAGGCCGATGGACGACTGGTAGCTGTTGGGGCGGTTGGAGAAGGAGGTGGCGAGGTCGTCGCCGCTGTTCTTGCCGTGGGCCACCCACTCCTCGAACAGCAGCTTGCGCCGCTTGAGGTCGAACACCCACAGGCGCTTGTCGCGCGAGGCCTTGGAGTAGTCGATGACGGTCAGCAGTTCGTCACGCCCGCCCAGTTGCGCGGCGTTGGCGCACTGGTAGGCGCTGAGCGCCAGGCGCAGGGCCTGCAGGTTGGTGGCCGGAGCCAGGCGGTGGAGTTCCTCGGCGCTGGGCAGCGCCGCTTGGGCAAGGCTGCTGCCGAGCGCGTAGAGCGCGCCCACGGCGAGCAGCGGCCGGAGTTTCCCCCAGACGGTGGATATGGACGGCATGGCGCCGTTCCCCCTTTGTCACTTCCTAAGGTCTGTTTTCGATTGCGCATGCAAGTGCGCGAAATTGAGGGGATTCTCGCCTATTTTTTGATCGATGCCGGTACCGCCTGTCGGTCGTTGGTGGTGATCACCGTGAAGTCCGGGTTGCTGCGCGTCTCGCGGCTGGACGGCAGGTCGGTGATGACCAGGGTGCTGCCGACGTCCATGGCCAGCAGCAGCGAGCGCAGGAAGTGCGCGTCCATGCTGAACTGGCCGAGCTGTTCCGCGGGCGTCAGGCCGGCCTGCGGGTTGCTCACCTGCACGGCGCTCCAGCGCAGGTTCGGCGAGGCGCTGGCGAGCTGTTCCGGGGTGGGCCGTTCCAGCAGCGAGAAGGCCGCCACGCCCGTGCGCGCGCCGGGGTTGTCGAGGGCCACCGGGGCGCTGCCGATCTGGGTGCCGCCGCGGTACACGTAGGCGCGGCGGTCGGCGCGGCTGATCAGCACCGAGATCGGCCCGGCGGCTTCGCCCGGGTCGCTCCAGTAGGGCTCCACCGCCGGGCTGGCCGGGCCGCTGGGCTTGCCTTCGGTCACCTGCGGGGCGAGCAGGCCGGGGTGGTAGACCTCCACCGGCGAGCTCTTGGCGTCGGAGATGATCACCGTGGTGTTGCTGAAGCCGGTGACCTCGTAGAGCTTCTTGGCGAAGGCCATGGGCAGGCGGATGCAGCCGTGGGAGGCCGGGTAGCCGGGCAGGTTGCCGGCGTGCAGGGCGATGCCGTCCCAGGTCAGGCGCTGCATGTAGGGCATGGGCGCGCTGTCGTACAGGTCGGAGTGGTACTCCACCTTCTTCTGCAGGATGGTGAACACGCCGGTGGGGGTTTCCTTGCCGCGCTTGCCGGTGCTGACCGTGGCCAGGCCGATGGCGATGCCGTTGCGGTACACGTAGGCGCGCTGCTCGGTGAGGCTGACCACTACCGTGACCGGGCCCTGCGGGGAGATCTCCGGGTACCAGAGGAACTGCCCGGGCTTGAGCTTCTTCAGCGCCGCCTGCAGGTCGTTGAGCGGCGAGCTGTGGCTGGAAGTGGCCACGGCGGGCAGGGCGACCAGGCTGAACAGCAGCAGGGCGAAAGACAGTGTCTTCATCGTATTCCTTCGATGCGCGGGCGTCCTCGCAGCTTAGTCGGGGCCGTGCCGCCCCTGCAATTCGCGATGCCGGACGGCAGTCTCTCAGTCCAGCGCGGCCAGCTCGGCGGCGCTCAGGGCGCGGTACTGGCCCGGCGCCAGCTGCGCGTCCAGGGCCAGGCCGCCCATGCGCTCGCGGTGCAGGCGGGTGACCTTGTTCTGGAAGTGCCCGAACATGCGCTTGACCTGGTGGTAGCGGCCTTCGTGGAGGGTCAGGCGCGCCGCCCGCGGGGCGAGGATCTCCAGCTGCGCGGGGAGGGTGGTGAGGTCCTCGTAGCGGAAGTACAGGCCGCGGGCGAAGACCTCGGCGTAGTGCGCCTCGATCGGCTGCTCGGTCTCGACGTAGTAGACCTTGGGCAGCTTGCGCCCGGGCAGGGTCATGCGCCGCGACCACTGGCCGTCGTTGGTGATCAGCAGCAGGCCGGTGCTGTTGTAGTCCAGCCGCCCGCCGATGTGCAGCTCGTGCTTGTCCGGCTCGTCCAGCAGGTCGAGCACGGTGCGGTGCTCGGCGTCGCGGGTGGCGCTGACGCAGCCGGCGGGCTTGTGCAGCATGAAGTAGCGCGCCGGGCGGCCGGCCTGCAGCACCTCGTCGTCCAGTTCCACGCGGCTGAACTCGCGCACTTCGTGGCGGCCGTCGCGGACCACCGCGCCGTCCACCTTCAGGCGCCCGGCGGCCAGCAGCAGGCGCGCATCCTGGCGGCTGAAGCGGGGCAGGTTGGCGAGCAGGCGGTCCAGGCGCATCAGGCGGGCTCGTCGGCGGGCGGCAGACCCTGCGCGCAGCGCGGGCAGAGGCAGGCGCGGTCGAGCTGCTCCGGCGGGACGCGGGCCAGGGCGGCGGGGTCGATGCGCGTCTGGAAGCACCAGCAGAGCGTGCCGTCGGCGTCCGGGTCGGCCTGGCTGCAGGCATTGCGCTGGCCGCAGAGGGGGCAACGGGTGGGATCGGGCGTGTCGGTCATGGTGCAGGTCGGTGCTTCGCTGGTTGCACAGGGTGCAGCGGGTGGCGCCGGGGTGCAAGGGGAATTCGTGCCACCGGGACGTCCGGCGTGGGCGGTGAGTCCAATCGCGGACGGAGTCCTCCTACGCCCGTGCTTCCTGGAACCGTAGGAGCGGACCTTGTCCGCGATTCGGCGGATAACGCCGTAGGCGTTATGCGCCCTACGGGGAGCCCGGGAGCTTCGTGGTTCCGCTTCACGCCGAACGGTCCCCTCTCCCGCTTGCGGGGGAGGGTTAGGGAGGGGGCGGCGTCAGGGTTGGCAGAGGTGCGTGAGCGAGGTCCGTCCCCTCTCCCCAGCCCTCTCCCTGAAGGGAGAGGGAGCCGTTCGGCGTGCACGGATAACGCAGCGTCAGCCGGCAAATTCGTAGGGCGAATAACCGTTCGCGGTTATCCGCCGTTGGCCGATACACGACGCAAACGGCGGATAACGCCGTAGGCGTTATGCGCCCTACGGGTTTCCAGAGAAACCACCGAGCGCACCGGAACGCCCCTTCAGAAGGCCGAGCGAAACCGGCGCTCAGGAGGTCATGCGACATGGATGTCGCTAGAGCCCCGATCAGCACAGGGACGTGCTGTCGGGGCGGGCCTCCGTGGCGGGGGAGTTCGCGAGGGTAGCCCGGCTCCATCGGGCCCGTATGTCGGGGCAAGCCTTTTTGGTTCCTTTTGTGGCGACTGACAAAAGGGACTCGCCCGAGGGGGCGAAACAAGAGACATCCGAACACTCGGAGCGGCGCGGTACACCCAAACCCAACGTCTTTTTTGGGTTCCGGCGTTCGCGGGAATGACGAGGGGGAGATCGGAGCGCGGAACCAAGCCCCGCAAGCAAAGCCATACCCCATCCCAAACGAAAATGCCGTTTCTCCCCAGGGGAAGAAACGGCATTCTCTTCAAAGCCCCACCGCACAGGCCAGGGCTTTCCTCACGCCGAAAGGCTTAGGCTTGAACGACCGGAATCTTGGCGTTCGCAGCGGCTTCCTTGAACTCGGCGATCTGGTCGAAGCTCAGGTAGCGGTAGATATCGGCAGACATGCTGTCGATGTCCTTCGCGTAGGCCATGTACTCCTCGACGGTCGGCAGCTTGCCGATGATCGAAGCCACGGCCGCCAGCTCCGCCGACGCCAGGAACACGTCGGTGGAATCGCCCAGGCGGTTCGGGAAGTTACGGGTCGAGGTCGAGACCACGGTGGAACCGGTCTGTACGCGAGCCTGGTTACCCATGCACAGCGAGCAGCCCGGCATTTCCATGCGCGCACCGGCCTTGCCGTAGATGCCGTAGTAGCCTTCCTCGGTCAACTGGTGGGCGTCCATCTTGGTCGGCGGGGCCAGCCACAGACGGGTCGGAATGCCACCCTTGACCTTGTCCAGCAGCTTGCCGGCGGCGCGGAAGTGACCGATGTTGGTCATGCACGAACCGATGAACACCTCGTCGATCTTGCGGCCTTGCACGCTGGACAGCAGGCGGGCGTCGTCCGGGTCGTTCGGGGCGCAGAGTACCGGCTCCTTGACGTCGGCCAGGTCGATCTCGATGACCGCGGCGTATTCGGCGTCCTTGTCGGCTTCCAGCAGTTGCGGGTTGGCCAGCCAGGCTTCCATCGCCTTGGCGCGGCGCTCCAGGGTGCGGGCGTCGCCGTAGCCTTCGCCGATCATCCAGCGCAGCAGGGTGATGTTGGACTTCAGGTATTCGGCGATGGCCTCTTCCGGCAGCTTGATGGTGCAACCGGCGGCGGAACGTTCGGCCGAGGCGTCGGACAGCTCGAAGGCTTGCTCGACGGTCAGGTCGTTCAGGCCTTCGATCTCGAGGATGCGGCCGGAGAAGATGTTCTTCTTGCCTTTCTTCTCGACGGTCAGCAGGCCGGCCTGGATGGCGTAGTAGGGGATGGCATGGACCAGGTCACGCAGGGTGATGCCCGGTTGCAGCTTGCCCTTGAAGCGCACCAGTACCGATTCGGGCATGTCCAGCGGCATCACGCCGGTGGCAGCGGCGAAGGCTACCAGGCCGGAACCGGCCGGGAAGCTGATGCCGATCGGGAAGCGGGTGTGCGAGTCGCCGCCGGTGCCGACGGTGTCGGGCAGCAGCATGCGGTTCAGCCAGCTGTGGATGATGCCGTCGCCCGGACGCAGGGATACGCCGCCACGGGTCATGATGAAGTCGGGCAGGGTGTGGTGGGTCTTGACGTCGATGGGCTTGGGGTAGGCCGCGGTGTGGCAGAAGGACTGCATCACCAGGTCGGCGGAGAAGCCCAGGCAGGCCAGGTCCTTCAGCTCGTCGCGGGTCATCGGGCCGGTGGTGTCCTGGGAACCGACGGTGGTCATCTTCGGTTCGCAGTAGGTGCCCGGACGCACGCCCTTGCCTTCCGGCAGGCCGCAGGCGCGACCGACCATCTTCTGCGCCAGGGTGTAGCCCTTGCCGCTGTCGGCGGGGGCTTCGGGCTTCTTGAACAGGGTGGACGGGGCCAGGCCCAGTTCGGCGCGGGCCTTCTCGGTCAGGCCACGGCCGACGATCAGCGGGATACGGCCGCCGGCGCGGACTTCGTCCAGCAGCACGGGGGTCTTCAGCTCGAAGGTGGTGACCACTTCGCCGCTGTCATGGCGCACGACCTTGCCTTCGTACGGGTACACGTCGATGACGTCGCCCATGGCCAGGTTGGTGCAGTCGAACTCGATCGGCAGGGCGCCGGCGTCTTCCATGGTGTTGTAGAAGATCGGGGCGATCTTGGTGCCGAAGCAGAAACCGCCTGCGCGCTTGTTCGGCACGTAGGGGATGTCGTCGCCGAAGAACCACAGCACCGAGTTGGTGGCGGACTTGCGGGAGGAACCGGTGCCGACCACGTCACCGACGTAGGCGACCGGGAAGCCCTTGGCCTTGACCGCTTCGATCTGCTTCAGCGGGCCGATGGCGCCGGGCTGTACCGGCTCGATGCCGTCGCGGGCCATCTTCAGCATGGCCAGGGCGTGCAGCGGGATGTCCGGACGCGACCAGGCGTCGGGCGCCGGGGACAGGTCGTCGGTGTTGGTTTCGCCGGGCACCTTGAACACGGTCAGGGTGATCTTCTCGGCGACCGCCGGGCGGGCCTGGAACCACTCGCCGTCGGCCCAGGACTGCATCACGGCCTTGGCCGCGGCGTTGCCCTTCTTGGCGCGCTCGGAGACGTCGTGGAAGGCGTCGAACATCAGCAGGGTGTGCTTCAGCTGGGCGGCGGCGACCTCGGCCAGCTCGGCGCTGTCCAGCAGTTCCACCAGGGTGGCGATGTTGTAGCCGCCCTGCATGGTGCCCAGCAGCTCGACGGCGCGGGCCTTGCTGATCAGCGGGGAAGTGGCTTCGCCCTTGGCGACGGCGGAGAGGAAGCCGGCCTTGACGTAGGCGGCCTCGTCCACGCCCGGCGGGACGCGGTTGGTGATCAGGTCGAGGAGGAATTCTTCTTCGCCGGCCGGCGGGTTCTTCAGGAGTTCGACCAGACCAGCGGTCTGTTCGGCGTTCAGCGGCTGGGGCACGACACCCTGGGCGGCACGCTCTTCTACGTGTTTGCGGTAGGCTTCAAGCACAGTATTTCCCTCATCAGTGGTCCCGTGGGACGCGTATCCAGGAGACCTCGCCGATCCATTCGTCAGGCATGGTGGACGGTAATCCACGGACCTACGACGGCACCGGCAGCCTCCAGACAGAAGCTGTTTTCAAAGTTTTACGCCGGAGGGCCTGGGACGTGAGGGACTGGGCGCTTGAGGGGGGCGCCCAGACCGCGCGGCTGCCGGAATCTGTGCTTCGTGACGCTTTGAAAACAGCTTCGAACGGGCATTGCGCCTTGTGAAAGGCGGGCCGATTCTACTGGAATTCATTGCTGAAAGTAAGCGCCATCGCGCCGATGCGAAAGGTGATCTTGCCTAGACAAAGGGCTAAGATGACGCCCGTCCCCCGTTGTCCCGAAGCCGTTCCGCCATGTCCTCCCAGCGCATCAAGACCCCCTGTGTCGGCCTTTGCTCCACCGTCTACGGCGACCTCGTGTGCCGCGGTTGCAAGCGCTTCCACCACGAGGTGGTGAACTGGAACCTGTACGGCGAGGAGGAGAAGCGCGCGGTGTGGAAGCGCCTGGAGGTGCTGCTGGTGCAGGTGATGGTGGCCAAGCTCGAGGTGTTCGATGCGCCGCGCCTGCGCGCCCAGCTGGAGCAGCGGCAGATCCGCTTCGTCCCCGAGCAGTCGCCGTACTGCTGGGCCTACCAGCTGATCGCCCGCGGCTCGCGGCTGATCCAGAGCATCGAGGCCTACGGCGTGGCCCTGCTGCCGGAGTTCCGCGAGCGGCCGCTGCCGGAGCTGCGCGACGCCATCGACCGCGAGTTCTTCCTGCTTTCCGAGGCCCACTACGACCGCTACATAGCCCCGCGCTTCCTCAGCGAGGGCATGGACCTGCGCGTCTGAGCCCAGCCCCGCCGTTCGTCGGTTTCAGCGCCGCGCCTGCTTCAGCGTCTCGGCGATGAGGAAGGCCAGCTCCAGCGACTGGTCGGCGTTGAGCCGCGGGTCGCAGTGGGTGTGGTAGCGGTCGCTGAGCCCGGCCTCGGTGATCGGCCGCGCACCGCCGATGCACTCGGTGACGTTCTGCCCGGTCATCTCGATGTGGATGCCGCCGGGGTGGGTGCCCTCGGCCCTGTGCACCTCGAAGAACTGCCGCACCTCGGCGAGGATGCGCGCGAAGTCGCGGGTCTTGTAGCCGCTGGAGGCCTTGATGGTGTTGCCGTGCATCGGGTCGCAGCTCCACAGCACCTGGCGGCCTTCGCGCTGCACGGTACGGAGCAGCCGCGGCAGGCCGTCGCCGACCTTGTCGGCGCCCATGCGCACGATCAGGTTGAGGCGGCCGGGGTCGTTGTCCGGGTTGAGGATGTCGATCAGGCGCAGCAGTTCCTCGTCGCCCATGCTCGGCCCGACCTTCACGCCGATGGGGTTGCCCACCCCGCGCAGCAGCTCGACGTGGGCGCCGTCCAGCTGGCGGGTGCGGTCGCCGATCCAGAGCATGTGCGCCGAGCAGTCGTACCAGCCGCCGGTGAGGCTGTCGCGGCGGATGAAGGCTTCCTCGTAGTTCAGCAGCAGCGCCTCGTGGGCGGTGAAGAAGCTCACCTCGCGCAGCTGCGGCGCGCCGTCCAGGCCGCAGGCGCGCATGAAGGCGAGGGTTTCGTCGATGCGCCCGGCGAGCTGGCTGTACTTCTCCGCCAGGGCCGAGTTGGCGATGAAGTCGAGGTTCCACTGGTGCACCTCGTGCAGGTCGGCGAAGCCGCCCTGGGCGAAGGCGCGCAGCAGGTTGAGGGTGGCGGTGGACTGGTGGTAGGCCTGCAGCAGGCGCTGCGGGTCCGGCACGCGGTTGGCCTCGTCGAAGCCGATGCCGTTGACGATGTCGCCGCGGTAGGCCGGCAGGGTCATCTCGCCCACGGTTTCCTCGCCGGAGGAGCGCGGCTTGGCGAACTGCCCGGCCATGCGCCCGACCTTCACCACCGGGCAGCCGGCGGCGAAGGTCATGACCACCGCCATCTGCAGCAGCACCTTGAAGGTGTCGCGGATCTTCGCCGCGGAGAACTCGGCGAAGCTCTCGGCGCAGTCGCCGCCCTGCAGCAGGAAGGCGCGCCCGGCGGTGACCTCGGCGAACTGCCGGCGCAACTCGCGGGCCTCGCCGGCGAACACCAGCGGCGGGTAGCTGGCCAGGGTCTGCTCGACCTGCTGCAGGCGCGCGGCGTCGGGGTAGGCGGGTTGCTGCTGGATGGGGCGGCTTCTCCAGCTGTCGGGGCTCCAGGTCTGGCTCATCGGGGGCTCGCGGGGCAATGGCGGGTATCGGCCCATGGTAACACCGGGCGGGGCCTCCTTCAGCGGGGCCGGGCTGGTATCCTTCGCTTTCCATGAGCCCGCGGCCGTCGCCGTCCTTGCCCTGCGGAGAACCCCGCGTGTACCAGAGCCCGACTTCGAATCCCCGTCCGTATCGCCGGCCCAGCGCCAGCGCCCGTGGCCATGGCCGGGGGCGCCGGGCATGAGCGAGGACCTGCTGATAGCCGAGGAGCGCGATGCCTACGGGGTGATCCGCGTGGTGGAGCAGGGCGGCTACCGCTACCTGGAGTTCGGCGAGGAGGTGGAGCAGAGCTGCGTGCGCATCGGCGACCCGGCCTGGCTGGAGTACGACTATTCCCGCGCCATGCTGCTGGGCGCGCTGTGCCACCCCGCGCCGCGCCGCGCGCTGTTCCTCGGCTTCGGCGCCGGCAGCCTGACCCAGGCCTGCCTGAAGCACCTGGCGCTGGACGAGGCGGAGGCCGTCGAGCTGCGCCCGGCGATCCCGCGCCTGGCCCGCGAGCACCTGGGCCTGGTGGACGAGCCGCGCCTGCGGCTGCGCATCGGCGACGCGGTGGAGGAACTGGGCGACTGCGAGCCGGCCGACCTGATCTTCCTCGACCTCTACACCGACACCGGCCCCGCCCCGGCGCACCTGGGCTGGGACTTCCTCGGCGCCTGCCGCGACAAGCTGCGCCCCGGCGGCTGGCTGATCATCAACCAGTGGAGCACCGACGACGGCCGGCCCCTGGGCGCGGCCCTGCTGCGCGGGCGCTTCCACCGCCACTACCTGGAATGCCCGGTGCCGGAAGGCAACGTGATCGTCTTCGTTCCCGCCGACATCGAGCAGAGCCTCGAACCGCGCGGGCTGAAGAAACGCGCCAAGGCCCTGCAGGGCGACCTGGGCTACGACCTGGGTACCTACATCGACGCGCTGCGCCCCGCGCAGTAGCGGCGGGGCGCCGGCTCAGGGGATCTGGTAGCTGAGCGTCAGGTTGAGCCGCGGGCTGCGCTCGTCGTTGTCGATGGCGCGGTCGGCGAACGGCTTGGCCACTTCCACCCCCAGCACGTACTGCTTGCGGTTGGAGAAGCGCACCCCGACGGCGCCGGAGCCGAGCCTGGCGCCGGGCTGGCCGTCGGCGTTGTACCAGGTGCGCGCGCCGTCCACCACCAGATAGGGCTGCAACTGGTTCATCCAGCGGTTTTGCCAGAGGAAGGCGTAGTTCACCTCGTAGGAGGCGCCCCAGCCCTTGTCGCCGGTGGCCTGGTCGTCCGGGTAGCCGCGGCCGAAGTTGGCGCCGCCGTAGGTGACCTGCTCGGAGTCCGGCAGGCTGTCGTGGGCCCACTGGAAGCTGGCGTTGGCCACGCCCTGCACCCGCTCGCCGAACTGGTTCTGCTGGGCGCCGAAGCCGAGCACGCGGGTGAAGTCCTTGCGCGCCGGCGCCGTGCTCTGCGCGTCGAAGGCGTTCAGGCCCTTGTAGAGGGCCAGGCTGCCGGCGCGCACCTGCTTCTCGCCGAACTGCTGGACCAGGGTGTCGACGCCCACCACGCGCAATTTGTTGCGCAGCTTCACGCTATAGGGGGTAGCCGGCGCCACCAGGTCGTAGCGGCTGCTGTCGTCCACCGTGTAGGCGCGCAGGTTGACGTCCCAGGTCAGGTCGCGGCGCAGCAGCACGGGGATGCCCAGGCCGGCGCTGAGCCGTTCGTTCTCGCGCTTGCGCGCGTATTGCAGCGGGCCGATCACCACGCGGTCCTCGAGGCTGGCGTTGTAGTGGCTGTAGCCGGCCATCAGCTGCAGGCCGTTGTCGCCCAGCAACTGGCTGTAGTTCCAGGCGCGGTAGTACTCCTTGTCGTCGCCGGGCGGGTAGAGGTAGCTGAACTGCAGCTGCTCGCCCCGGCCCAGCAGCGAGGCCAGCGTGGCGTTGAACAGCCCGCGCGGGTTGCCGTGGCGCGAGTCGAAGTCGGCGCCGGTGGTGACGACCTCGTGCTTGCCGAGCATCTCCAGCACGGCGCCGCCGTCGGTGGTGGTCGGCGGGTTGAGGACCATGTTCATCTGCAGGCCGGGCACCCGGCTCATCAGTACGCTGAAGCGCTCGAAGCTGGCGCGGGTCAGCGGCCGCTCCGCCTTCAGGCGCTCGATCCAGCGCGCCACGCGGGCCTGGTGCACGCCGAGGTCGCCGGCGCTGCGCACCTCGCTCAGGTGGCCCTCGATCAGCATGATGCGCCCGACGCCGCCATTGAAGTCCTGGTTGGGTACGTAGGCGAAGGAAATGACGAAGCCGTCGTCCTGGTAGCGCCGGGTGATGGCCTTGGCCGCCGCCACCAGCTCGCCGATCCTGATGTCGCGACGGGTCAGCGGTTCCAGCAGGGGCTTCCAGGTGGCGATCGGGTAGTGGCCGCCGCCGGCGACCTCGATGCGCCGCAGGCGGATGCGCCGTTCGAGCAGTTGCTGCGGCTGCGCGGCCGCCGGGGTGCTGACCCGCGGCGCTTGCGGGCGCACGTCGCCGCCGGGCAGGTTGGGCCTGGGCAGGCCCTGTTCGATGTCGGAGCCGGGCAGTTGGATCGGGCGGTCGGCCCAGGCTAGGGGGCTGGCTAACAACAGCGTTACTACGGCTAGCTTGCGCATGGCTTCTCCCTGAAGCCGTTAAATGAAAGGGCGAAGGGCCGTTGCCGACCCTTCGCCGTTCGCTTTGGCGGGCTTGCCGTCAGTTTCCGGACTTGCCGCCCAGGCTGCCGGTCACGCCGCCGAGCAGGCCACCCACGGTGCCCAGGGTGCCGCCGAGCAGGCCGTTGTTGCTGGCCAGGCCGTTGCTGCCGACGCCTGTCGCGACTCCGCTGGTGAGGCCACTGGTGACGCCGCCCAGGGTGCCGGTGACGCCGGAGAGCAGGCCGCCGACCGGGTTGCTGCCGCCGGTGGCGCCGCCCAGGGTGCCGGTGACGCCGGAAAGCAGGCCGCCAACCGGGTTGCTGCTGCCGGTGGCGCCGCCCAGGGTGCCGGTGAGGCCGGAGAGCAGGCCGCCGACCGGGTTGCTGCTACCGGTGGCGCCGCCCAGGGTGCCGGTGACGCCGGAGAGCAGCCCGCCGACCGGGTTGCTGCCGCCGGTGGCACCGCCCAGTACGCCGGTGACGCCGGAGAGCAGCCCGCCGATCGGGTTGCTGGCGCTGCTGCCGGCCGGTGCGTTGACCAGCCCACCCGTCGCGCTCACGGCCTCGCCGACGTTGGTCACGACGCTGCCGACCGGCGCGAGGACCGGCGTGGTACTGCCGAGCTGGGTGCCGACCTGGCCCACCAGGCCGCCGACCGTGGTCACCAGGTTGTTCACCGGGGCGCCCAGGCCGGTGGCCGCGCCGACCTGCTGGGTCACGCCCTCGACCTGGCCGACCAGGCCCGCGGTAGTGCCGCTGAGCTGCTTGGTCAGCGGGCTGAGCGGGCCGGTGGTGACGGCGCCGCTGAGGGAGTCGCCGAGCATGCTGATCTGCCCGCCGACGCCGTCGACCACGCCGCCCAGGGCAGTGGTCACCGGTTTCAGCGGAGTGTTGGCGCCTACCGCGGCGACGGTGCCGCCCAGGTCGCTGACCGCATTGCCGACGCTGCTCACCGTGCCGGTGGCGCCGGCCACCGTGGTGCCCAGGGCGTTGGGGTTGCTGCCGAGCTGGCCGACGCCGTTGGTGATGCCGCTGCCCAGGCTGTTCACGCCCTGGCCGACGTCCTGGATGACGTTGCCGGCGCCTTCGGTCACGCCGCTGCCGACCACCGGCAGGCCCACGCCCTTGACCACGCTGCCGACGCCGTTGACGGTGTCGCCCAGCGAGCTGACCGCTTCGCCGGTGTTGCTGAGGATGGTGCTGGTGGTGCTGGGGTTGGTGCCGCCGGTGCTTCCGCCGTTGTTACCGCCGTCGCCACCGTTGTTGCCACCGTTGTTGCCGCCGGTTCCACCATTACCGCCGGTGCCGCCGTCGCCACCGCTGCCGGTACCGCCGGAACCGTTGCCGTCGCCGCCGCTACCCGAGCCGCCGTTGCCGGCGCCCTGGTCGGAGCCGCTTCCGGAACTGGCGACACTGCTGTGATGGCCGCCCTTGCTGCTGCAACCCTGCAGCGACATGGCAACGACCAGGAGAGACAACGCGAATACACGAATGGGACCAGACATCTGGGGCTCCTCCCTGAAGGGCTCTGGTGTTCAGGAGAAGCCTCGGTCCGCCGTCGGCAAGAGTACTTCCACTGATTGCCGGCACAGTTTCAGTACTTGCGGGAGGGGGCGAAATTGCATCTTGTATATAGTCGTTTGTTATAGGCATCCCGTTGATTCGAATGAAATTTCAGCAGAATTGCTGGCCTTTTGATTGCAATCTAATACTTTCGATATAGCGCTTTCCCGGGGCGTTTCGAAGGCGTGCCCGGACGGCGTCGCGAAGTGGCGTGACGGGGGCGCCACGGCTAGTTGCCGGAGAAGTGGCCTTCGCGCTTTTCCAGCAGCGACTGCAGGCCTTCCCGGGCGTCCTCGCTGGCGAGCAGGGCCTTGAGCTGTTGCGGCAGCTCGCGGATGGCCTCCGCCGGGCCCTGTTCCTGGGCGCGGCGCGCCGAGGCCAGGGTGGCGCGCACGGCCAGCGGGGCGCGGCGGGCGATGCGCGCGGCCAGCTTCAGGGCCTCGGGCAGCAGCTCCTCGGGCGGGTGGATTTCCTGGACCAGGCCCAGGCGGCAGGCCTCGTGGGCGTCGAACTCGTCGCCGCTGAGCAGCCAGCGCATGGCGTTGCCCCAGCCGGCGACCTGCGGCAGGCGCAGGGTGGCGCCGCCCAGCGGCAGCAGGCCGCGGCGCACCTCCATCTGGGCGAAGCGGGCGTTGCTGGCGCACAGGCAGATGTCCGCCGCCAGCATCAGTTCGATGCCGATGGTGTAGCAGTAGCCCTGCACGGCGACCAGCAGCGGCTTGCTCAGCCGCGGCCCGCCGAGGGTGCCCCAGGGGTCGACCGCGCCGGCCGGCAGTTGCCAGCCGTCGTGCAGGCGCCGGCTGACGTCGGCCAGGTCGAGGCCGGCGCTGAAGTGCTCGCCGTGGGCGACGATCAGCGCGCAGCGCAGGTCGTCGTCGCGTTCGTACCCGCCCAGGGCCAGCATCAGCTCGTCGAGCATGCGCTGGTCGAAGGCGTTGCGCTTTTCCGGCCGGTTCAGGCCCAGCAGCAGGAGATGACCACGACGCGTGACGGTGACGCGGGGTTCGCTGGTAGGGTTCACGGCGCGTGCTCCTGGCAGGTGGGCCCTGCTCGGTATAGACGGCGGGTGGCCGATTGTGCAAGTCTTGACCGTTCGGCCAGCGGCGGCGGAAAAGCCACACATCGACGGCGTTTTTCCGGTATGATGCGCGCCGGCCTGTTACGGCCCCGTTCGGGACCGCATCTTTCAGAGCCTGCACGCTCTGGCTGTGCGTCCGCTTCCGCGGACTTCCTTGACGTATTCTTCCAACAGTTCAGTTCGCAAATCCCCGCTTCCAGCTGCCTGGGTGACTTCTACTGTCGTACAGGGCATGCGCAGCTCGGCCATTGGGTCTTTGCGGATGTATTTAGAGGCAAAACCCATGACCCAGGAAACCGGCGGCTTCGCCGCGCTCGGCATTCATCCCAATATTCTGGCGGCCATCGCCGCGGTCGGCTACGAAGAGCCTTCGCCCATCCAGGCCCAGTCGATCCCGGTGATCCTCGAAGGCCACGACATGATCGGCCAGGCCCAGACCGGCACCGGCAAGACCGCCGCCTTCGCCCTGCCGCTGCTGTCGCAGATCGAGCCGGCCCGCCGCGAGCCCCAGGTGCTGATCCTGGTGCCGACCCGCGAACTGGCCCTGCAGGTGGCCACCGCCTGCGAAACCTACTCCAAGCAGATGCCCGGCGTCGGCGTGGTAGCCGTCTACGGTGGCGCGCCCATGGGCCCGCAGCTCAAGGCCCTGCGCCAGGGCGCCCAGGTCCTGGTGGCCACCCCCGGCCGCCTGTGCGACCACCTGCGCCGCGACGAGAACCTGCTGGCCACCGTCGAGCGCCTGGTGCTGGACGAGGCCGACGAGATGCTCAAGCTCGGCTTCATGGACGACCTGGAAGTGATCTTCGAGGCCATGCCGGCCAGCCGCCAGACCGTGCTGTTCTCCGCGACCCTGCCGGCCTCGATCCGCAGCATCGCCGAGCGCCACCTGAAGGAACCCAAGCACGTCCGCATCGCCGCCAAGACCCAGACCGTGGCGCGCATCGAGCAGGCGCACCTGATGGTCCATGCCGACCAGAAGCCCGCCTCCATCCTGCGCCTGCTGGAAGTCGAGCAGTTCGACGCGCTGATCGGCTTCGTGCGTACCAAGCAGGCCACCCTGGACATCGCCGAGCTGCTCGAGCGCCAGGGCTACCGCGCCGCCGCGCTCAACGGCGACATGCCGCAGGCCCAGCGCGAGCGCGTCATCGAGTCGCTGAAAGACGGCTCGCTGGACATCGTCATCGCCACCGACGTGGCCGCCCGTGGCCTGGACGTGTCGCGCATCACCCACGTGCTGAACATCGACATGCCGTACGACCCCGAGTCCTACGTGCACCGCATCGGCCGTACCGGCCGCGCCGGCCGCGAAGGCCGCGCGCTGCTGCTGGTGACCCCGCGCGAGCGGCGCATGCTGCAGGTGATCGAGCGCGTCACCGGGCAGAAGGTCGGCGAAGTGCGCCTGCCCGACGCCGACACCGTGCTGGAAGCGCGCCTGGCGCGCCTGGCCTCCAGCCTGCAGCCGCTGCTGGAAACCGCGGTCGCCAACCGTGGCGCCGTGCGCGACGAGCTGTGCCGCCGCCTGGGCACCGACGTCGAGACCCTCGCCGCGGTGCTGCTGGCCAAGCTCACCGAAGGCAAGGCCCTGGACCTGGAGTCGGTGCGCCGCGAGCAGCCGCTGACCCCGGCCGCCCCGCGCGAGCGCAGCGACCGTTACGAACGTAGCGAGCGCGGTGAGCGCAGCGATCGTGGCGAACGCTCCGGCGAGCGCCGCCCGATGGCCGCCCCGGCCGAAGGCAAGGCCCGCTGCCGCACCGCCCTGGGCGCGCGCGACGGCGTGGCGGCGAAGAACCTGCTGGGTGCCATCCTCAACGAGGGCGGCCTGTCCCGCGAGGCCATCGGCCGCATCCAGATCCGCGAGACCTTCAGCCTGATCGAGCTGCCGGAAGACGGCCTGGAGCGCCTGCTGGGCAAGCTCAAGGACACCCGCGTCGCCGGCAAGGCCCTGCGCCTGCGCCGCTACCGCGAGGATTGATCCGCGCGCCACGCGCCGCGATCCGATGAAAACGCCGCAGTCGGGTGACCGGGTGCGGCGTTTTTCCTTGTGCGGTGGTTGGGGGCAGCCACGAGGTCCCTGTAGGAGCGCGCCCTGCGCGCGATTCGCGGATAAGATCCGCTCCTACAGTTTGCTGCGAGGCATGCCTGAAGTTCGACGGCGGATAACGCCATAGGCGTTATGCGCCCTACGGAGGCCGGAGGCTCGGTATTTCCCGTAGGAGCGGACTTTGTCCGCGATAGCTCGACGCCATGTGGTTGCCATGTAGGAGCGCGCCCTGCGCGCGAATCGCGGGCAGGGCCCGCTCCTACGGTTTGCTGTGAGGCGTGGCATTCCCGCCGCCTGCTCAGTCCTCTTCCAGCGGCCCCATCGCCGTGGTGTTGAAGCCGCCGTCGACGTAGAGGATTTCGCCGCTGATGCCGCTGGCCAGGTCGGAGCAGAGGAAGGCCGCGGCGTTGCCGACTTCCTCGATGGTCACGTTGCGCCGCAGCGGCGTCTGCCGTTCGCTGGCGGCGAGCATGCGGCGGAAGCTCCTGATGCCGGAGGCCGCCAGGGTGCGGATCGGCCCGGCGGATACCGCGTTGACCCGCGTGCCTTCCGGGCCGAGGCTGGCGGCCAGGTAGCGCACGCCGGCCTCCAGGCTGGCCTTGGCCATGCCCATCACGTTGTAGTTGGGCAGGGTGCGCTCGGCGCCCAGGTAGGAGAGGGTGAGCAGGGCGCCGTGGCGGCCCCGCATCATCCCGCGGCCGGCCTTGGCCAGGGCCACGAAGCTGTAGGCGCTGATGTCGTGGGCGATGCGGAAGCCGTCGCGGCTGGTGACGGCGGTGAAGTCGCCGTCGAGCTGGTCACCCGGGGCGAAGCCCACCGAGTGGACGATGATGTCCAGGCCGTCCCAGTGCCTGCCCAGCTCGCGGAACACCGCCTCGATGTCGGCGTCGCTGGCCACGTCGCAGGGGAAGCACAGCCCGGGGCCGGAGCCCCAGCCGGCGGCGAATTCCTCGACGCGGCCCCTGAGCTTGTCGTTCTGGTAGGTGAAGGCCAGCTCGGCGCCTTCGCGGTGCATCGCCGCGGCGATGCCCGAGGCGATGGAGAGTTTGCTGGCGACGCCGACGATCAGTGCGCGCTTGCCGGTGAGAAAGCCCATGGTGCTCCGCCTCCCGTGCGGGTCATGCCTGGCTGGTGGCCGCCGGGACCATGAACGCGGCTTCCAGCAGCTGTTGGGTGTAGGGGTGGCTCGGCGCGGCGAAGATCGCCTCGGCCGGGCCCTGTTCCACCACCTTGCCCTGGCGGATGACCATCAGCTGGTGGCTGAGCGCCTTGACCACCGCCAGGTCGTGGCTGATGAACAGGTAGCTGAGGTTGTACTTGGCCTGCAGCTGGCGCAGCAGGTCGACCACCTGGCGCTGCACCGAGCGGTCCAGCGCCGAGGTCGGCTCGTCCAGCAGGATCAGCGCCGGCTTGAGCACCAGGGCGCGGGCGATGGCGATGCGCTGGCGCTGGCCGCCGGAGAATTCGTGGGGGTAGCGGTGGCGCGTCTCCGGGTCCAGGCCGACTTCCAGCAGCGCGTCGATGATCCGCTGCTCCTGTTCCTTCTCGTCGCAGATGCCGTGGATCTCCAGGCCCTCGCCGACGATCTGGCCCACCGACAGGCGCGGGCTGAGGCTGCCGTACGGGTCCTGGAAGACCACCTGCATCTCGCGGCGCAGCGGGCGCACCTCGGCCTGGTTCAGGGTGTCCAGGGCGTTGCCCTCGAAGCGGATGGCGCCGCGGCTGTCGATCAGCCGCAGGATGGCCAGGCCCAGGGTGGACTTGCCCGAGCCGCTTTCGCCGACGATGCCCAGGGTGTGCCCGCGCGGCAGGCTGAAGTCGATGCCATCCACCGCCTTGATGTGGTCCACGGTGCGGCGGAACACGCCTTTCTTGATCGGGAACCACACGCGCAGGTCCTGCACGCTCAGCAGCTCCGCGCCCGGCGGGTTGGCCGCCGGCGCGCCGCTGGGCTCGGCGCCGAGCAGCTCGCGGGTGTAGGGGTGCTGCGGGGCCTCGAACAATTGTTCGCAGTCGGCCTGCTCGACGATCCTGCCCTGCTGCATCACGCAGACGCGGTGGGCGATGCGCCGCACCAGGTTGAGGTCGTGGGTGATCAGCAGCAGCGCCATGCCCAGGCGCGCCTGCAGCTCGCCCAGCAGGTCGAGGATCTTCAGCTGCACGGTGACGTCCAGCGCCGTGGTCGGCTCGTCGGCGATCAGCAGCTCCGGCTCGTTGGCCAGGGCCATGGCGATCATCACCCGCTGCCGCTGGCCGCCGGAAAGCTCGTGGGGATAGGCCTTCAGGCGCGTGGCCGGGTCGGGGATGCCGACCAGGTCGAGCAGCTCGATGATGCGCGTGCGCGCCGCCTGGCCCTGCAGGCCCTTGTGCAGGGTGAGCACCTCGCCGATCTGCTTCTCCACGGTGTGCAGCGGGTTGAGCGAGGTCATGGGCTCCTGGAAGACCATGGCGATGCGGTTGCCGCGGATGCCGCGCAGCTTGCGTTCCGGCGCCTTGAGCAGGTCCAGCCCGGCGTAGCGCACGCTGCCGCTGGGGTGGCTGGCGGTGGGGTAGGGCAGCAGGCGCAGGATGGAGTTGGCGGTCACCGACTTGCCCGAGCCGCTTTCGCCGACCAGGGCGAGGGTCTCGCCGCGGCGGATGTCGAAGCTGACCTTGTCCACGGCATGGACGCATTCCTCGCCGCAGGCGAAGTCGACGGAAAGGTCGCGGACTTCGACCAGGTTGTCGTGGCTCATCTCACTTCCTCGGGTCGAAGGCATCGCGGGCGGCCTCGCCGATGAACACCAGCAGGCTGAGCATCAGCGCCAGCACCACGAAGGCGCTGATGCCCAGCCACGGCGCCTGCAGGTTGGACTTGCCCTGGGCGACCAGCTCGCCGAGCGACGGCGAGCCGGCGGGCAGGCCGAAGCCGAGGAAGTCCAGGGAGGTCAGGGTGGCGATGGCGCCGGTCAGGATGAACGGCATGAAGGTCAGGGTGGAGATCATCGCGTTGGGCAGGATGTGGCGGAACATGATCTTGCCGTTCTTCATGCCCAGGGCGCGGGCCGCGCGCACGTACTCCAGGTTGCGGCCGCGGAGGAACTCGGCGCGCACCACGTCCACCAGGCTCATCCAGGAGAACAGCAGCATGATGCCCAGCAGCCACCAGAAGTTCGGCTGCACGAAGCTGGCGAGGATGATCAGCAGGTAGAGCACCGGCAGGCCCGACCAGATTTCCAGGAAGCGCTGGCCGAGCAGGTCGACCCAGCCGCCATAGAAGCCCTGCAGGGCGCCCACCAGCACGCCGATCAGCGAGCTGAGCAGGGTCAGCACCAGGGCGAACAGCACCGAGACGCGGAAGCCGTAGATCACCCGGGCCAGCACGTCGCGGGCCTGGTCGTCGGTGCCCAGCAGGTTCTCCCGGCTCGGCGCCGAGGGCACCGGCACGCGCAGGTCGTAGTTGATGGAGTCGTAGCTGTAGGTGATCGGCGGCCAGAGCACCCAGGCGTCCTTCTCGGCCAACTGCTGGCGCATGTAGGGCGCCTTGTAGTTGCCTTCCAGGGGGAACTCGCCGCCGAACACGGTTTCCGGGTAGCGCTTGAGCACCGGGAAGTACCACTGGCCGTCGTAGTGCACCGCCAGCGGCTTGTCGTTGGCGATCAGCTCGGCGCCCAGGCTCAGCACGAACAGCGCGAGGAACAGCCACAGCGACCACCAACCGCGCTTGTTGGCCTTGAAGCGCGCCCAGCGGCGCTGGTTCATCGGGGACAGGCGCATCGCTTACTCCCGGTTCTCGAAGTCGATGCGCGGATCGACGAGGGTGTAGAGGACGTCGCTGACCAGCTTCATGATCAGGCCGAACAGCGTGAAGATGAACAGGGTGCCGAACACCACCGGGTAGTCGCGGTTGAGCGCCGACTCGAAGCTGAGCAGGCCCAGGCCGTCGAGGGAGAAGATCACCTCGATCAGCAGCGAGCCGGTGAAGAACACTCCCAGCAGCGCCGAGGGCAGGCCGGCGATGATCAGCAGCATGGCGTTGCGGAACACGTGGCCGTAGAGCACCTGGCGCTCGGTCAGGCCCTTGGCGCGGGCGGTGACCACGTACTGCTTGCCGATCTCGTCGAGGAAGCTGTTCTTGGTCAGCAGGGTGATGGTGGCGAAGTTGCCGATGACCAGGGCGGTGATCGGCAGGGCCAGGTGCCAGAAGTAGTCCTTGACCTTGCCGAAGGTGCTCAGCTCGTCGAAGTCGTTGGAGGTCAGCCCGCGCAACGGGAACCAGTCCCAGTAGCTGCCGCCGGCGAACAGCACCACCAGCAGGATGGCGAAGAGGAAGGCGGGGATGGCGTAGCCGATGATGATCGCCGAGCTGGTCCAGATGTCGAACTGGCTGCCGCTGCGCACTGCCTTGGCGATGCCCAGGGGGATGGACACCAGGTACATGATCAGGGTGCTCCACAGCCCCAGGGAGATGGACACCGGCAGCTTCTCGATGATCAGGTCGGTGACCTTGGCGTCGCGGAAGAAGCTGCTGCCGAAGTCCAGGTGCACGTAGTTCTTGAGCATGATCCAGAAGCGCTCGGGCGCCGGCTTGTCGAAGCCGTACATGCGCTCGATCTCCTTGACCAGCTCCGGGTCCAGGCCCTGGCCGCCGCGGTAGTGCGAGCCGCCGGAGGAGGCCAGTTCGCCACCGGAGCCGGCGATGCGCCCGGTGGCCCCGCCGGCGGCGGCGTTGACGCCTTCGAGCTTGGCGATCATCTGGTCCACCGGCCCGCCGGGGGCGGCCTGGATGATGATGAAGTTGATCAGCAGGATGCCGAACAGCGTCGGCACGATCAGCAGCAGGCGGCGCAGGATGTAGGCGAGCATCAGGGGGTCTCCGGCGCCTGGGTCACGGCCTGGGTCGGCTCGGCCTTGCCGCGGGCCTGCCACCAGGTCATCAGCGCGTAGCTGTAGGGCGGCAGCTTCGCGGGGTGGGCGATGCGGTTCCAGTAGGCCAGGCGCCAGGTGTCCAGGTACCAGTTGGGCACCACGTAGTGGCCCCACTGCAGGGCGCGGTCCAGGGCGCGGGCGTGGCGCACCAGGGCTTCGCGGGAATCGGCCTTGATCAGGCCGTCCACCAGGGCGTCGATGGCCGGGTCGCGCAGGCCGATGAAGTTGCGGCTGCCGGGGTTGTCGGCGCTGGCCGAATGCCAGAACTCGCGCTGTTCGTTGCCCGGCGAGTTGGACTGCGGCCAGCTGGCGACCATCATGTCGAAGTCCCGCGAGCGCAGGCGGTTGATGTACTGGGAGATGTCCACCACGCGGATCTGCATGTCGATGCCCAGCTCGGCGAGGTTGCGCTTGTAGGGCAGCAGCACGCGCAGGAAGTCGGCCTGGACCAGCATGAATTCGAAGCTCAGCGGCTTGCCGTCGGGGCCGACCATGCGGTCGTCGACGATCCTGTAGCCGGCCTCCAGCAGCAGCTTGTAGGCCTTGCGCTTCTGCTCGCGGATGATGCCGCTGCCGTCGCTGACCGGCGGCTCGTAGACGCGCTCGAAGACCTGCGGCGGCAACTGGCCGCGCAGCGGTTCGAGGATCGCCAGCTCCTGGGCGTCGGGCAGTTCGTGGGCGGCCATCTCGGAGTTCTCGAAGAAGCTGCGGTCACGCTTGTAGGAGCCGAAGAACAGCTGCTTGTTGGTCCACTCGAAGTCGAACAGCAGGCTGATGGCCTCGCGCACCCGCGCGTCCTGGAACACCGGGCGGCGGATGTTGAAGGCGAAGCCCTGCATGCCCCAGGGGTTGTCGTTGTGCAATTCCTGGCGGACGATGCGGCCGTCGCGCACCGCCGGCGAGTCGTAGGCGGTGGCCCAGTTCTTCGCGATGCGCTCCTCGTTGAAGTCGAACTGCCCGGCCTTGAAGGCCTCCAGGGCCACGGTCAGGTCGCGGTAGGAATCCACCACCACGGCGTCGAAGTTGTTGAAGCCACGGTTCACCGGCAGGTCCCTGGCCCAGTAGTCCTTGACCCGCTCGTAGCGGATCGAGCGGCCCGGGTCGACCTTGGCGACGCGGTAGGGGCCGCTGCCCAGCGGCGGCTCCAGGCTGGTCTTGGCGAAGTCGCGGCTGGCCCACCAGTGCTTGGGCAGGATCTGCAGCTGGCCGAGGATCAGCGGCAGCTCGCGGTTGCCCGGGCGCTTGAAGTCGAAGCGCACGCGCAGCTTGTCCTCGGCCACCACCTTGTCGACGTCCGCGTAGTAGTTGCGGTACATCGGGTCGCCCTGCTTGACCAGGGTCTGGAAGGTGAACACCACGTCCTCGGCGGTGACCGGCGTGCCGTCCTGGAAGCGTGCCTGCGGGCGCAGGTAGAAGCGCACGAAGCGCTGCTCGGGGTCCTTCTCGATCTTCTCGGCGAGCAGGCCGTATTCGGTGAAGGGCTCGTCCAGGGAATGGAAGGTCAGGGTGTCGTAGACCAGGCTGATCTGCGAGGCCGGGTTGCCCTTGGGAATGAACGGGTTGAGGCTGTCGAAGCCGCCGGTGTCGGAGAGCCGCAGGGTGCCGCCCTTGGGCGCGTCGGGGTTGACGAAGTCGAAGTGGCGGTAGTCGGCCGGGTATTTCGGCGCCTCGTCGTAGAGGGTGATGGCATGTTGCGGCGCGGCCCGCAGGCCGGCGCCCAGGCCGAGCAGGCCGAGCAGGAGGAGGGCGCGCAGCTTCATCGACGGCGCTCCGCCGCCGTTCCGGTGGTGGGAGCGGGTGCGGGGCGAGGGGCGCTGGTCGACAGTCTGGGCATGGTCTGCTCGTAGGTCCGTTCGGGCTGGCATCGTTTGTACTGGTTGCGGCCCGTCCCGTGCAAGGGGGCGGGCCCCGGGAAGCCTGGCGGAGCGCCGGCGCCGCCGGCTTTTCGACAGGCATTCCAGGCGGTCACGGTAACAGCTTGTATTGCGGGGAAAAAGCTCGGGCCGGAAGCTTAGGCCGTGCTTTGGGGGGAAAGTTGCCGGGGGCGGGGAGCGCCGGCGGGGTTTCAGTGCCACCGCGGGGTTTGCTGCAACGGATCGGCAATCGCGGACGGAGTCCGCTCCTGCATCACCGGTTGGCAACGATTCTCGTAGGAGCGAGCTTGCTCGCGAACAAACGCGGTGCCATGCGGTTCGCGAGCAAGCTCGCTCCTACGAAGAGCATCGCAAGGGGCGTAGGGCGTATAACCGTTCGCGGTTATCCGCCGTTACACCGTGGAATCAACGGCTGGCGGTGTCGAGGTAGAGCGTCAGGGTCTGCCCGGGCTTGAGCGCGTGGGCGCTGCTGCGCGGGTTCCAGCGCTTGATGTGCTGCATCTCGACGTTGAAGCGCTTGGCGATCAGGTACATGGAATCGCCCTGCTTGACCTTGTAGTAGGTCGCCGCTTCCTGCGCCTGCTGCTGCTTGGCCTTGCCGCTGGCGCCGCTGCGGGCCGCCAGCTGGGTGGCGCCTTGCAGCTTGAGCACCTGGCCGGGCTTGACGCCGTGGCTGTCCAGGCCGTTCCAGCGCTTCAGGTCGTCGACGCCGACGCCGGTGGCGCGGGCGATCTGCCAGAGGTTGTCGCCACGCTTGACCTTGTAGCTGCGGGTGGCGTTGGCCAGGCTGGGCGCCTTGGGCGCGTCGGCCTTGGCCACCTGGCGCGCGGGCTCCAGTTCCGGCATGCGGCTGCCCTTGGCGGGGATCAGCAGCGCCTGGCCGTTGCGCACGCGGTTGGAGCTCAGGCGGTTGCTGCTCTTGAGCTCGGCCACGGTGATGCCGTGCTTGGCCGCGATGCTGCGCAGGCTGTCGCCGCGGCGCACCTTGTACTGCTTCCAGCTCACCAGGTCCTGGGGCTGCAGGGAGGCGAGGCCGGCCTTGAGCCGCTCGACCTTCTCCTTGGGCACCAGCAACTGCTGCGGGCCGTCCATGGTGATACGGCGCTTGAAGGCCGGGTTGAGCAGGTACAGCTCGTCCTCGTCGAGTTCGGCCAGCGCCGCGACGCGCGACAGGTCCAGGCCGGGCTTGACCTTCACCGCGGCGAAGTAGGATTCGTTGGCGATGGGGTTGAGGTTGATGCCGTAGGCTTCCGGCGACATCACCAGCTGCGACAGGGCCAGCAGCTTGGGCACGTAGTCCTGGGTTTCCTGGGGCAGCGGCAGGTTCCAGTAGTCGGTCGGCAGGCCGAGCTTCTGGTTGCGCTCGATGGCGCGGCTGACGGTGCCTTCGCCGGCGTTGTAGGCGGCCAGGGCCAGCAGCCAGTCGCCGTTGAACATGTCGTGCAGGCGGTTCAGGTAGGTCAGCGCCGCGTTGGTCGAGGCCTTGATGTCGCGGCGGCCGTCGTACCAGCTGGTCTGGCGCAGGTTGAAGTGGGTGCCGGTGGTGGGGATGAACTGCCACAGGCCCACCGCCTGGGCGCGGGACACGGCGAGGGGGTTGTAGGCGCTCTCGATCATCGGCAGCAGCGCCAGTTCCAGCGGCATCTGCCGTTCTTCCAGGCGCTCCACCACGTAGTGCATGTAGGGGCTGCCGCGCTCGGAGGCCTGCTCGATGAAGGCATGGTTGCCGACGAACCACAGGCGCTGGCGTTCGATGCGCGGATTGGTGTCGGTGGCGTCGGCCTGCAGCTGGAAGCCGTGGCGCATGCGCTGCCAGATGTCGCTGTCGGCGTAGGCCGGGTTGAACTGTACGTCCACCGCGCGGCTGGCGGCGGGGCGGTAGGTCAGGGCGTCCTGGCCGGTGCCGTGCTGGCTGGTCTGGCAACCGGCGAGGGCGCCGGCGCCGAGCAGGACGGAGACTCGTATGGCACGAGCCAATGCGTCTAGATCGCTGGTCTTACTGGTCTTTGGCGGCATTGGCGGATGACTTTGTCCAGGGTAAAAATTTCGGGGATTCTAGAAACCGCGCCGGACGTGGTCAAGATTTCGCCAGACCTCAGAATTTATCTTTCCATTGCCGAATGACCGCAAAAACCTCTGCGGGGCTGGCTGTCGGCCCGCCGTTCCGCTCGTCGGCGGCTTTTTTCACGCTGCTTTCCGAGGTGCGCAAAAAGGGGTTGGTGGCCCGCTCCAGGGCGATGGTCGAGGGCAGGCTGATGCGGCCCTGCTCGCGCCAGGCGGCGACCTCGTCGAAGCGCGCGGCCAGCTCGGCGTTGCCGGGCTCCACCGCGCGGGCGAAGCGCAGGTTGCCCAGGGTGTACTCGTGGGCGCAGTACACGCCGGTGGCGCCCGGCAGCGCGGCGAGGCGGCCCAGGGAGGCGTGCATCTGCGCCGGGGTGCCCTCGAACAGGCGGCCGCAGCCGCCGGCGAACAGGGTGTCGCCACAGAACAGCAGGGGCGCGTCGGCGTCGGCGTGGTAGTAGGCGATGTGCCCGAGGGTGTGGCCGGGCACCTCGATCACCTCGAAGTCCAGGCCCAGCACCTGGACCTGGTCGCCGCCCTGCAGCGCCTGGTCGATGGCCGGGATGCGCTCGCCGGCCGGGCCCAGCACCCGGGCGCCGCTGGTCTGTTTCAGGCGCGCCACGCCGCCGACGTGGTCCTGGTGGTGGTGGGTGACCAGGATGGTGGCCAGGCGCCAGCTCGGGTGCGCGGCCAGCCAGGCCTCGACCGGCGCGGCGTCGCCCGGGTCGACCACCGCGCAGGTCTGCGTGGTCACATCCTGCAACAGCCAGATGTAGTTATCGGAAAAGGCGGGCAGCGCGTCGATCTGTATCATGGCCGGATGTCGCTAAGCGGAATAGGTTGGCGCATAGTAGTGCGAATGTGCCGTCCTGTGTTCGCCGAAGGGCGTCGCCCGCCTTCCCGGCGGCGGCAGCCAACCTGTTTCAGGGGGTGGTGAGAATGGAACGAGAAGCCTTCGCCCAGGCCGATGCCGACTGGCTGGAGCTGATCGCCGAGGCGCGCGACTGGTTCGCCGGGCCGCTGGGCGCGATGATGCTGGCCGAGGAGCAGCGCCTGCTCTGCGACGAGCTGCAGCGCTACTTCGGCGGCTACCTGGTGCACTACGGCCCGCACGCCGAGCTGCCGGAGAGCACCGGCAACATCCAGCGCGGCGTGCGCCTGGGGCCGCCGCTGCCGGGCGTGGAGATCGCCTGTGACGAATGCGCCTGGCCGCTGGGCGAGCACGCCGCCGACGTGGTGCTGTTGCAGCACGGCCTGGACTTCTGCCTGTCGCCGCACCGCCTGCTGCGCGAGGCCGCGCGCAGCGTGCGGCCCGGCGGGCACCTGCTGGTGATCGGCGTCAACCCGCGCAGCGCCTGGGGCCTGCGGCACCATTTCGCCTCCGACGGCCTGGGCCGGGCGCGCTGCATTTCCCCCGGGCGGGTGTGCGACTGGCTCAACCTGCTGGGCTTCGCGCTGGAGAAACGCCGCTTCGGGTGCTATCGTCCGCCGCTTGCCTCGGCTGCCTGGCAGGCGCGTCTGCAACGCCTGGAGAACTGGGACAAGGGCCTGAAGGGCACCGGCGCCGGCTTCTACCTGCTGGTGGCGCGCAAGCTGGTGGTCGGCCTGCGGCCGTTGCGCCAGGCCCGCCGCGAGGCCCGCGGCCAGCTGGTGCCGCTGCCGGTGGCCAAGGTCAGCCGGCGGGATTCCGAAATCTAGCGACGGCCCTCGCCAGTCCCTCGTGCCACCTTCCCGGGGCGGGACGCCGCGGGCCGTACTGAAGGTGATATGAGCGAAGAAGAGAAGGTCGTCATCTATACCGACGGCGCCTGCAAGGGCAACCCCGGCCGCGGTGGCTGGGGCGCTGTGCTGTTCTACAAGGGCGCCGAGCGCGAACTCTGGGGCGGCGAGCCGGAGACCACCAACAACCGCATGGAACTGACGGCGGCCATCATGGCCCTGGCGGCGCTCAAGCGGTCCTGCGAGATCCGCCTGGTCACCGACTCCGAGTACGTGATGAAAGGCATCAAGGAATGGCTGCCGAACTGGAAGAAGCGCGGCTGGAAGACCGCTGCCAAGCAGCCGGTGAAGAATGCCGACCTGTGGCAGGCGCTGGACGAGCAGGTCAACCGGCATAATGTCGAGTGGCAGTGGGTGCGCGGCCACACCGGGCACCCCGGCAACGAGCGCGCCGACATGCTCGCCAACCGTGGCGTCGCCGAACTGCCGCGCTGAATATTGCAACGGGCGCCCGCGGGCGCCCTCCCTGGTCAAAGCAACAAGGTCACGAAATGCGCAGCGTCGTACTGGATACCGAAACCACCGGCATGCCGGTCACCGATGGCCACCGGATCATCGAGATCGGCTGCGTCGAGCTGGAAGGCCGCCGCCTCACCGGCCGCCACTTCCACGTCTACCTGCAGCCCGACCGCGAGATCGACGAAGGCGCCATCGCGGTCCACGGCATCACCAACGAACACCTCAAGGACAAGCCGCGCTTCCGCGAGGTGGCCGACGAGTTCTTCGAGTTCATCAAAGGCGCCCAGCTGATCATCCACAACGCGGCGTTCGACATCGGCTTCATCAACAACGAGTTCGCCCTGCTGGGGCAGAGCGAGCGCACCGACGTCGCCGACTACTGCTCGGTGCTCGACACCCTGATGATGGCCCGCGAGCGCCACCCGGGGCAGCGCAACAACCTCGATGCCCTGTGCAAGCGCTACGGCGTCGACAACTCCGGCCGCGACCTGCACGGCGCACTGCTCGACGCCGAGATCCTCGCCGACGTCTACCTGGCGATGACCGGGGGCCAGACCAGCCTGTCGCTGGCCGGCCAGGGCGCCGAGGGTGACGGCAGCGGCCGCCCGCAGGCCAGCCCGATCCGCCGCCTGGCGGCCGGCCGCGCGCTGACCCGGGTGATCCGCGCCAGCGAAGAGGAACTGGCGGCGCACGCCGCGCGCCTCGCCGCGGTGGAAAAGTCCGCCGGCGCCCCCTCGCTGTGGGCACAATTGGAAGCCCCTGAGGCGTAGGGCGAATAACCGTTCGCGGTTATCCGCCGCCTGACCTTGGCCCGGGGCGCCGCGGTTTCGAACCCGGAGCCCCTGTCTCGGGCGCTCCGGTCCCGACCTGCGGACCCGGGCACATCGGCGTACAACCGCGAACGGTTGTACGCCCTACGTCGGTTTCAATCCTCCGCCGCCCACCCCCGGGTGCGCTCCACCGCCTTCTTCCAGCCCGCATACAGCCGCTCCCGCTCGGCCGCCTCGCAGTGGGGCTGGAACACCCGCTCGATCACCGCCTTGCCCTTCAGTTCGTCCAGGCTCTGCCAGAAGCCGCTGGCCAACCCCGCCAGCACGGCGGCGCCCAGGGCCGTGGTCTCGCGCATCTGCGGGCGTTCCACCGGGGTGCCGAGGATGTCGGCCTGGAACTGCATGAGGAAGTTGTTGGCCACCGCGCCGCCGTCCACGCGCAGGGCGCGCAGCGGTTCGCCGGCGTCCTGCTGCATGGCGTCGAGCACGTCGCGGGTCTGGTAGGCGATGGATTCCAGGGTGGCGCGGATCAGGTGGTCGGCCTTGACCCCGCGGGTCAGGCCGAACAGCGCGCCGCGGGCGTACGGGTCCCAGTAGGGCGCGCCCAGGCCGGTGAAGGCCGGCACCAGGTAGACGCCGTTGCTGTCCTTGACCTTGCTGGCGAAGTACTCGGAATCGTGGGCGTCGTTGATCACCTTCAGCTCGTCGCGCAGCCACTGCACCGTGGAGCCGCCGTTGAACACCGCGCCTTCCAGGGCGTACTGCGGCTCGCCGCGGGGCCCGCAGGCGATGGTGGTGAGCAGGCCGTGGGTGGACTTCACCGCCTTGGCGCCGGTGTGCATCAGCAGGAAGCAGCCGGTGCCGTAGGTGTTCTTCGCCTGGCCGGGTTCCACGCAGAGCTGGCCGAACAGCGCGGCCTGCTGGTCGCCGGCGATCCCGGCGATGGGCGTGCGGTGCACGCCCAGGCCGCCGACCCTGGCGTGGCCGAACACCCCGGAGGAAGCCTGGACCTTCGGCAGCATGGCCCGGGGGATGTCCAGGGCGGCCAGCAGGCGGTCGTCCCAGTCGCGCTTGTGGATGTCGAACAGCAGCGTGCGCGAGGCGTTGGTGTAGTCGGTGACGTGCACCTCGCCCTCGGTGAGCTTCCACACCAGCCAGCTGTCCACGGTGCCGAACAGCAGTTCGCCGCGGCGGGCGCGCTCGCGGGCGCCGTCGACCTGGTCGAGGATCCACTTCAGCTTGGTGCCGGAGAAGTAGGGGTCGATGACCAGCCCGGTGGTGTCGCGGATGTAGGACTCCAGGCCGTCGGCGCGCAGTTGCTCGCAGATGCCCGCGCTGCGCCGGCACTGCCAGACGATGGCGTTGTGGATCGGCCGGCCGGTGGCCTTGTCCCACACCACCGTGGTCTCGCGCTGGTTGGTGATGCCGATGGCGGCCACCTCGCCGAAGCCGATGCTGGCCTGGGCCAGGGCCTCGACCAGGGTGGAGCTCTGGGTGGCCCAGATTTCCATGGGGTCGTGCTCGACCCAGCCGGCCTGGGGGTAGATCTGCGCGAACTCGCGCTGCGCCACGCTGACCACGTTGGCGTCGCGGTCGAAGATGATGGCGCGGGAGCTGGTGGTGCCCTGGTCTAGGGCGACGATGTATTTCTTGTTCTGGCTGTCGGTCATGACGTTGGCCTTGTGCTGCATCCGGCAGAGCCCGGGTCGTCTGCGACCTTAGGCCATTCCGCGCGCCGGGTGAAGGGCCGTGCGCGCAGGCGGCGGTGGCGGATTCGGCCGCCGGCCCTTGCTATGCTTGGGCATCGTTCACGGACAGACCCCGGACCGTCATGACCCCCGCCATCGACCTGCTGAAGAAGGCCCGCGCCGAGCACCGCGTGCTGAGCTACGAACACGACCCCAAGGCGCCGTCCTATGGCCTGGAAGCCGCCGAGAAGCTCGGCCTGGAGCCGGCGCGGGTGTTCAAGACGCTGCTCGCCGCCACCGAGAAGGGCGAGCTGCTGGTGGCCGTGGTGCCGGTGGCCGGCAGCCTCGACCTGAAGGCCCTGGCCCACGCCGCCGGGGCCAAGAAGGCCGACATGGCCGACCCCAACGCCGCCCAGCGCGCCACCGGCTACCTGGTCGGCGGCATCAGCCCGCTGGGGCAGAAGAAGCGCCTGCGCACCTTCATCGACGAGTCCGCCCGGCAGTACCCGAGCATCCACGTCAGCGCCGGGCGCCGCGGCCTGGAGGTGGAGCTGAGCGCCGAGACCCTGGCCGGGCTGACCGCGGCCAGCTTCGCCGCCATCGGCCGGGCCTGAGGGCGCGACTGTGCCGATGCGAAAGTCGCACACTGTATAGCAGTGCCGAGCGTGCGGGGCGGCATGCTGGAACCCCACTCAAAGGAGAACGCCATGCAGCTCGAATTCCACCAGGTCGATGCCTTCACCCACCGTCCGTTCGCCGGCAACCCGGCGATGGTCTACCGCCTGGACGCCTGGCTGGCCGACGAGCTGATGCAGAACATCGCCGCCGAGCACAACCTGTCCGAGACCGCCTTCCTGGTCCGCGAGGCCGATGGCTGGCGCATCCGCTGGTTCACCCCGACGGCCGAGGTGCCGCTGTGCGGCCACGCCACCCTGGCCAGCGCCCACGTGCTGTTCGAGGTGTTCGGCGAGCCGGGCGAGCGCCTGGAGCTGAACTCGCTGTCCGGCCCGCTGCGGGTGTACCGCGAGGATCAGCGCCTGGCCCTGGACTTCCCGGCGCAGCCGCCCCGCGAGGCGGGCAGCACCGTGGAGCTGGAGCAGGCCCTGGGCCTGCCGGTGGTCGACGCGCTCAGCACCACGGCGCACCTGATGGTGCTACTGGAGTCGGAGGAAGCGGTGCGCGCCTGCAAGCCGGACTTCGTCGCCCTGGCCCGGCTGCCGTACCTGGGGGTGATCGTCACCGCGCGAGGGGAGGGCGACCACGACTTCGTCTCGCGCTTCTTCGCCCCGGCCATCGGCATCAACGAGGACCCGGTGACCGGCGCCGCCCACTGCTGCCTGATCCCCTACTGGTCGCAGCGCCTGAGCAAGCTGCAGCTGCGCGCCTTCCAGTGCTCGGCCCGCGGCGGCGAGCTGTGGTGCCGGCTGGAGGGCGACCGCGTACGCATCGCCGGCCAGGCGCGGCTGGTGGCGAGCGGGCGGCTGGTGATCTGAAGCACGCCGCCATGCCATGGTGTAACGGCGGATAACCGCGAACGGTTATTCGCCCTACGTTGCGGGTGGGGTTGGCGTAGGGCGAATAACGCTCCGCGTTATCCGCCGCCTGGCCGTGGCCCTACGCTTCCGGCAATTCGATGACGAAGCGCGTCCAGCCGCTGTCGGATTCGGCACGGATGCCGCCGCCGTGGGCCTGGACGATGGAGCGGCAGATCGCCAGGCCCAGCCCGGCGTGCACGCCCTGGCCCTCGCGCTGGGCCGGTTCGCGGTGGTGGAAGCGGTCGAACAGCCGCGGCAGCTGCTCGGCGGGGATGGCCGGGCCCTGGTTCTCCACGCTGACCTGGCCGGGCCGCAGGCGCACGCGGATGGCGCCGCCGGCGGGGGTGAAGCGCAGGGCGTTGTCCAGCAGGTTGGCCAGCACCCGGCGCAGCATGCCGCGGTCGCCGAGTACACGTGCCTGGCCCTCGCGCTCCAGGCGGACACCCTGGTCTTCGGCCAGCGGCGCATAGAACTCCAGCAGGGCATCCACTTCCCCGGCCAGGTCCAGGCTGTCGCGCCCGGGGGCCAGCAGGCCGTGGTCGGCCTTGGCCAGCAACAGCATGTCGTTGACCATGGCGGTCAGCCGCTGCAGTTCCTCCAGGTTGCCGTGCAGCGCCTCGCGGTAGTCGTCCTCGCCGCGCGGGCGCGACAGCACCACCTGGGTCTGCGTCAGCAGCGCGGTGAGCGGGGTGCGCAGCTCGTGGGCGATGTCCGCGGAGAACGCCGACAGGCGCTGGAAGGCTTCTTCCAGGCGCGCCAGCATGGCGTTCAGCTCGCTGGCCAGGCCGCGCAATTCCGCGGGCAGGCGGCTGGCGTCCAGGCGCGTGGTCAGCGACTGCGCCGACACCTGTGCCGCCACCTCGCGCATGCGCCGCAGCGGGCGCAGGCTGGCACGGGTGGCCCAGGCGCCGAGCAGCGCGGTGGCCAGGGCGGAGAGGCCCATGGTCAGCCAGATCAGCTGCTGCATGCGGCCGAGGAAGTGCTGGTGGTGGGTGATGTCCAGCACCAGGGTCAGCTGGCGCCCGGCGGGCTCGGCCGGGTCCAGCGGCACGCGCGTCTCGCGGTAGGCGGGTGGTTCGCCCATGCCTTCCATGCCGCTGCTCATGCGCGGCGGCTCGTCCAGCCAGCGCTGGCCGTCGGCGCCCTCCAGGCGCAGGCCCAGGTCCGGGTGGCGCGTCAGTTCGTGCTCCAGTGTTTCGCGTTGCGCAGTCAGGTCGGAGGGATCGCGCACCGGGCCGAGCAGTTCGCGGAAGAACGGCAGGCGGCCAGCCATCACCTGGCGGTCCAGCTCGACGAAGTGCGCCTCGCTGGCGCGGCTGAACACCACCCCGGCGATCAGCGACACAGCCGCGGTGCAGGCGGCGAACAGCAGGCTCAGGCGGACGCCCAGCGAAACCCGCGCGGCGGCGCTCACGGCGCCCGCTCTTCGAGCACGTAGCCCATGCCGCGCACGGTGTGGATCAGGCGCTGCGGGAAGTCGTCGTCGACCTTGGCGCGCAGGCGGCGGATGGCCACCTCGATGACGTTGGTGTCGCTGTCGAAGTTCATGTCCCAGACCTGGGAGGCGATCAGCGACTTGGGCAGCACCTCGCCGTGGCGGCGCAGCAGCAGTTCCAGCAGGGCGAACTCCTTGGCGGTCAGCTCGATGCGCCTGCCGCCGCGCTGCACCCGGCGGCGCAGCAGGTCCAGCTCCAGGTCGGCCAGTTGCAGCACGGTCTCCTGCAGTTGCTGGCCGCCGCGGCGCAGCAGGGTGCGCACGCGGGCCAGCAGTTCGACGAAGGCGAAGGGCTTGACCAGGTAGTCGTCGGCGCCCTGTTCCAGGCCGCGCACGCGGTCCTCCACGGCGTCGCGGGCGGTGAGGAACAGCACCGGCAGGGCCAGGCCGGCCTGGCGCACGGCGCGGAGGATCTGCCAGCCGTCGCGGCCGGGCAGCATGACGTCGAGGATCGCCAGGTCGTAGTCGCCGGACAGCACCAGCTGCTCGCCCTCGGCGCCGTCGCCGCAGAGGTCCACGGCATAGCCGGCCTCGCTCAGGCCCTGGCGCAGGTACTGGCCGATGCGGGGTTCGTCTTCGACGATCAGCAGTTTCAAGGTGAATGGCCTCCGTGGCGGGAATGCCGGTCATTGTATCCAGCGCTGCCGGTGACGCTGCCAAGCTGACACAACTGTAATCTTCCCGACAGCCAACCGGCAGGTGGCCGGCGGCAACATGGGGGCAATCATCTGCAAGAGGTCCGCATCATGCGTACACGCCAGCTGTTCAACGCCGCCATCCTCGGCCTCGCCGCCGCCTTTGCCCTGCCGGCCCTGGCCGACGCCGGCCACGGTCACGGGTACGACTTCGGCAAGCCGGCCGAGGCCGCCCAGGCCACCCGCAGCGTCGAGGTCACCCTGGGCGAGATGTACTTCGAACCCAAGTCGCTGCAGGTGAAGGCCGGCGAGACGGTGCGCTTCGTCATTCACAACAAGGGCAGCCTGCTGCACGAGTTCAACCTCGGCAACGCCGCCATGCACGCCGAGCACCAGAAGGAAATGCAGCAGATGCAGGCGATGGGCATGCTCACGCCCACCGGCATGAGCCACGGCATGGCCGGCATGGACCATTCGAAGATGATGAAGCACGACGACCCCAACAGCGTGCTGGTGGAGCCGGGCAAGACCGCCGAGCTGACCTGGACCTTCACCAGGGCCACCCAGCTGGAGTTCGCCTGCAACATCCCCGGCCACTACCAGGCCGGCATGGTCGGCCGCCTGACCGTCGAACCCTGAGCGCTGGCGCAATCGGAGATAAATCAGCCCTCGTAGGAGCGCGCCCTGCGCGCGAATCGCGGGCAGGGCCCTACGAGGGGCCGTGCTCGCCTGCAACGTAGGAGCAACTGTCTATTGGCTTTCCGCGTTCGCGGGAATGATGGGGTATGAGGATGGCGCCTGGCCTCGACGCCGCTCAGGACAGCCCCCTCTCCCGCTTGCGGGAGAGGGGCTGTTCGTAGGGCATCGGAGTCCCGGTCAACGGCGTATAGCCGCGAACGGTTATACGCCGTACGTGCAGGAGGACTCCGTCCGCGATCCGCTCCGAGGTCGCCAGCCGTCACGAAGGCATCCCGCGCCTGCTGAAACCACCGGGGCATTTGTATACACTTGCCCCGCCCGCCACCCCCGGCGGGCGCCGACGAGATTCCCGCAGGTCCATCCCATGCAGCACCCCGCCGAACACTCCCCGCTGGGCAAGTCCAGCGAATACGTCTCCACCTACGCGCCGGAGCTGCTGTTCCCCATCAGCCGCGCCACCAAGTGGGCCGAGCTGGGCCTGGACGGCGCCAACCTGCCGTACCGCGGCGTGGACATCTGGAACTGCTACGAGCTGTCCTGGCTCACCCCTGGCGGCAAGCCGATGGTGGCCATCGGCGAGTTCGCCATCCCGGCGCAGTCGCCGAACATCATCGAGTCCAAGTCCTTCAAGCTCTACCTCAATTCGCTGAACCAGAGCGCCTTCGACAGCCGCGAGGCGCTGCGGGCGGTGCTGGAGCGCGACCTGTCCGCCGCCGCCGGCGCGCCGGTGGGCGTGCGCCTGCGCAGCCTGGACGAAGTGGCGGAGGAGGGCGTGGCCATTCTGCCCGGCCAGTGCATCGACGACCTCGACATCGCCGTGGACGGCTACGACCACCCGCGCCCGGAGCTGCTGCGCTGCGACGACGCGCGGCGGGTGGACGAGGTGCTCTACAGCCACCTGCTGAAGTCCAACTGCCCGGTCACCGGCCAGCCGGACTGGGGCACCCTGGTGGTGGACTACGCCGGCCCGGCCCTGGACCCCGCCAGCCTGCTGGCCTACGTGGTTTCCTTCCGCCAGCACCAGGACTTCCACGAGCAGTGCGTGGAACGCATCTACCTGGACCTGCAGCGCCTGCTGCAGCCCAGCCGCCTGACGGTCTATGCGCGCTACGTGCGCCGCGGGGGGCTGGATATCAACCCCTACCGCAGCAGCGGGGAGATCACGCCGGACAACCGGCGGCTGGTGCGGCAGTAACGTTAGCCCCGAACGCGGGGCGCGGCTTCATCGCGGACGGAGTCCGCTCCTACGGTTCCAGGGACGCACGGTCGTAGGGCGGATAACCGTTCGCGGTTATCCGCCGTTGTCCGGAGCGCCGGTGCCGACGGTAACGGCGGATAACGCCATAGGCGTTATGCGCCCTACGAAACCCGGGAAAGCCTTTCCAAATACTGAATGGCATTCTGGTTCTACGCCTTGCGGCCACCGCCCTGGGGGAAGAGGGCGCGGCCAATGAAGCTGGCGGTGTCGCGCAAACTGCTGCCGATGCTTTCCAGCTCATCGCGGCGGTGCTGGGCGCTGATGCCGATGGCGGAGATGATGAAGCGCGGCTGCCGGTCGCGGTCGGTGACCGCGCTGGCGACCATGCTCACGCCGCGGTACAGGTGGTCCTGGTCCATGGCCCAGCCGCGTTCCAGGGCTTCGTGGGCGTCGGCCTGGTATTGCTCGAAGGCCGGCGGGTTCTCCCAGCGCACCCGCGACAGGCGCCGGCGCAGTTCGTCCTCCGGCAGTTGGCGCAGGCCGGCGATGCAGCGCCCGGCGGCGCCCACCAGTTCCGGCAGGCGCGTGCCCATGGCCACGTTGACGTGGGCGATCTGCGGCTCGGAGCGGGCGATCACGCGGATGTGCGCGTCGTCCGTGACCTGCCAGAGGGCGACGAGTATCCGGTGGGCCAGGCTCAGGCGCTCCAGTTCCGGCTGGATCAGGTCGGCGTAGCTGCGGCCGATGAAGCTCACCGCCAGTTCCGACAGGCCCAGGCCCAGCTGGTAGGTCTTGGTCTCGTTGTCGAACGAGGCCAGCTGCTCGTTGTGCAGCGTGCGCAGGATGTTGAAGGCGCTGCTGGGGCTGATGCCGGTGGCGCGGGCGATGGCGGCCACGCCTTCGGGGGCTTCGGCGTGGGCCAGGTGGCGGAGGATCTGAATAGCGTTCACCACGGCCCCTACGTCCTTGGTGCTGGAGCTCTTCGTATTGGCTTCCGGTACGGTTTCTTTGTTTTTCATATTCACTATTGGGATTGACATTCACTGGGGTGAATATATGCTGGCTTCACGGAGCGCACAACGGCTGCCTTGAAACCGCCGGCTGTGCGTCCACGTCGCTGCACTTTGCAGCAAAGGTCGAACAAGAACAAAGGAGGACCTACGTGGCAGATCTCCCCGAGTGCGTCGTTCCGGGCCCCGAGGCCCAGTATCTCGCCTTCCTCGCCGAGGGCCGCTTCATGCTGCAGCGCAGCCGTTCCAGCGGGCGGCACGTGTTCTACCCGCGCAACCTGGTGCCCGGCAGCGGCGAGACGGACCTGGAATGGGTCCCGGCCTGCGGCCTGGGCACTCTTTATGCGATCACCGTCAACCGCGCCCGCGGCGGCGACTACAACGTCGCCCTGGTCGACCTGGACGAGGGCGTGCGCATGATGTCGCGCATCGAGGGCCACCTCGAACTGCCCATCGGCACCCGCCTGAAGGCGCGCATCGTCGAACAGGAAGGCGCACCCGTGGTGGTGTTCCAGCCCCTGGCGGAGGTGCAGCCATGAGCCAGGTCCTGCGCGGCAAGACCGCCATCGTCGGCATCGGCAGCGCCGGCATCGGCGAGGCCCCCGGCCACAGCGCCATCGAGCTGCTCGGCCAGGCCTCGGTGAAGGCCATCGCCGACGCCGGGCTGAAGCTGGCGGACATAGACGCGGTGTTCGCCGCCACCAGTTCCCATGCCTTCCCGACGCTGTCGGTGTGCGAATACCTGGGCATCCGCCCGAAATTCGTCGACGGCACCAACATCGGCGGCTCCAGCTTCGAACTGCACCTGCTGCAGGCCACCCTGGCCCTGGAGGCCGGGCTGTGCGACGCGGCGCTGATCTGCTACGGCTCCAACCAGCGCACCGCCGGCGGCAAGCTGGTGTCGATGAGCGAGCCGCAGTGGCACGAGACGCCCTACAGGCCGCGCCACCCCATCACCGCCTATGCCCTGGCCGCCAGCCGGCACATGCACCAGTACGGCACCACCCGCGCGCAGCTGGCGGAAGTGGCGGTGGCCGCGCGGGGCTGGGCCAACCTCAACCCCGAGGCCTTCGCCCGCGGCCCGCTGGGCATCGAGGACGTGCTCGCCGCGCGCATGGTCAGCGACCCGCTGAGCAAGGCCGACTGCTGCCTGGTCACCGACGGCGGCGGCGCCTGCGTGCTGGTCCGCGCCGACCGCGCCCGCGACCTGCCCAACGCGCCGGTGTACTTCCTCGGCGCCGCCGGTGCGCAGTGGCACCGCTCCATCGTCGCCATGCCCGACCTGACCGTCACCGCCGCCTCGGAAAGCGGCCCGCGGGCCATGGCGATGGCCGGGGTGAGCCACGCCGACATCGACCTGGTGATGCTCTACGACGCCTTCACCATCAACACCCTGCTGTTCCTCGAAGACCTCGGCTTCTGCCCGAAGGGCGAGGGCGGGCGTTTCGTCGAGGGCGGGCGCATCGCCCCCGGCGGCGAGCTGGCGGTGAACACCAATGGCGGCGGGCTGTCCTGCGTGCATCCGGGCATGTACGGCATGTTCCTGATCATCGAGGCGGTGACGCAGTTGCGCCGCCAGGCCGGCGAACGCCAGTTGCGCAAGGCCGACGTCGCCCTGCTGCACGGCAACGGCGGCACCCTGTCCAGCCAGGTCACGGCCCTGCTCGGCACCCAGTCGGTGCTCTGAAACCCGGGTTCGACGCCCCAGCGGTGGCCGCCTCGGCGGCCCGCCGTGGACGCGCTCGCCCTCGCGCCGGGACGGTCGGTCCGGCAACCGTCAACAGTTCAGGTGGAAACGTCATGTCAGTGAGTCACGCGCAACACCCCGGCGGCGCCTCGCGCTTCGCCAGCCTCACGCCCCTGCTGCAACCCCGTTCCGTGGCCGTGGTCGGCGCCTCCAGCGACCCGCACCGCATCGGCGGCCGGCCCATCGCCTACATGCTGCGCAACGGCTTCGCCGGCCGCATCCTCCCGGTCAACCCCAACCGCAGCGAGATCCAGGGCCTGCCGGCCTTCGCCAGCGTCGAGGCGCTGCCCGAGGCGCCCGACGTGGCCATAGTCGCGCTGCCGGCGCCGCAGGTGCTGGAGACCATCCGGGCCCTGGGCCGCAAGGGCGCGCGCAGCGCCATCGTGTTCTCCTCCGGCTTCAGCGAGGTGGGCGGCGAGGGCGAGCAGATGCAGGAGGCCCTGGTCGAGGCCGCCCGCGCGGCGAACATGCGCCTGCTGGGGCCCAACGCCCTGGGCGTGTTCAATGCCAACCTGGGCTACTACGCCTTCTTCTCCACCAGCCTGGAGCGCGGCACGCCACTGGCCGGGCGCGTCGGCATCGCCACCCAGTCCGGCGCCTATGGCGCGCACCTGCTGGGGCTGGCGCGGCAGCGCGGGCTGGGCACGCCGATCTGCGTGGCCACCGGCAACGAGGCCGACGTCACCCTGGGCGACGCCATCGGCTGGCTGGTGGAGTCGCCGGAGGTCGACGTGGTCATGGCCTACGCCGAGTCCATCCGCAACGTCGACAGTTTCCTCGCCGCCCTGGCGGCCGCCCACCGCGCCGGCAAGCCGGTGATCCTGCACAAGGTTGGGCGCAGCGAGCTGGGCGGCCGCGCGGCCATGTCCCACACCGCCTCGCTGGCCGGCGACGACAAGGTGCTGGACGCGGTGCTGGCCGACTACGCCGTGGTCCGCGCGCGCAACACCGAGGAGCTGATGGACATCGCCTACCTCGCCACCCAGCGCATCTACCCAGTGAACAACAGCCTGGGGATGATCACCGTCAGCGGCGGCGCCGGCATCATCGTCAGCGACGCCGCCGAAGAGGTGGGCCTGCCCATGCCGCCCATGCCCGAGGCGGCCCAGGCGCGGCTAAAGCAGCGGCTGTCCTTCGCCTCGCCGATCAACCCGGTGGACTGCACCGCCCAGGCGCTGAACGACCTGAGCCTGGTGCACGACTTCACCGAATCCATGGTGGTGGACGGCGGCTACCGCTCGCTGATCGCCTTCTTCACCCAGGCCGGCACCGCCGCGTCCATCGGCCCGCGCCTGGCCGAGCAGTTCGCCCGCATCAAGGCGGACCACCCGGAGCGCCTGTTCGTGGTCTCGGTGATGGGCGAGGGCGAGGAACTGGCGCCCTACGAGAAGGCCGGCTTCGCCCTGTTCGAGGACCCCACCCGCGCGGTGTACGCCATCCAGGCCATGGGCCGGCTCGGCGAGGCCTTCGCCCGGCCGTTGCGCCAGGTGCCGGTGCCCGGCGGCGTGGAGCTGCCGGCGCAGACCCCCGGCGAGGCGGAGGCCAAGCAGCTGCTGGCCGGCGCCGGCATCGAGTCGGCGCCGGAGCGGGTGCTGGGCAACGCCGCGGACGCGGTGGCCTTCGCCGAAGCGATCGGCTACCCGGTGGTGCTGAAGATCGCCTCGGCGGACATCCTGCACAAATCCGAGATCGGCGGCGTGCTGCTGGGCGTGGACAGCGCCGAGGCCGTACGCGAGGGCTTCGACCTGCTGCTGCGCCGCGCCGCCGAACACGCGCCCGCGGCGCGTATCGATGGCGTGCTGGTGGCGCGCCAGCTGCAGGGCGGCGTGGAGTGCTTCATGGGCATCCAGCGCGACCCGCAGTTCGGCCCGGTGGCTGTGTTCGGCCTCGGCGGCATCTTCGTCGAGGTGCTCAAGGACGTGGTGTTCCGCCGCTGCCCGTTCGACGCCGCGGAAGCCGAGGCGATGATCCGCAGCATCAAGGGCGCGCCCCTGCTGCTCGGCGCCCGCGGCCGCCCGGTGACCGACGTGAAGGCGCTGGCGCAGGTGCTCTCGCGGCTCTCGCGGTTCGCCGCCCAGGCCGGCCCGCGGTTGCGCTCGGTGGACCTCAACCCGGTGTTCGCCATGCCCGAGGGGCAGGGCGCCTGGGCCGCCGACGCGGTGCTGGAAGTCGAGGAGGTGGCCCATGGCGCTGAATCCTGAGCACCTGCTGAACTACCGCATCCCCGAGGTGCGCCAGCGCTACAGCCGCGAGGACAGCGCCTTCTACGCGCTGTCCGTGGGCCTGGGCGCCGACCCGATGGACGAGCACCAACTGGCCTTCGTCGACGCCAACCGCGATATCCAGGCGCTGCCGTGCATGGCGGTGGTGCTGGGCCACCCCGGTTTCTGGCTGGGCAATCCGGACACCGGCGTCGACGCCCTGCGCCTGGTGCATGGCGAGCAGAGCGTGGAATGGCTCAGGCCGCTGCCGCCGGAAGGCGAGGTGGTCGGCCGCACCCGCGTCACCGGCCTGGTGGACAAGGGCGCCGGCAAGGGCGCGCTGCTGTACAGCGAGAAGGTGCTGAGCGATGCCGCCAGCGGCGCGGTGCTGGCCATCGCCCGCGGCACCACCTTCCTGCGCGGCGACGGCGGCTTCGGCGGCGACGGCCGGTCGTCGAGCCAGCCGCACCGCCTGCCCGAGCGCGCGCCGGACCTGGCCATCGACCTGCCGACGCGCCCGGAGCAGGCCCTGTACTACCGCCTCAACGGCGACGACAACCCGATCCACGCCAGCCCGGCGGCCGCGGCGCGCGGCGGTTTCCCCAGGCCGATCCTGCATGGCCTGTGCACCCTGGGCGTGGCCTTCCACGCCCTGCTGCGCGGCTTCGCCGACTACCGCGCCGAGCGTTTCGGGCAACTGCAGGTGCGCTTCTCCGCGCCGGTGTTCCCGGGCGAGACCCTGCGCACGGAAATCTGGAACGACGGCTCCTTCCGCACCCGCGTGGTCGAGCGCGATGTGGTGGTGCTGGACAACGGCCGCGTGCGCCTGACCCCGGAGGCCGGCAACTGACCCGGGCGGCACGGCGCGACCCCACCTCAACCCACCTGCGAGAACAAGAACAATGAACGCATCCCTGAGCCCTCCCCAGGGCCCCGTGTTTTCCCGGCGTACGCTGGTCATCGCTTTCTTCTTCTGCTTCCTCGGGCTGCTCGCCGACGGCGTCGACCTGATGTTCCTCGCCTACAGCCTGAACAGCCTCAAGGCCGAGTTCGGCCTGAGCAACTTCGAGGCCGGCTCGCTGGGCAGCATCACCCTGGCCGGCATGGCCATCGGCGGCATCTACGGCGGCTGGTGCTGCGACCGCTTCGGCCGGGTGCGGGTGGTGACCTGGACCATCGTGATCTTCTCGGTCGGCACCGCGCTGCTGGGCATGACCCACAACTACTGGCAGTTCGCGCTGATCCGCTTCCTGTCCTCCCTGGGCCTGGGCTCGCTGTTCGTCGCCTGCAACATCCTGATGTCCGAGTTCGTCACCTCGAAGTACCGCACCACCATCCTGGCGACCATGCAGGCCGGCTGGACCGTGGGCTACCTGGTGGCGACCATCCTCGCCGGGCAGATCATCCCCGACTTCGGCTGGCGCGCGCTGTTCTTCACCGCCCTGGCCCCGGCGCTGGTCTGCCTGGCGCTGCGGCCCTGGGTGCCGGAGTCGCCGTCCTGGCTGGCGGCCCAGGCCCAGCGCCGCCAGCAACCGGCCGGCGTGCGCGCCGCACCCGCCGCCGGTGGCGGCCTGCGCGGCCTGCTGGGCGAGCCGGCCACGCGCCGCATGTTCCTGCTCTGGGCGCTGACCTCGTGCTTCCTGCTGTTCGGCTACTACGGCACCAACAACTGGATGCCCTCGTACCTGGAAAGCGAGCTGGGCATGAACTTCAAGTCCATGACCGGTTACATGGTCGGTACCTACACCGCGATGATCCTCGGCAAGGTGGTCGCCGGGATGGCCTCGGACTACTTCGGCCGCCGCGCCACCTTCGCCGCCGGCGCCATCGGCAGCGCCATCTTCATGCCGCTGATCGTGTTCTGGCACACGCCGGACAACATCGTCTGGATCCTCGCGCTGTTCGGCTTCATCTACGGCGTGCCGGTGGGCGTGCTGGCCACCTACATGACCGAGAGCTTCTCCACCCGGGTGCGCGGCGCCGCCGTGGGCACCGCCTACAACCTCGGCCGCGTCGGCGCGGCGGTGGCGCCGGCGGCCATCGGCCTGCTGGCCTCGCACGTCTCCATCGGCGCGGGCTTCCTGGTGATGGGCATCACCTACGTGATCACCGGCCTGATCCCGGCGCTGTTCATCCCCGACCGCCTGTACGACCCGAACCGCGCGGCGAGCGATGCCGACGCCCCGCCCGGGCCCGCCCCGGCGCGTGCCGACGCCGCTGACGCCGCCGAGCCGCGGCCGCTCAAGGCCTGACCCCATGACGGAGCCCCTGCGATGAACGATTCGACCCTGGCGGCCGCCCCGGCCGAGCCCGCGAGCGTGTTTCCCACCGGCCGCTTCACCTTCCAGGAGTTCCTCGGCCTGGAACGCTGGGCCGAGGGCGAGGTGGCGCGCATCCGCCTGAGGCACCGCCCGGAGCTGATGAACTACCTCGAGCACTTCCACGGCGGCGTGCTGATGAGCGTGCTCGACGCCGCCATGGCCGGGGCCATCCGCATCTGCTCGCCGGGTTGCTCGATGGTCACCATCGACATGGCCACGCACTTCATGGGCAGCACCCGCGACGAGCTGAACGCCGTCGGCCGGGTGCTGCGGCGCACCCGCACCCTGTGCTTCTGCGCCGCGGAGATCCGCGACGAGGCGGGCGAGCTGGTCGCCACCGCCACCGGCAGCTTCAAGTACCGGCCCGCCCAGGCCGGAGCCGTTCAACCGACACGAGAATGACGAGATGACCGAGAACACCGAGATGGCCGGCGAGCGCGAGGAGCGCCTGCGGCTGATTCGCGACAGCGCCGCCTCCCTGGTGCCGCGCGATGGCGACCTGAACCGCGTGCGCCGCCAGCGCTTCCAGGCGCCGGGGGTGGACCGCGCGGCCTGGGCCGAGGTCTGCGCCATGGGCTGGCCGGGCCTGCGCCTGGCCGAGGCGCAGGGCGGCAGCGGCCTGGGCATGGCCGAGTACGCCGCGCTGCTGGAGGAACTGGGCCGCGGCCTGCTGCCCGAGCCGCTGATCGAGGCCAGCCTGGTGGCGCCGCTGCTGCCGCAGGCCGAGCGCGACGCGCTGCTGGCCGGGGAGCGGCTGATCCTGCCGGCCGGCATCGGCTACGAGGGCGCCGCCGCGCGGCCACTGTGGCGCGATGGCGCGCTGCGCGGCGAGGTCGCCCACGTCCACCTGGGCGCCGCCGCCGACGCCTGGCTGGTGGCCTGTGACCAGGGCCTGGCCCTGGTGGAGAGCTACGCCGAGGGCCTGGAGCTGCGCAGCGAGCCGGCCCAGGACGGCGGCCACCTGGCGCGCCTGCGTTTCGACGGCACCCCGGCGCGCCTGCTGCAGGCGCCGCCGCCGGCCCTGGACGAAGCCGCGCTGGCCTGCGCCGCCTACCTGGTGGGGGCGATGGACGCCGCCTTCGAGCGCACCCGCGAGTACCTCGGCGTGCGCAGCCAGTTCGGCCGCGCCATTGGCAGCTTCCAGGCCCTGCAGCACCGCATGGTCGACCTGAAGATCCAGATCGAACTGGCCCGCGCCATGGTCGCCGAGGCCGCCGCGGCCATCGACGCCGACGCGCCGGCCCACCAGGTGCAGCGCCTGGTGTCCACCGCCAAGGTGCGCGCCAGCGAGGCGGCGCTGCTGGTCACCCGCCAGGCGATCCAGCTGCACGGCGGCATCGGCTACACCGACGAGGCCGACATCGGCCTGTTCCTGCGCCGCGCCATGGTGCTGCTCAACGCCCAGGGCTCGCTGGCCTTCCACCGGGCGCGCTACATCGCCCTGCTGCACGGGGAGGTGGCCTGATGAGCGAGCTCCTGCTGCAAGAGACCCACGGCAGCGTGCGCCTGCTGCGCTTCAACAACCCGGCGCGGCGCAACGCCCTGTCGCCGGCGCTGCGCATGGAACTGCTGGGCGCCCTGGAAGAGGCCGAGCGCGACGCCGCCGTGCGCAGCGTGGTGCTCACCGGCAGCGCGGAAGTGTTCTGCGCCGGCGGCGACCTGGGCGACATGCGCGTGGAAACCCTCGGCGCCGGCCGCGCGCGGATGCAGGCCAACGCCCGCCTGGTGCGGCAGATGGTGCGCATGGGCAAGCCGCTGGTGGCCGCCATCGAGGGCTGGGCGGTGGGCGCCGGGCTGTCCATCGCCCTGGCCTGCGACAGCCTGGTGTGCGGCGCCACGGCGCGCTTCGCCGCCGGCTTCGGCAAGGTCGGCCTGCTCGCCGACCTGGGCCTGCTGCACAGCCTGCCGGCACGCATCGGCCACGGCCGCGCGCGGCAGCTGCTGATGTTCGGCGAGGTGCTGGAAGCGCAGGAGGCGCTGCGCATCGGCCTGGTGGACCAGCTCTGCGCCCCCGGCGTGGCCCTGGAGACGGCGCTGCGGCGCGCGGCCCTGGTCGAGCAACAGGCGCCGTTGCCGCTGGCCATGACCAAGGCCCTGCTGGCCGAGGGGCTGGACCTGCTGCTGGAGCGCGAGGGCGAGCTGCAGAGCCAGCTGTTCCTCAGCGCCGACCATGCCGAAGGCAAGGCGGCCTTCCTGGCCAAGCGCACCCCCCACTTCGAAGGACACTGAGATGACCGACTACAACGCCCTGGGCGATGGCGAATTCCGCCTGGTGGTGCGCGACTGGATCGCCGCCAACTACCCGCAACGCATCCGCAACCCGGCCCACCGCCTGGGCCGCGACGACACCTGGGAGTGGTACCAGGCGCTGTCGCGCCAGGGCTGGCTGTGCCCCGGCTGGCCGGTGGAGTACGGCGGCATGGGCCTGAGCGCCGGCAAGCAGCTGATCATGATCGAGGAGATGGAAGGCTACGGCTGCGCGCGCCTGCCCGACAGCGGCATCACCATGCTCGGCCCGCTGCTCATCCGCTACGGCAGCGACGCCCAGCGCCGGCGCTTCCTGCCGCGCATCCTCAGCGGCGAGGACATCTGGTGCCAGGGCTACAGCGAGCCCAACGCCGGTTCCGACCTGGCCAGCCTGCGCACCGAGGCGGTGCTGCAGGGCGGCCACTGGGTGATCAACGGCCAGAAGACCTGGACCACCATGGGCAGCGAGGCCAACTGGATCTTCGTGCTGGCGCGCACCGAGCGCGGCGGCAAGCCGCAGCAGGGCATCAGCTTCCTGCTGGTGCCCATGGACAGCCCCGGCGTGGAGGTGCGGCCGATCCTCAACCTGGAGCTGCAGGGCGAGTTCTGCGAGGTGTTCTTCAACGAGGTGCGGGTGCCGGCCGACCACCTGGTGGGCGAGGTCAACCAGGGCTGGAGCATGGCCAAGGCGCTGCTGGGCTTCGAGCGCATCTTCCTCGGCTCGCCCAAGCAGGCCACCTTCGCCCTCGAACGCCTGGTGCGCCTGGCCCGCCACCAGGGCCTGTGGGACGACCCGGCGTTCGCCCAGCGCTTCGCCGCGCTGAGCATGGACCTGGACTGCCACAAGGCGCTGTACGAGCGCTTCGCCGAGCGCCTGCGGCGCGGCGAGAGCCTGGGGCCGGACGTGTCGATGCTGAAGATCCACCAGTCCGAGCTGTACCAGCGCATCAGCGAGCTGGGCCTGGAGATCGCCGGCCCCGACTCGGCGCTGCTGCAGCCCTTCGCCGACGACCCCGAGCTGCACCCGGCGGGCATCTTCATCCAGTCGCGGCCCACCACCATCTACGGCGGCACCAACGAGATCCAGCGCAACATCCTGGCCAAGAGCCTGCTCGGCCTGCCGGGCTGAACCCCGCGCGGCCCGGCCGTTGCCGGGCCGCCCAGCGAATTCATACGAGAGGAAAGTGCGATGACCGAACGACTCAACGAAGGCAAGGTAGCGATCGTCACCGGCGCCGGTGGCGGCATCGGCCGCGAGATCGCCCTGGCCCTGGCCGACAGCGGGGCGAAGGTGCTGATCAACGACATCGGCGTGTCCCTGGGTGGCGAGGGTGGCTCCGCCTCTCCGGCCGAGGAGACCCTCGGGCTGATCCGCCAGCGCGGCGGCGAGGGGGCGATCAACACCAACAGCGTGGCGGACTGGGACAGCGCCCGGCGCATCGTCGCCAGCGCCCTGGACGCCTTCGGCCGGCTCGACATCGTGGTCAACAACGCCGGCATCCTGCGCGACGCCATCTTCCACAAGATGAGCGCCGAGGACTGGCTGTCGGTGATCAACGTCCACCTCAACGGCAGCTTCTTCGTCAGCCGCGCCGCCGCCGAGCGCTTCCGCGAGCAGGGCAGCGGCGCCTTCGTGCACATGACCAGCACCTCGGGGCTGATCGGCAACTTCGGCCAGGCCAACTACTCGGCGGCCAAGCTGGGCATCGTCGCCCTCTCCAAGTCCATCGCCCTCGACATGCAGCGCTACAACGTGCGCTCCAACTGCATCGCGCCCTTCGCCTGGAGCCGCATGACCGACTCCATCCCGGCCCAGACCCCGGAGCAGAAGGCGCGGGTGGAAAAGCTGCAGCGCATGACCCCGGAGAAGAACGCGCCCCTGGCCGTGTACCTGGCCTCCGACGCCGCCCGCGAGGTCAACGGCCAGGTGTTCGCCGCGCGCAACCACGAGCTGTTCCTGATGAGCCAGAGCCGCCCGCTGCGCAGCGTGCACAGCGAGCACGGCTGGACCCCGCAGAGCATCGCCGAGCACGGCATGCCGGCCTTGCGCGGCAGCTTCATGGACCTGGCGCGCAGCCCGGACGTGTTCTCCTGGGACCCGATCTGAGCCGCGGGGGCCAGCCATGAGCGTGTTCAAGACCCGTTTCACCGAGACCTTCGGCGTCGAGCACCCGATCATGCAGGGCGGCATGCAGTGGGTGGGGCGCGCCGAGCTGGCCGCGGCGGTGGCCAACGCCGGCGGCCTGGCCACGCTGTCGGCGCTGACGCAGCCGACGCCGGAAGCGCTGGCCGGCGAGATCGCCCGCTGCCGCGAGCTGACCGACAGGCCCTTCGGCGTCAACCTGACGCTGCTGCCGACGCAGAAGCCGGTGCCCTACGCCGAGTACCGCGCGGTGATCGTCGAGGCCGGCATCGGCGTCGTCGAGACCGCCGGCAACAACCCCGGCGAGCACATCGCCGAGCTGCGCCGCCACGGCGTCAAGGTGATCCACAAGTGCACCTCGCTGCGCCACGCGCTCAAGGCCGAGCAACTGGGCGTGGATGCGGTGTCCATCGACGGCTTCGAGTGCGCCGGCCATCCGGGGGAGGACGACATCCCCGGGTTGGTGCTGATCCCCGTGGCGGCCAACCGCCTGCGGGTGCCGATCATCGCCTCCGGCGGCTTCGCCGACGGCCGCGGGCTGGTGGCGGCGCTGGCGCTGGGGGCGGACGCCATCAACATGGGCACGCGCTTCCTCAGCACCCGCGAATGCCCGATCCACCCGCAGGTGAAGGCGGCCATTCGCGCCGCCGACGAGCGCTCCACCGACCTCATCATGCGCAGCCTGCGCAACACCGCGCGGGTGGCGCGCAACGCGGTGAGCCAGGAGGTGCGGGCGATCGAGGCGCGCGGCGGGGCGACCTACGCCGATATCGCCGCGCTGGTCAGCGGCCAGCGCGGGCGCACCGTGTACGAGCAGGGCGACACCGACCTGGGCATCTGGTCGGCGGGCATGGTCCAGGGCCTGATCTTTGATGAGCCGGGCTGCGCCGAACTGCTGCGCGGCATCGTCGAGCAGGCCCGGGCCCTGGTGCGCCAACGCCTGGAGGGCATGCTCGGCGACTGACCGCGACTCCCCACGCGGCGCCGCAGGAGGGCGCCGCTTCACCTCATCCGAACGAAGAGACAACAACAATGAAAAATCTTCCCGCACGGGCGCTGGCCTCGGCCGCCGCCTGCCTGCCATTGTTCGCCCAGGCCGACTTCATCGGCGACAGCAAGGCCAGCCTGGAGCTGCGCAACTTCTACTTCAACCGCGACTACCGCCAGTCCGGCGCCAGCCAGTCGTATTCGGAGGAATGGGCGCAGGGCTTCCTGCTGCGCTACGAATCCGGCTATACCGACGGCACCGTCGGCGTGGGCGTCGATGCCCTGGGCCTGCTCGGGCTGAAACTGGACTCCAGCCCCGACCGCTCCGGCTCCGGCCTGCTGCCGTACTCGGCCAGCGACCGCCGCGCCGCCGACGACTATTCCGACCTGGGCCTGACCGCCAAGCTGCGCGCCTCGAAGAGCACCCTGAAGGTCGGCACCCTGACACCCAAGCTGCCGGTGGTGCAGTACAACGACACCCGCCTGCACCCGCAGACCTTCCAGGGCGGCCTGGCGGAAATCGGCGAGATCGACGGCCTGTCCGTGCAGCTCGGCCAATTGCGCCAGGTGAAGCAGCGCGATTCGAGCAACGCCGAGGACATGAGCATCACCCGTGGCAACAAGCGCAACATCCTGCCCGGGCGGCACACCACCAGCGACCGCTTCAACCTGGCCGGCGGCACCTACCGCTGGAACGACAACCTGAGCACCAGCTACCACTACGGCAACCTGGAGGACTTCTACCGCCAGCACTACCTGGGCCTGGTGCACGTCCTGCCGATCGCCAGGGACCAGTCGCTGAAGTCCGACATCCGCTGGGCGCGCTCCACCGACGAGGGTGGCAGCAACGTCGACAACCGCGCGCTCAACGCGCTGTTCACCTACCGCCTGGGCGGCCACGGCTTCGGCCTGGGCTACCAGCGCATGTCCGGCGACACCGGCTACGCCTATCTGGCCGGCACCGACCCCTACCTGACCAACTTCGTGCAGATCGGCGATTTTGCCAACAAGGACGAGCGTTCCTGGCAGCTGCGCTACGACTACGACTTCGCCGCCATCGGGCTGCCCGGGCTGACTTTCATGACGCGCTACCTGCGCGGCGACAACATCGACCTGTTGAACGGCCAGGGCAACGGCAAGGAGTGGGAACGCGACACCGACATCGGCTACGTGGTGCAGGGCGGGCCGCTGAAGAACCTCGGCTTCAAGGTGCGCAACGGCAGCTTCCGCAGCGACTTCGGCAACGACGTGGACGAAACCCGCGTCATCATTAGTTACACATTGCCGCTCTGGTAAAGGCGATGCGGCCCGCGCCGGGAGGGGCGGGCCGCCGGGAGAGGGGTTCAGATGCCCATGTTGGCCAGGCTCTGCATGATCGAGCGCAGGGTGCCGGCGAGGGTCGGGTGGCTGACCTCGAAGCGCTCCACCGCGAGGTTGACGCCGTCCAGCAGGCTTTCGTCGGCCAGCGCTTCCTCGTTGGCCAGTTGCAGTTCGATGTCCTGGATCAGTGTCTGCAGCTCCGAGCGCTGTTCTTCGCTCAGCGGCGGCTGCTGTTCCAGCTGGTCGCGCAGTCGCTGCAGTTCTTCATGCAGTTGACGTGTGGGCATGGTGGTTTCCTTCTGCGGTGGCTACCCAGGATGGACTGCCGCACGGCGGCGAAAAATCCATCTCCATGCCACACAGCTTAACTCGCCGGACGCAACCGTGTCTGATGCCCGTCAATGCGCAGCAGGCGTTCCAGCAGCGGGAAGAAGTGCGCCAGCTCCGGGGTGCGCATGGCCGGGTCCTTGCCGAGGTCGTCCAGGCGCCGCAGGGTGACGGCGTCCTGGGCGTAGGGGATGCTGAGGAAGGCGCTGGCGCCGCGCTCGTCGAAGGGCCCGCCCTGCAGCGCCAGGCTGTGCCGCGAAGCCGGCGACAGGCCGGCGTGGTAGGCCGCGTCCACCGCGCACAGGTAGCGCTTGGCGGCCACGTGCAGGCGGATCGGTTGCCACACCGCCTCGGGCAGCAGGGCGCGCAGCAGGTTGGCGCCGACTTCCTCGTGGCGCAGGTCGCAGGCCTCGATCTCGTCGGGGTTCTCGTAGAGGTGGCCGATGTCGTGCAGCAGGGCGGCGATCACCAGGCTGTCGGAACAGCCGGCGCGTTCGGCCAGGGTGGCGCACTGCAGGGCGTGCTCGGCCTGGCTCACGGATTCGCCGTAGGGCTCGGCGCCGTGGCGGGCGAAGCGTTCGGCCAGCTCGTCGAGGAAGGCGTGGCGGGCGCGGTTCATGGTTTTTCTCCTTTGGCGCGGCGGCTGGCGATGTCCAGCAGGCAGGAATCCAGCTCGCCCAGGTGGTCGATGACCGAGTGCACGCCCAGGCGGTACAGGCCGAAGGTCGCCTGGGCGCGGCGCAGGTCGCGCCGGGGGCCGTCCAGCGCCTCCCAGTCGCGCACCGAGAGGCCGCACAACGGGCCGCTGGCGGCCAGGCCGATGGTCCACAGCCCGGCGTTGAGGCCGGCCTGGAGCAGGCGTGGCTGGCTGCTGACCAGCACGCAGCCGTCCAGCTGCGGCGTGCCCAGCTCCATCAGCGCGCGCCAGCAGGCGTCCGGCGCCGGCCAGGGGCGGCCGGCGTGGGCGATGCCGTTGTCCAGGGCGCCGTCGAGGGCGGCGGCCAGGCGTTCGCTGGCCGGCTCCGGCAGCTCCTCCAGCCAGGCGCAGGGTACGCCCTGGCGGTTCAGTTGCTGGAGGGCTGGCAGGGCTTCGGCGATGAGTTCGGCATGGGCGTCGGCGGCTTCCGCCAGGCGCCTGCGGAAGCGCGCTATCTCCTCGGCGCTGGGCAGGCGGCCGAGCACGTGGCTCAGGGCCTGGTGCGGGGCCAGGGTGGCGGCTTCGGCGAGGCGTTCCTGCGGGCACTCCGGGCAGCTCTGCTGCAGGGCGAGGGGCAGGGTGCGGGCGCCGAAGTCCACCAGGTCGCCGGCGAGTCCGAAGAGCAGGGAGGTGAAGCGGGGTAGGTCGGCGGGTGTCGAGGCGGGCATGGCGCGGTGGTCTGGACGATGGTCTAGGCCAGACTAGACGCCCATTGTGACGATCCGGTGAAGCCGGCCTGCGCGCGTACCCGCTGCCTTTATAATGGCGCGCCTTTCGCTGGAGAGCCCACCATGGCGGCCGAACGACCCCTGCACTACCTGCGCATCCGCGACCAGCTGGCCACGGACATCCGCCAGGGCGGCCTGGCCGCGAAGCTGCCGGGCGAGCGCGAGCTGGCCGAGCGCTTCGGCTGCACCCGGGTGACCCTGCGCGAGGCCCTACAGCAGCTGGAGACCGAGGGCCTGCTGTACCGCGAGAACCGCCGCGGCTGGTTCGTCGCGCCGCCGCGGGTGCGCTACAACCCCACCCGCACCCAGGGCTTCATGGAATACGTCGCCGCCCAGGGCCGCCAGCCGCGCACCGAAACCCTGAGCCGCCGCGAGTGCGCCGCCGACGCGCCGACCGCCCGGCGCATGGGCCTGGAGGAGGGCGCCTTGCTGTTCGCCATCGAGCGGCGGCGCTGGATCGACCGGCGCCCGGTGCTGCTGGAGCGCATCCTGCTGGACGCCGCCTGGTGCCCGGGGTTGCTGGAGGAGGACCTGGACGGCTCCCTCACGCAAGTGCTGCGCGAGCGCTTCGGCAAGCGCCCGCAGCGCTGCGAGCTGGCCATGCACCCCTGCGCCCTGGGCGCGGACCAGGCCGCGCCGCTGCAACTGGCGCCGGGTGCGCCGGGGCTGTACCTGGAGCGCCTGAGCTACGCCGAGGGCGGGCGGGTGGTGGAGCTGGACCGGGAGTTCTGGCGCCCGGATGCCCTGGAGATCGTCATCCAGGCGCAGTACCCGGACTGACTCGCGGGCGAGGGGAGGCGAGCACGGCTTCTCGTAGGAGCGAGGGGGACGTCTAGTTCTTGCTCGCGAACAGTGGTTGCTTCTACGACCCTGCCCAGCCGTAGGGCGAATAACCGTTCGCGGTTATCCGCCGCCGTCCGTGCCACCGGGGCGTCTGGCACGGCCAGCGAATCCAATCGCGGACGGAGTCCGCTCCTACGCCCGTGCGTCCTGGAACCGTAGGAGCGGACTCTGTCCGCGATTCGGCGGATAACGCCGTAGGCGTTATGCGCCCTACGAGGAGCCCGGGAGCCTCATGGTTTCGCATCGCGCCGAACGGTCCCCTCTCCCGCTTGCGGGGGAGGGTTAGGGAGGGGGACGGAGTCAGGGTTCGCGAGCAAGCTCGCTCCTACGAAAAGCAAAAGCGCTTTTGCTCTGGCGTTTGGACTTCCAGAGAAACAACCGAGCGCACCGGAACGCCCCTTCAGAAGGCCGAGCGAAACCGGCGCTCAGGAGGTCATGCGACATGGATGTCGCGAGAGCCCCGATCAGCACAGGGACGTGCTGTCGGGGCGGGCCTCCGTGGCGGGGGAGTTCGCGAGGGTAGCCCGGCTCCATCGGGCCCGTATGCGGGGCAAGCCTTTTTGGTTACTTTTGTGGCGTTTGACAAAAGTGACTCGCCCGAGGGGGCGAAACGAGAGACATCAACGCACTCGGAGCGGCGCGCTACACC